>DBZV01000218.1 GCA_002311865.1 Dehalococcoidia bacterium UBA1151
GTGTTGTGGTTCAGGCTCATGTCATTTGCAAGCTGCCGAATGGAAGGCAGGGCAGCCCCTGAGCTAAGCTCATCACTGAGCACGGCCTTTTTGATTTGATCAATCAATTGAGCAAACACTGGCACTGAATCGCTGGTGTCGATGACTATTTCCACAAATTTGCCTTTCAATGTACCATTCAGACTAATAGTACATCTATTACAAGAAGTCCGCAAGTAAAAAATAAACTTCACGCGGCAAGCCACGGGGTATCGGGTCGACGCTGAGAAGGCGAAACTGGATCCGGGGTCCGGGGAATCCTGGTAGCGTAATCGGCGGATGTCATCCTGGCTCTTGAGTATCTAGGCAGGAATGACTATTATATCCCACAGTTTGGATCAGATGGTCCTCCTGTCCACTGAGGGAGGATCGATAGCAACCAAGCGTTCAGACACTTTAAGGTGAACGACAGTGTTAAGGTTCTTGCAGTGCAGGGTAAGCTGCCATCAGAGCAGGGATATCTACTGAAATCAGTTCAGTAACGCAGACCCTGCGTCGATCAACGCTTGCAACCTGGGGAAAAAGGGGCGAGAATAGCGCCGCTCCAGCCCCTACTTGACCATACCCCCTAAAAGACTCTTTATATTTCGCAGGCCCGCGGCATCAAATAGTGGTCCCTCGGCACACATACCCTTCCCGCGTTCTCAGGACGTGGCTGGTTGCATTAGGTACCTCGGGATGTCGGAGGTGGATCGAGCATGAGCTTCGACTATGATGTAGTCGTCATTGGCAGCGGACCCGGTGGTGAAGGGGCGGCGATGAAGTCTGTCAAGTCGAGCAGGCAGGTTGTCGTGATCGACGACAAACCGAAGGTAGGGGGCAACTGTACCCATCGGGCAACGATCCCAAGCAAAGCGCTACGGCACGCGATTCAGGTCCTTGCCGATACCGGCGCCTTTCGAGAGGCGAACTTTCAAGATCTCTTGAGGCGGGTCGAATCGGTCATCAGCGAGCAGGTCGATCTGCGCCAAGGGTTTTACCAGCGTAACCATATAGATGTCATTCACGGTCGCGCCCGGTTTCTGGACCCTCACACCATCGAGG
Source organism: Dehalococcoidia bacterium UBA1151 (assembly GCA_002311865.1). Classification (GTDB taxonomy): domain Bacteria; phylum Chloroflexota; class Dehalococcoidia; order Lucifugimonadales; family Lucifugimonadaceae; genus UBA1151. Next base: position 1,084 of record DBZV01000218.1, read on the forward strand.
TGGATCTGAACAGTGGTGGCGTTGAGCGCTATGCCGCGGCCGGATTCATTATCGCCACGGGCGCGCGCCCGTACCATCCTCCTGATGTTGACTTCTCCCACCCTCGAATCGTCGACAGCGACACCGTCTTAGGCCTCGAACAGAGTCCGAGATCCATCACGATTTACGGAGCCGGTGTGATCGGATGTGAATACGCGTCAATTTTTCGCAGTCTCCGCATCAAAGTCAATCTTATCAACAGCCGACATCAGCTGCTGTCGTTTCTGGACGATGAGATTATCGATGCGCTGGCCTATCACCTGCGGGATCAGGGTGTCGTGATTCGGCAAAACGAGGAGTACCTGCGAGTCGAAGCGGACGACGTCCAGGTCCGCCTGTCGCTCAAGTCGAACAAGGAAATTCGCAGCGATATCCTCCTGTGGGCACAGGGACGGACCGGCAACTCGGACCGCATGGGTCTGGAAGAGATCGGGATCGAGACGGATGAACGCGGTTTGATCGTCGTCAACGAGAACTATCAAACCGCCCAGCCGAATATCTACGCAGCTGGCGATGTTGTGGGATACCCGAGTCTGGCGAGCGCGGCCTACGATCAGGGCCGGTTCGCGGCGACACATATGGTGGAGGGCGTCTGCGCGACGCTCCTAATCGAGAATATTCCGACCGGAATCTATACAATCCCTGAGATCAGTTCCGTGGGTCTGACCGAAAGGGAGTTGACCGAGGAGAAAGTGCCGTACGAGGTGGGACACGCTTTTTTCCGGAATATGGCTCGCGGGCAGATCACCGGACGGAAGACGGGGATGCTGAAAATCCTGTTCAACCGCGAGACGCTTGAGATATTGGGCATCCATTGTTTCGGATATCAGGCGTCGGAGATCATTCACATCGGACAGGCGATTCTGGCTCAGAAGGGCGAGGCGAACACCCTGATGTACTTTATCAATACGACGTTCAACTACCCGACCATGGCCGAGGCGTATCGGGTGGCGGCACTCAACGGGCTGAATCGAGTACAATAGGCTCTCGGCAACGCATTGTTCAAATGAAGGCGTTTACTCACCACCCGCCTGGGTGGTCCCGTCCAGGCGCCACTCTTCAAAACCGCCCTGCATGGAACGGACATCCTGAAAGCCTTGCTCCTTCAGATACATCGTTCCGCCAAGGCTCGTGTTGCCGTGATAGCAATACACGATGACAGGCGCGCTCTTATCAGCGCTTTCTACAAACTCCTGCACGTTTCCGTCATGCAAATACCTGGCGCCTGGAATATGCGCCTCGGCAAATGAGCCGGGGTCACGTACATCCACGAAAAGAGTCTTGCCTTCTTCCAGTGCAAGTTTTGCCCCAGCTTGATCGACTTCAGGAATATCATCGGGTGTCATATATCCATACGCCTATTCTGTGTGACTAATACGTTGCGCGCTGCCACTTCCCAATGTATCCAAATGTAGACAGTTTTCCTGACGGCACAGGGGGGAGAGCCTTCGGCCAGATCGAGCCATCAGAGCCCTGGCAGCACGGCTACCACTGTGGCGGCCCAGATGGAAACCCATAGGACTTGTCGATCTGGTTGGCCTGCGAACCGGAATAGGGCCAGGACTGACCACCCAATGTGCGAAACTCATGCGCTTTGCCGCATAGCCAGTAGAACTTATGCGCCACGAGTCTGGCAGATCCATGCCCACCATAGTTGGCCGTGTGGGAGTCAAACTCCGGCTCGATGAGCCAATCCCGTTGTGGGGGTACGGTTCGCCAGTAGCTCCACTTCAACATATTCCGGATGCCCGAGGCAGTAGACTCGCCCTTGCGGTGCAATACTGAATACGATGTGATGAAAACCGAACCCGCAGGGGAGTCCATCGGGCGTCCTCCGAGCCATTCGGTGTCTTGACTTGTTGGGGCTAGATGCGAACCTGGTAGTATCTCGGTTGGTCCCATCTCTGGAGTAACGGCCTGGGGATAATAGAACACCTGCAGGTAATTAACTTCGGGACCGAATACCGAGTCACCATCGTGGTGCCAGCCCTGAGCTGGAGCGGGACACTTGGCCCGGTGATTACTCATGAGCACAGGCAAGCCGACGTTGCTGCCAAGCAACGACCGCACCGAGCCCGCCACCTGCGGATGAAGCAGTACATTTTCGAGAAACCAATCCTCATGGATGATCGCGCTCGGTTCCCCGGTCGGGTGTTCGTCCAGGTACGCACATGCCCGTTGATTAGTTTCGTCTGGAACGACACCCTCCAGCACGATGGTGCCCTGCTTGCAGAACTCCAACACCTGAGTGTCTGTCAGCGTAGGGTCACAGTCGAAAGTCCTGTTTTCTCTATCTAGCTTCATCGCCATCGCACGCTCGGCTTTCGTTCCCGGTAACCGCTCAGATCGGCGGCCGTCACAACATCGAAAACTCGATACAAAGTAACTAAAAACACCGGTGAGTGGAACCCTTGACCGTATTTGCCATTACCCTCATTATTCGCACTGAATAAGCCAACAGAAAGTGTCTTTGAGAACCTCTACCCGTGTCGAACACCTGACCTCAGGGGCTGTGATCATGGGAAATCGAATGGAGCTGAAATCTGTCATCGTCACCGGTGGCAGCAAAGGGCTCGGGCGTGGCATCGCCCAGGTGTTCGCCCGCGAGGGCGCCAAGGTGCTGGTCGTTGCGCGTCAGCAAGACGCCGGAGAGCAGACCGCCAAGGGAATTGTCGACGCCGGCGGGACAGCGTCATTTTTCCGCGCCGATGTCAGCAATTGGGACGATGTCGAGGCCATGGCGGAAGCGGCTGTGGACCGCTACGGCGGTATCGACATCTTGTGCAGCAATGCCGGTATTTTTCCGTCGGCGAGAGTGGAAGAGATGACCCAGGTGGAATGGGATACAGTCAACTCGGTCAATCTGAAAGGAACATTCTTCGCGGTAAAGGCATGTTTGCCTGAACTGAAGAAAAAAGAGGAAGGCCGGATCCTGCTTACGTCGTCCATTACAGGCCCGATCACCGGCTATCCCGGCTGGGCGCATTACGGCGCGACAAAGGCCGGTATGCTCGGATTCATGCGCACAGCGGCGATTGAATTCGCCCGCTACAACATCACTATCAACGCCGTAATGCCCGGAAATATCATGACTGAAGGGCTGGACGACATCGGGGAGGATTACCTGCGCCGCATGGAGCAGTCCATTCCAATGGGTAAATTGGGGGACCCGGAGGACGTTGCCTACGCAATGCTCTTCCTGGCGTCCCACGAAGCAAAGTACATTACCGGCCAGACGCTGGTTGTCGACGGGGGACAGACACTGCCCGAATCCATTGACGCAGTTTCCTGAGCTTCCAGATACGCTGAGAGGGACTCGTCTAACCATTACTGATCGTTGCATGATTAGCTTAAGTTCACGCTTGGCCCTGAAGGGCCAGAGCACGGTGCGCTCGGCCTTCAGGCCGACGCGAAAAGCGGACGCACCGGTCAGTAATTTAGATGTTTCCGCGACGCTCAGGAGATATCAAAGAAAGGCGCTACCATGACGCAGACAAAAAAGAGAGGGCCAAAGACACGAAAGCGAGGGGCTTCGGTCCACCCGCTGGAGCCGCTCTCCAAGGTAGAGGTTGCAGCCGCGGTAGCCACTGTCAAGGCAGACCCGAGGATGACCGGTACCAGCCGCTTTGTAACGGTAGTGCTGAATGAGCCGGCCAAGGAGATGGTGCTGGACTACACTCCGGGGAGCGCGGTCGAGCGCGAGGCGCTCGTCATTCTTCTCGATAATGCATCGGGACAGTGTGTAGAAGCGTTGGTCTCGCTGACGCAGTCGGCCGTCACATCGTGGCGCAGGCTGGAAGGCGTTCAGCCGGCGATCATGCTGGACGAGTTTGTCGAATGCGAGGAGGCGGTGAAGCGTTCGCCCGAGTTCCTCGAGGCCCTGCGCAAGCGCGGTGTGACTGACGTCGATCTTGTGATGGTGGATCCCTGGTCGGCCGGCGACTACGGAGTCGAGCCGGAGGAGGACAGGGGCAAACGGCTCGCGCGCGCCCTGGCCTGGGTCCGCTCGGACCCCACTGACAACGGCTATGCGCGGCCTCTG
>DBZV01000197.1:0-948 GCA_002311865.1 Dehalococcoidia bacterium UBA1151
TATTACGTTGCCAACTTTTCGAGCGCGTAGGAATCCTGACATCTCAGGCTGAGTGACCGAGAAGATACCCCCTGCGCCACAACAGATGCCGGGCTCCTTCATCTCAAGGAGTTTGAGGCCGGGAATCGAATTCAAAAGCTGGCGAGGTTGCGCCGAAATGCCCTGTGTGTTGATCAAATGGCAGGCGTCCTGGTATGTGACTTGTACGTCCAGTTCGCCCTTTGGCGGGTCGATGCCCAGATCAACCAGGAACTCATGGATGTCCCTCGTCTTGCCAGCCAGCTCTTCTGACTTTTCGGCGTATTCGGAATCATCAGCAAGGAGCTCGCCGTACTCCTTCATCTGCGTGCCACAGCCTCCCGATGCGGTGATCACTGCATCGACGTTCGCATTCAAGAACGCGTCGATGTTATTGCGAGCCATCTTTTGTGCCGATTCACGCTCGCCTGCGTGGACGTTCAAGGCACCGCAACACGCCTGACCTTCCGGAACGATAACTTCCACGCCGTTGCGCTTCAGTACGCGCATCGTCGCTTCCATCGTCGGTCCGTCTGTCAGCGCCATCACGCAGCCGCCAAGCAAGGCTACGCGTGCACAAGGCTCGCTCAGAGGAGTCGCTGTCTGGTTCATAGCTGCGAAGAACGGGGTGTCGAGGGCAGGGAGATAGTCGTCCAACACCCGCTGATTGCCCGGCAGGATATCGATCAACTTCGTCGCTCTTGCAAACTTCCGGAGACCCGTGCGCCGGTAGAGCTTGATGAGTCGTGCAAACGTGCGTAGCAGCTTCGGATGCGGCAGGAGCCACTTGAAACCAACGTGACGGGCGAAGCGGACGTGCAGCGGTCGCTTGATCGTGAGATTCAGCTCAACGCGGGCGCCTTCCATCATGCGGCCAAACGGTACGTTCGATGGGCACGCCACCTCGCACGCCCGGCACTGGATGCACAG
>DBZV01000197.1:1059-2320 GCA_002311865.1 Dehalococcoidia bacterium UBA1151
CGGGGCGATTCTGCTTCCAAACCGGTTTCGAGATACGTCGGGCAGGCGTTGAGGCAGAAACCACAGTGGACGCACTTATACATATCCTCTTCGGTAGGAGCGAACGGTGATTCGAACCCCGATTGACCAGATGAGAGAGGTAGAGGAGATTGAATCATTGCTCAGATTCCCGCCACGAATCGGCCCGGATTCAGTGTCCCGGCAGGGTCAAACTGCTCTTTCATCTTTCGACTGATCTCAAGTTCCTGGCCTGCGCCATCCCATACGTCGATTCCGATTTTGAACTCATGCGGACAACGGTCGATCACCAGCCTCGCACCACCTTTACGGGCATCTGCGCGAACTTCTCCTGCCAATTGCCCAAACGATTCAGCGTCGTTCACATCCCATGCTGATAGAACTGTACCCGTTGCTACGTGCAATTGGGTCACGATGGCTGCCGATCTACCGGCTGCCTTCTCAGTGAAATCAAACGCTGCGACAGGCTTGAACGTCCCCCGAGTGGACACGTTACCGCTTGAGTCGAGTGCATCTAACGCCAATTGGGCATGCAGATCATCAAGATTATCGACCACTTCATAGCCCTCAACCATCTCAGAGCCGAGCAAGCTGGTGACTTCGTCAACCTGACGCCTGACCGTCCGGTTGCCGCCCGCCAGATGTACTTCAACAAGAAATGCCTCATCTGCATCGGGAGACTGTCCAGATAGCGACTCAATGGCAGCCTGAGCGTTTGACCCAGCATGGACCGTTAGCTTCAGCGGCATGAATGATCCGTTGAACAGGTTCATTCCCACAGACCGTGCCGTGCTGATCGAGTCCACCCACGAGAGAACTGCGGTGTGCGCCGGTGGTATTGGCGCAACCTTGAACGCCGCTTCCACGATAACCCCCAGAGTTCCCAGAGCGCCGATGTGGAGCCGCACCAGATCGAAGCCCTGAACATTCTTCACGACCCGTCCGCCGGACTTGGTAATCGACCCGTCCGCCTCCACCACTTTCAGACCCAGAGTAAGGTCGCGTATTCCGCCAACACTGCCCCGAACGGTGCCCACTGCGTTGGTCGCAAGCGCACCGCCAATGGTCGCTTTGTCGGAAAATGCCGGGTCGTACGGCAGCCACTGTCCGTGATTTGCCAGTTCATCCTGTAATGCCTGAACTGTTATGCCAGCCGCGATCACTATCGTGAGATCAGCAGGTTCGTATTCGACGATGAGATCCAGCTTGGAGAGATCAACCGCAACGTCATAACTGCTTGGTA
>DBZV01000197.1:2552-8557 GCA_002311865.1 Dehalococcoidia bacterium UBA1151
GCCCGTTGTCTCGTGCCCAGTCGCCAATCTCTTCAGCTTCCTTGAGCGCCTGTTCCGAAATCTCAACGTCCCATCCCGCAAGGTTTGCTTCAAGCTGTTCTGGAGTTCGGGCCCCAATAATGCAAGCGGAGACGGCAGGATTGCTCAACACCCATCCCGTACCCAGCTGACTCGGCGTGAGTCCATGCTTATTGCTCAGTGTGACAAATCGCTCAACCGCTTCAAACTGTGACTCGTGCCAGTTGGTGCGGGCATAAAAATTAAAGGCCCGGAAATTCTTATCGTATCGACCACCAGCCTCACCACCATCGCGGGAGTGCTTGCCGGTGAGAAATCCACCTGCCATTGGGCTATAGACGATCACTCCAACCCCAAATTGCTCGGCCGCTGGCAGCAGCTCAAGTTCAGGATGCCGATACAGCAGGTTGTAGCGCGGCTGCGTGGAATCCATTCGCGCCAGATTATTCTTATCAGAGATCCACAGGCTCTCGGTGATCTGCGAACCACTGAAGTTGGAGCAGCCGATATATCGCACCTTGCCTTGATGAACGAGATCATCCAGTGCTCGCAGCGTCTCCTCCAGCGGCGTCTCCGGGTCGAACGAGTGCATCTGGTAGAGGTCGATGTAGTCCGTCTGAAGTCGGCGCAGCGACTCTTCGACCGCTTTCATGATCGCTTTTCGGGAGCCACCAATGTCAAACATTCCAGGACCAGTCGCCGAGCGGAATTTTGACGCCAGGACGATGTCATCGCGCCGCCCCCTCAGGAACTTGCCTACAATCTCCTCTGACTTGCTATCGGTATAGCTGTTCGCCGTGTCAATGACGTTCACGCCCGCATCTGCGGCCGTGGCCATCATTCGCAGTGATTCAGCCTCATCAGTCTGACCGCCAAAGTTATCTCCCCCCATGATGTAGGTGGAGATTTTCAGTCCGGTGCGTCCGAGCCTTGTGTACTGCATCTAGTTCCGTCTCGCCGCTACGTTTATCGAGAGGGGAGGCGGGTAGTTCACAGGAATGCTATTCGCAAACTCGTCTGCGACTTCACGCACGCGCGCCACAACGTCATCAGGTGCACGATCGCTTAGCGCATCCAGCGTTGACTCAAGCTGGTCGACTCGCCGTGCCCCGATGATCGGGGAGGTGAGCCCGGGAGTCTCACTCAGCCACTGGAGCGCCAGCCGAATCATCGGCTCGCCGGAAGCGTCCGAGATCGACTTGAGTGCATCGACCACCGCAAATCTACGGTCGTCGAAATACTTTCGCTTGAGATTGCCCCCGCGTTCGTCGTCGCGCGCACCAAACTTCGTCTCCGATTTGGCCCCGGATGCACGATGCTTCCCGGTCAGGAACCCCGACCCAAGCGGGCTGTACGCAGTCACGGCAACACCCTGCTCGCTCAAAGCAGGAATCGCTTCGACCGCTAGCCCCGGACGCACGATGTTGAATTCGCTCTGAAGGCAGTCGAACCGCGCCAGACCGTGAGTATCGGCCATCCACAGCGCTTCCATCACTCGCCATGACGCCCAGTTTGAACAGCCAACGTAGCGCGCCTCGCCGGAGCGGACCACATCATTTAGCGCCTCAACCATCTACAGCACCGGTGTGGACGAGTCGAACGAGTGCAGCAGGTACAGGTCAACGTGATCCGTCTGCAGCTTCCGCAAGCTCGATTCGATTCCGTTCAGTATGTGGACCCTTGATGAACCAACGTCGTTCACACCGGTTCCAACTACCGAAGTCACCTTGGTGGTCAGGAAGACCTCATCGCGTCGGCCACTGTCGTGGAGATAGCTGCCAATGATCTCTTCCGACCGTCCGCCAGCGTAGGAGTCGGCAGTATCGAGGTGGTTGATGCCAGCATCAAGCACGCGCCCCAGTATTTCCCGACTGGTAGCTTCGTCAGCGCCGAAAGGGTTGCCAAGGTTATCGGTCCCGTAAGCGATCTCAGATACCCGGGCACCCGTGCCGCCAAATTGGACGTAGTTCAACTCATCACCACCCACTGGCCACTATCGGCCGCCCGCTGCGCCGCGTCGCGTACCCTGGCAGCCTCCAGCCCCGCTTCGAAGCTGGTCCGCACCGGTACGCCGTCTCGAATCGCCTCAACGAACTGCTGATACGGCTGCGGGTACGTGCCAATCGGTTCGACCGGCCGTAATACATCTCGATTTCCCTCGCCGCGGATGCCGTTGATCACGGTCAGTGAGTCGGAACGTAAACGTCCTTTGGAGCCTGCGAGGTCGATGTGGACGTTGGAGGTGTTGTTCTCGTCCAGACCACGGCTGACGAAGCTGGTGTGGATCACTGCATAAGCGCCAGTCTCAAATTCAAGTAGAAATGCCGATGAGTCTGGAACAGTCACATCAGCCCCCTCGGGAGCATCGGCAAACGGCCGGTGCTTCTCCATCGTGGGTGCAATCGCGGCCACTCGCCTCACCGGCCCGCCGTAAAGCAGCGCCATATCGAACGTGTGAATCAACTCGTACAGAGTCCCGCCGCCATACTCCTTTTGGAATCGCCATGAGATGGCATCCGGGCGAACATCAATGCTGTGGCTCTGGTACCAGTAGATATTCAGGTGGTAAAGATCGCCAATATAGCCATCATCAAGCAACTGCTTCATCTGCCCGGCTGGAGTCCGTCCGCGCTGGTTGAAATTGGTGCAGTGGACGATACCTGCTTTTTCAGCCGCCTCCAGCATCTCTGCCGCCTGAGGGGCCGTCATCGCCAGCGGCTTATCGCACAGGACATGCTTCCCCGCCGCGATGGCGTCCAGGGCAATGCTGTGATGCATGTTGGTGGGAGTGATGATGTCAACGGCGTTGATCTCATCCGATTTGAGCATCTCGCGATAGTCGGTATATCCGCTCTCGATACCCCACTTATCTTGAATCGCCTTCAACCCATCTGGATTCCTTCGGCAGAGAGCCACTACCTCGACGCCATCAACTTTTGCGTACTCCTCAAGGTGAGTATTCGCGAAGTTCCCCGCGCCAATAATTCCAATACGTACCGCAGAGCCAGTGGTCATCCGATTTCTTTCATGTGTTGATCATGTCTTGGTCATCTTTTGGTCGTCTGAAGGTCATCTAGAGGACAGCAAGAGACGGACGGCCAGTTTAGCCGACGCTCACGCGGTGGGCGAGCGCAACTGACAGAACAAACTAAGGGGGAAGTCGGAATAGCGGATGTACGTCAAATAGCGTTTATACTTACCGTCCTACCATGTTGCCAATCGTTCAAGCCGCCGCGTACTTGCCGTTCGCCGCAGTATTCATTTTTACGATCACGTTATATGTAGTGCCGCCATTCGGCGTTGGCCATATCAGCAATTTCGCCATTGATGCCCCAATTACGGGACTCAATTGGATGCTGATTGTTGTCGGAATATTTGCCGCTGCCATTGGCGCTACTGCATTTCAGAACCGACCGCTGGCAATCATGGCAGTGGCCACGATTTTAGTTGCTGGACACCTGACCGGAAGAGGAGCGTTACTGCCAATCCCTCAAGTGGTCGGGATGATGGCATGGTGTCTCATCACCGTCTCGATTTTCTCCCATCTCATCCTCGTCGATATGCAAGGCCGGCACATGTTCTGGAGCCGCTGGGGAAACGATTAAACCTCGTCGTGCGTCCCTGCTCGCCGCGTTTTGGAGAAGGCTGGGCCATCCTTGTCATCAGTAGGGAACACCTTCCCGGGATTGAAATGACCCGTAGCTCCAAACGCCGGGGCCAGTCGCCCCATGGAACGCATATCGTCTTCGGTGAAGACCAGCGGCATGTGCGCCTGCTTCTCCAGGCCAATCCCGTGCTCGCCGGAGAGCGCACCGCCAACCTCAATGCATAACTCCAGTATTCGGCCGCCAGCTTCCACAACCTTCTCCGTCTCGCCAGGAATGCGCTCGTCGAACAGGATTGAAGGATGCAGATTGCCATCGCCGGCATGGAACACGTTGGCGATCATCAGATCGTACTCCGCGCCAATCTCGGCGACTTTGGCCAGCACTTCCTGCAACCTCGTTCGAGGGACAACGCCATCAACCAGATAGTAGTTCGGTCGCAGGTTGCCAAAAGCGCCAATGGCACCCTTGCGCGATTCCCACAACTGGGCTCGCCGCTCGGCATCGTCTGACGCCTCGTAAGAAGCAACGCCATTCGCTCGGCAGATGGCCTCAACCTGCTCAGACTGCTCCTCAACCGTCTCTCGCAAGCCATCGACCTCAATGATCAGCACCGCTTGAGCTTCAGGCGGATAGCCGGGGTGGTACGTTGGTTCTACCGCGTCGATAGTCACTCGGTCCATCATCTCCAGCGCCGCGGGAATCACCCCCGCGCCAATGATGTCCGACACGCTCTTCGATGCCATGTCCATTGAATTGAATACCGCGGCCACGGTTCGAATTGCCTCAGGAATCGGCAACAGCCGAACCGCGATCTTGGTCGCGATGCCCAGCGTGCCCTCGGAGCCGATGAATGCTCCACGCAGATCGTAGCCCGGCGTCTCACGCTCCGTGCCGCCCAGCCAGACCATCTCGCCGCTGGCAAGCACCACTTCCATGCCAAGCACGTGGTTGGTTGTAACGCCGTACGCCAGGCAGTGCGGCCCGCCAGCATTCTCTGCCACATTGCCGCCAATGGAGCACGCACGCTGGCTACTGGGATCTGGAACGTAGTGAAGCCCCAAATGCTCGACCGCCGTCGAAAGATCGGCGTTGATCACGCCGGGCTCCACAATGGCGATTCGATTTTCCGTATCAACTTCAATAATTTCCCGCAAGCGCGAAGTTACAACCTGGATCGTGCCCTCCGTCGGCACCGCGCCACCGGACAGGCCCGTTCCCGAGCCTCGCGGCACTACTGGAACACCGGCTTCAGAGCAGATCGCCACACAGCGTGCAAGCTCCTGCGCGCTACCTGGCACCACCACCGCGGCAGGCAGATGCCGGTCGATAGACCCGTCGTACTCGTACACCAGCAAATCCTCGGTCCTATCGACCACATAGCGGTCGCCCACGACCTCCTTGAGGCGTGAAAGAACAATCGACAGTTTCGAGGCTACCTGCGTCATTGTCTTATTGGCTTTTACGGAGCTATAACTGCCCGGGTGATCTTGTTAGACGCCTGTCCCTGCCACTCGGCCTTGCTGAACGCATCGCCAATCTGCGTCATCGGGAACACGTCCGACACCACATCACAAATAGCATACCGATCACGATTGCGACGTAGAAACTCAATGGCAGCGGGAAGAATCCACGGGTCGTAGTGCTGAATCCCAAACAGCCGCACCTGCTTGGAGACGATCTGTTGAACATCCAGGGAGGCGTATGAATGGGGCGAGATGTGACCAACCTCAAGGTACGTGCCACGCTGCCGGATCATCTGGATGCCCTCCTCGACAGCCGATGGGAAACCCACGAGTTCAATCGCAATGTCAGCGCCGATACCGTGCGTAAGTTCCATCACCCGCTCAATACGAGCTTCAGGCGTCGGGAAGTCGTTGATATCGATCGTATCGGTGGCGCCCGAACGCATCGCCAGATCAAGGCGCGCTGGCTGGCCATCAATCGCAATGACCTGGTTGGCGCCCATGTCACTGGCCACAGCCATCGCGTTCACGCCAAGCCCGCCGGCACCCTGAACAACAACGTTATCGCCAAACCTCACGCGGCCAACGTGCAGCGCATCGATTACCTGCGCAAGCGCACAATTGATCGGTGCAGCCTCTTCATCTGAAATATCGTCGGGCAACTTGAAGAGGAAGTTCTGTTGCGGGCGCAGGTAGTAGTACTGCGCGAACCCGCCGTTGCAGTACGGGTACTCGTCCAGCGGCTTGCGTCCCATGCGGAACTTGCAAGCGCCCATTTCGCCGCGAATGCAGTTGTAGCACTTCATGCACGGGAAGAAGTATGAGAAGACCACCCGGTCGCCTTCCTTCAGCGGGCGACGGAGCGAGTCGGTATCGACGCCTTTGCCAAGCGCCGCCACCTCACCCATCATCTCGT
>DBZV01000145.1:0-171 GCA_002311865.1 Dehalococcoidia bacterium UBA1151
AACCGGTCCCCCCCTGTCTTCACCAGCTCGGAAAGACAGTTCCTCGAGTAAGCGCTCCATCACCGTATGCAGCCTTCGTGCGCCGATGTTCTGTGTCCCTTCGTTTACCTCCCAGGCAAGTTCTGCGATGCGGGTCAAAGCATCGTCGGTAAAAGAAACATCCACGCCTTC
>DBZV01000145.1:260-714 GCA_002311865.1 Dehalococcoidia bacterium UBA1151
TCAGCAACGCCTGATACTGCTCTGTGAGGGATGCTTTCGGCTCAATGAGAATGCGTTTGAAGTCTTTGGCGCTCAATGAGGACAACTCCACTCTGATGGGTAAGCGCCCCTGTAACTCCGGGATGAGGTCAGAGGGCTTGGTCGTGTGGAAGGAACCTGAGGCGATGAACAAGATGTGGTCAGTCTTCACCATGCCGTATTTCGTGGACACTGTGCAGCCTTCGATCAGCGGCAGAAGATCACGTTGTACGCCTTCCCGTGAGACGTCCGCACCGATTCCCTCGGCGCGTTTGGCAACTTTATCGAGTTCATCCAGGAAGACGATGCCGGTCTGCTCCACGGATTCGATGGCTTTGGCTTTTATTTCATCTTCGTTGATGAGCTTGCCGGCTTCTTCCTCGCGAACTTTCTTGAGCGCTTCTTTGATATTCAACCGAACGGTGCGCTTCTTGCC
>DBZV01000145.1:779-3895 GCA_002311865.1 Dehalococcoidia bacterium UBA1151
TGGCTGGTCATCTCTTCCATACCCGGCGGGGCCATGATTTCAACCCCTATGGGCGCAGTACTCAGCTCGATATCGACCTCCTTGTCATCAAGCTCACCTTCGCGCAACTTTTTGCGGAAGATCTGGCGGGTGTTGGAATTGGTCGATGAAGTCGCGCCTTCACCATCGGCATCCGAAGTGAATCCCACCTGCCGCGGTTCGGGTAACAGCGCATCGAGAATTCTGTCTTCAGCTAAATCATCGGCACGATGCTGTACGTGAGAAATCTGTTCTTCCCGCAACATGGTGATTGCGACATCGGCGAGGTCCCGGACGATGGATTCGACGTCCCTTCCGACGTAACCGACCTCAGTGAACTTGGTGGCTTCCACCTTGATGAACGGTGCACTCGCGAGCTTCGCCAGGCGTCTGGCGATTTCTGTTTTGCCCACGCCCGTCGGCCCAATCATGAGGATGTTTTTCGGCGTGATTTCGTCACGCATCTCTTCGCTCAACTGCATGCGTCGCCAGCGATTGCGCAAGGCAATGGCAACAGCCCGTTTGGCATCATCCTGGCCGATGATGTGTCGGTCCAGCTCGTGAACGATTTCTCTTGGGATCATTAACGTCATGAGAGATCGAGTACCTCAATGGTTCTTTGCTCGTTGGTGTAGACACAGATATCGGCGGCGATGGCCAGTGCCTTGGTGACAACTTCCTGTGCGTCGAAATCGGTATTCTCGGCCAGCGCGCGTGCTGCTGCCTGGGCGTACGGTCCGCCGGAGCCGATCGCCAGGACGCCTGTTTCGGGTTCGATGACATCACCGGTACCGCTGATCAGCAGGGTTGCACTCGCATCCGCCACCAGCAACATCGCCTCCAAGCGTCGCAGCGCACGATCTGTGCGCCAATCTTTCGCAAGCTCCACTGCAGCCCGAAGCAGATTGCCGTTGAATTTCTCCAGTGTGCCCTCGAATCGCTCGAAAAGGGTGAAGGCATCGGCGGTACCCCCGGCAAAGCCTGCCAGCACCTCGTCGTCGTGCAGACGGCGGACCTTACGGGCGTTGCCCTTCATGATGGTCTGGCCGAGTGATACCTGGCCATCTCCGCCCAGGGCAACCTGCTTGTCACGTCTTACGCAGACGATGGTTGTGCCGTGAAACTGTTCCATCATTGATCCGTCGCTGTTTTGCGTGATTGTTCCTTCATTGGTCCGTCATTGATGCGCAATTGTGCCATCCTATTTGCGGGTATCGATCAGTCATATTGGGGACAGCGGCACTGGATTTCAATGGGCCTGAGTTGATGTAGCGACTACGCCAATTGGCTGTCTTGCCGCGCGCAATCGTCGAAGATCAGCTGAGCTTGCGCATCAGGGCGGAGAGGTTGTTCTCCCGCAGACGGGTCATGGCCCGCTGGGCTTTGACCCTTGAGTCGAATGGGCCGACGGAAACGCGATACCAGATGCCCGAGGTTATTTCCACCTGGTCGGTTTTGGCGGGCAGGTTGAGCATCGTCAACTCGGCGCGCAACTGTTCGGCATCTTCCCAGCGGCGAAACGACGCAGCCTGGAGCAGATAGTCCTGGGGTAGCGCTCCCGGATCGTCCGCGAAATCTGCCGGGTACGCGTCGGGGTCGGTCAACACCACGTCGTTTTCGAGAATCTCGTCGAATTCGAAGGTGACGGTTTCAGCTGGTTCGTTCTGCGACCCGCGCATGGATGTCACGGATTCCTGGAAAATCTCCGGTGCATAGGCGGCGACCAGAATCATAGCCGCGCCAAATACCACCCCGGCGGAGAAGCTCGGCGCGTTAAAACCGGCATTGTTCTTTGCTCTGGCTTTCGTGGCCGTGCGTTTACGCTGTGATAGTTTGCGTCGTCTCTGGGATTTTGCTCGCTTCGAATTCTGCTGCCGCGCGTAGTCTGTAGCCATGGGCGGCAATGATAGGCAACCGCCGGGCTTTAGCAAAAGACTATTTGTCGAAGGAGAAGAAAGTTGACAATCGGCTTATTGTCTCTTTAGCCAGTTAATCGCTGACTTTACGGGATGAGTCAGTGTTGAGGCCGGAGTGACTGGCCAGTTCTCGTCCAACGAGGTTAGAACGTATCGTAGGGATCTATATCCACCACCCAGCGCACGTCGCGTGGCGCATGGGTCAGCGTTTTGAGCACTTTGAGACCGCGATGCAGGTGCGGGCGGTTTGCTGCCGTCACCATTAGTTGGTATCGGGAACGATCCGCCACCCGGGCGATGATGGCGGGCGCTGGCCCGAGTGCCTCCAGCGGTGGCCTGAGGTGCGTTTTCACGACGGCGAGCCATTGCTGGGCAGCTGAAGCCTGACTGGCTTCGGCGCGGATCAATGCCATTGGCCGGTAGGGTGGCAACTCGGCCTTGGCGCGAACTTCGAGTTCACGTTCGGCGAAACCCGGATAGCCTTCTTTGAGCAGCGCCTGCAGCAACGGATTTTCCGGTTGATACGTCTGGATGTAGACTTCTCCCGGTCGTTGCGCGCGACCGGCTCTTCCTGCGACCTGGACAATGAGCTGCGCGGTACGCTCGGGCGCACGGAAATCAGGACTCATGAATCCGCCATCCGCGTTGATCACGGCGACCAGGGTAACGTCCGGAAAGTGGTGGCCTTTGGCAAGCATCTGGGTACCCACCAGAATCGCTGGCCGGCCGGTGCGGATCGTTGCGAAATGTTCTTCCAGCCGCCGCTGGCTGCGCGTTGTATCGCGGTCGATTCTGAGTAATGGGACGTCCGGAAACTGTCGCGCGAGACCCGCTTCGGTGCGCTGGGTGCCCACACCGACAGCGATCAAGCCAATATGCTGACACTGCGGACAACTGTCCGTCAGCGGCTGGCGGTGACCACAGTGGTGGCAGATGAGTGCGGGGGGTTGTCGATGCAGTGTCATATGGCGCTCGCAGTGATCACAATCCGCTTGCCAGCCACAGTGCGCGCAGAGCCAGGTTGGGGCGAAACCCCGGCGATTCAGGAACACCAGCGTCTGGCCACCGGCCGTGAGGTGGCGTTCGATGATCCGTGACAGATCTTCACAGACGCCGTCCTGCAGTTGTCTGCCACGGATGTCGATCAGATGGAAACTTGGCAGGCTCGCACCGCCCGCCCGT
>DBZV01000145.1:4032-4193 GCA_002311865.1 Dehalococcoidia bacterium UBA1151
CCGCTGCGCACATTGTGCAGCGATTCGAATGACGGTGTCGCGCTCCCGAGCAGCAGGGGGATGCCTGTCTGCTGGGCTCTTTTAACCGCGAGATCGCGCGCGGAGTAGCGCAAACCGTCTGTCTGCTTGAACGACGAATCGTGCTCTTCATCGACGACGAT
>DBZV01000127.1:0-3843 GCA_002311865.1 Dehalococcoidia bacterium UBA1151
CGCGCTCAGTGCCCGTGCGGCAGGCACCTCCGCGGAGATATCCGGGACCCAGGCGCGCCCAACTGCGCCTTGTCACCATCCAGCCCCTGCCGAGTGGTAGTGGTTGATCAAGCAGGATCGTTAGCGGCGCTGATCCGCCTGAGGCGGACGGATGCCGAAGCGGCTCCAGGATGACATATACCTGTGAGTGAGCTGGGTCCGAGATGAGAGTCGTAAAAGGGATGTGTCATATATGAGAGGCGCCGCCACGGCATAGGCATGTAACCCCACTGCAAGGGAGCAGGCAGCGTTCGAGGGATGTGTATCTGGTCTGCCGCGGGAATTGGCCTTAGACTATGCTCCGCTGCATCCTGAAAGGCCCGAACTGCAACCTGACCGTAACTTGACCAGTACTTAATAGGTAGTCAATCAACACACCATGTGTGGCGTCGCCGGAATCATGTACAAGAACAGCGGGTCGACCAAGTCGGCCCCTATTGGCGATGAGTTGATCAAAATGCTCGAGACGATGGTCCACCGCGGCCACGACTCGGCAGGCGTTACCGTGGCTGGCGAAGCCAACGACTCCGACCTCCTGATCCGCATCTGGGCCAACGACTCCGCACCCGTATCTGACACCGTCGCCAGGACCGAGGAGACTATCCGGCGGGCGGGCGGTGCAATCACCTCTTCTGACGTTCGTGGCTCATTCCTGAGAATCGCGGTCAACTACGAGGGTGATATTCCCCATCTGGCCGATGCGCTCCTCAACGAGCCCGGCGTTGTGCTTCACAGTATTGGTGAGGTTTCGGAGGTCATCAAGGACGTAGGCACTCCGGTGGTGATGGATGAGGATCACGACATCAGCAAACTCACCGGCACCCACGGCATTGGCCACGTGCGGATGGCGACTGAGAGCGTGGTGGATATCAGCCACGCCCACCCCTTCTGGGCCTACCCATTCACTGATGTGACTGTGGTCCACAACGGCCAACTAACCAACTACCACGGCATGAAACGAGAGTATGAGGGTCGTGGATACCAATTCCAGACCGGTAACGACTCCGAACTTATCGCCGTCTACCTGGCCGACAAGCTAGCCGATGGTGTGCCACTCAACGACGCCCTCACGGAGTCACTCGACGATCTCGATGGCACGTTCACGTATCTCGTATCTACAAAAGACGGCATGGGCTACGCAAAGGACCGTTGGTGCGCAAAGCCGCTCGTCTTAATGGAGACTGACGATGTTGTCGCCCTGGCCTCCGAGGAAGTCGCGCTCAGGAGCGTGTTCACTGAGGAGTTGGACCGCACGGAGCCTCAAGAGCATGAGGTGATGACTTGGTCAGCCTAGACGCCTCGCAGATGACGACTCGCGAGCTAAATAGTCAGATCAAAGAGCTCGCAGCCAATGGCACCGGAAAGATCACAATCTCCAATCCGGCTGCTCGTCACAATATTGCCGTTGGCATCTTGACCGAATGCGAAATTGAAATTGAAGGCAGCGTAGGCTACTACGTGGCAACCCTGCTCGATGGCCCGCGAATCAAGATTGACGGAAACGCCGGATGGGCACTGGGCGAGAACATGATGAGCGGCTCCATATCGCTCACCAAAAGCGCCGGAGCGTCGGTCGCGGCCAGCATGCGCGGCGGCGAAATGTTCATTGGCGGAGACGCGGGCGCACGCGCGGGCATATCGATGAAGGGCGGCACGCTCATCATTGGAGGGGACTCCGGCTTCCTCACAGGCTTCATGATGCAGAAGGGTCGCATCATCGTCTGTGGCGACGTTGGCGACGCCGCCGGCGATTCCATGTACGAAGGCACCATCTACTGTGGCGGCGAGGTCGGCACGCTGGGCGCTGACGCCAAAATCGAAGAGTCGACAGAAGGCGAGCTGATCGAGATTTGGAGCTTGTTGGAAGCGAATGGCATCTCAGAGCGTCCACATTTCCGAAAAATCGTCTCCCAGAAGAACCTGTACCACTACGATGAACAAGAGCGGCACGAGCGGCCACTCATCTAGGCTCCATAAAGGGATACCGAAAAATGGTACTTGGCAGCAACCAGATCTGGGCACCGTGGGTAGTCGATGACATCCACGCCAAGGCTGACTTGGGTCGCTATCGAATTCGAGGAATGAGCACGCACCAGAAGGTGACTCATTTCGATGATCTGACTTTTCTCTCTACCGGCCTGACTCGCTTCCCGTTAGAAGGCTACAAAGAGCAGTGCAACACAGCGGTCTCGCTTGGCGGATTGAACGCCGAGAACCCGCTGGAGTTGGATATACCGATCTACATCACCGGCATGAGCTGGGGAGCGCTCTCGGCTAACGCCAAAACGGCGCTCGGCAAGGCTGCCAGCATGGCTGGCACTGCCAGTTGCACGGGAGATGGCGGAATGCTGCCCGCTGAGCGCGAGGCATCGGACAAACTGATCTACCAGGTGCTGCCCAGCCGCTACGGACTCAACCCCAACCATATGGCCACCGCTCAGGCGATCGAGATAGTCGTGGGACAGGGTGCGAAGCCCGGCACTGGCGGCCTCCTGATGGGCGTCAAGGTCCAGGACGATGTAGCTATTTCACGCGATCTCCCGGTTGGCGTCGACCAACGCAGTCCGGCGCGGCACCCAGACTGGCTTGGCCCGGACGATCTCGCCATCAAGATTGAGCAACTTCGAGAGGCCACGGACTGGAAGGTGCCAATTCACGTAAAACTCGGCGCCTGCCGCGTCGCGGACGACGTGAAACTCGCCGCCAAAGCAGGCGCGGACGGGATTGTTATCGATAGCATGGTCGCGGGAACCGGCGCATCTGCGGAAATCCTGCTGGATCACAGTGGCATCCCTACCGTCCCGGCCATCGTGCTCGCTCGGGAGGCGCTGCGGGAGATTGGTCTCTACCGCAAGGTCAGCCTGATCGCATCCGGCGGCATTCGCAACGGCGCAGACGTGGCCAAGGCGCTCGCACTTGGCGCTGATGCTTGCGCTATCGGCGTCGCTGCACTGATCGCGCTGAACTGCAACCGCGATATTCCAGAGTCGAACTTCGAAGAAGAGATCGGCCTTCCGGCCGGCTCGTGCAACCGCTGCCATACCGGCAAGTGCCCCGTCGGCATCGCTACGCAGGATCCCGAGCTCACGAAGCGGCTCGACCCGGACGAAGGTGCGGAACGAGTGGCGAACTTCCTGAACTCAATGACGATGGAGCTGGCGCTACTCACACGCTCGCTTGGCAAGGGCGATGTGAAAAGCCTTGAACCGGAAGATCTGGCAGCGCTCACTATTGAGGCGTCAATCATGGCACAGGTTCCGCTGGTCGGCACCAACAAAGTGTTCGGCAACTAGCGCGCGATAGAGGAAAGGACGCCAGGTTGAGCTCCGTACAAGACGTTCAGAGGCAATTGGATCAAGATGGCATTGCGTTTCTGCTGGCGCAGTTCGTAGACATCAACGGCTCAGCGAAAGTGAAGATGGTCCCCGCCAGCACGTTCGGTGACATCGTGACCGACGGCGCCGGATTCGCTGGCGCTGCTCTGTACGGGATGGGCCAGGCCCCGAATTCCCACGATATGATGGCACGCGCCGATATCGAAACCTACACTCCCCTCCCCTGGCGCGAAGGCACCGCACGCTTTGCCTGTGACCTGTTCGTGGATAGGGAACCGTGGATGCACTGCCCTCGCCAGAACATGAAGCGAGTTCTGAACGACGTAATGAAGGCCGGCTTCTCGTTCCAGGTAGGCATCGAGCCCGAACACTTCCTTGTCACAAAATGCGAGGACGGGTCGCTGCAAGTCTGGGATCCCAACAACGTCGATAAACTGGAAAAGCCCTGCTACGACTTCAAGGGCATCGC
>DBZV01000127.1:4003-9065 GCA_002311865.1 Dehalococcoidia bacterium UBA1151
CGCGCAGAAGTACGGCGCCATCGCAACTCACATGGCAAAGCCGTTCGCAGACCGCACCGGTAGCGGGGGCCACATTCACTACCATTTGGCTGACAGCAAGACCGGGGAGAACCTGTTTGAGGACGACTCCGACCCGAGGGGGCTTGAGCTTTCCAAGATGGCGTATCACTTCATCGGCGGCATTTTGGCGCACGCCCCTGCCCTGACGGCTGTCATGTCGCCCACGGTCAACTGCTACAAGCGCCTGCAGGTTGGTGCAGGCCTCACAAGCTCAACGTCCGGCTACACATGGGTACCTGCGTCGATCACGTACGGCGATAACAATCGCACGCAGATGATTCGTGTCGCTGGACCCGGTAACGTTGAAGATCGTACCGTATCGGCTGCCTGCAACCCGTATCTGGCGTTTGCGGCATATGTTGTGGCCGGAATGGATGGCATCGCCCGCGAACTCGACCCCGGCGAACCCAACCGGAGCAATATGTACGACCTCAGCCTCGACGAAATTCGCCAGCGCGGCATAAACATGCTGCCGCAGTCGCTTCCCGAGGCCATCGCGGAGTTGAAGCAGGATGAGGTGGTCCAGAGCGGCCTTGGCGTGATCACTGACGACTTCATCAAGCTGAAAGAGGCTGAGTGGTCTGAATACCACTCGCAGGTCAGCCGTTGGGAGGTCGACCGCTATCTTCAGATGTTCTAATCAAGGTACCTGAAGCGGGTTAGCTGTGGCCTTCCTCCTGAACTGCCCCAACTGCGGGGCGCGCAACGTCTACGATTTCCGCTTTGGTGGCGAGGTGCTGACGCGCCCGGAGCCGGAAGCCGACAACGATGTACTCACCGAGTACCTCTACTTCAGAGAAAACGCCGACGGCGAGCAGCGCGAGTGGTGGAATCACACCATGGGCTGCCGCAAGTGGTTCGTAGCCACCCGAAACACGCACACCAACGAGGTCTTGAGCACGCAGTGGCCTGATGATCCCATCGCGGAGTCCGACTGGTGAGCCGCTCATCTAGTCGCATTCCAGCTACCTCGCAGGAGCTGATCGATCGCGGCAAACCGGTTCATTTCGAGTTCCAAGGGCGTCGGATAGAAGCCTACGAAGGCGACACAGTCTCATCAGCCCTCAGCGCATTCAGGGTAGACATTCACAGTCGCAGCTTCAAGTACCACCGGCCGCGCGGACTCCTCTGCGTCGCGGGCCGCTGCCCCAACTGTTTGATGACCGTCGACGGCGTCCCAAATGTCCGCACTTGCACCGCTCCCGTACGTGAAAACATGCAAGTCATAACGCAAAACGCATGGCCGTCAACAGAACACGACGCGCTTTCAATCTTCGACCGGCTGGACCGACTCATGCCCGTCGGGTTCTACTACAAGGCTCTCCACAAACCGAAGTTTCTGTGGGAACTGGCGCGCCCGATAATCAGGCGAATAGCCGGATTGGGCAGCGTCGATATCGCCTCGGACGGCGGCCCGGCGTCGTATCACTCAAATGCCCACACAGACGTGGCCGTGATCGGTGGCGGACCGGCAGGCATGTCAGCAGCGTTGTCCGCGGCCGAAGCTGGCGCAGATGTCACGCTGATCGACGATCAGGCCTTGCCCGGCGGCCACCTGCTCACGGAGATTCGCGAACACGCTGATCTATCAGCTATGTCCGGTCACGAGATCGCGGCTGACCTGAGGGACAAAGTGAACGCCCACCCACAGATATCCGTGATGAGCAACTCATCCGTATTCGGCCTGTACCAGGGCAACCTGCTCGCCATTCAAACAGGCCGCGATGCGCTAAATCTTCGGGCGAAGCACGTTGTCATGGCCACCGGTACATTTGAAGTTCCACACCAGTTCCAGAACAACGACCTCCCGGGCATAATGCTCACCAGTGGAGCACTTCGGCTCGCCCGCCTCTGGGGCATCGCTCCAGGAAAGACAGTGGTCGTGAGTACAAAGGACGATTCCGGCTACTGGGCGGCGCTCAACCTTGCCGACGCAGGAATCGCGGTGTCAGCCGTGCTGGACGACCGATTGGAGCCGGAAAACTCGCTGGTTGAACTGGTCCGCTCAGCCAAAATTGAAGCGTTCGCCGGGCAGACTGTGCTCTCGGCCAGAGGCGCCAAACGCGTCAAATCAATCACGGTTGCATCCCCGAACGGCGAAAAGCGCAACATAGCCTGCGACCTCGTGTGCATGTCTGGCGAGTGGCAGGCGGCGAGTGGGCTGCTCTTGCAGTCCCACGAGGCCGAAGTGAATCACGATGGGACGGTGAAGGACCTTCGAGCCGCTGGCGTATCGGTCGCTGGCTCGATTGCCGGTGCTCATTCACTGTCGATAATCTTCGCATCCGGGCGACTGGCAGGAAATCAGGCAGCTATTGCGAGCGGATTCAAAGTTGCCAAGGAAGACAGCGCCGATACAACGTTCTCGGTCACGTCTCATCAGACGGCTGAGGCAACAACAACGGCGTTGAAGAAGTCTTTCGTATGTTTCTGTGAGGACGTGTCCACAAAAGACATCGCGATCGCTGTCACGGAGGGATTTGGCGACGTACAGACCCTCAAGCGGTACACCACGTCCACGATGGGCCCATGCCAGGGCAAGATGTGCCACAAGGCGTTTGTTGAGGTTGCGGCGCTGAACCTTGGACTCAACGTGCAGGCTGTCGGCGCCACCACGTCACGCCCTCCCGCGCAGCCTGTCCCCCTCGGTACGCTGGCTGGCCCGAACCACATGCCACGCAAGCGATCTCCCCTTCACCATGTCCACGACCTACTCGGCGCGGAGATCGTAGAACTCGGCCCGTGGCTACGGCCCCACAACTACGGCTCGCCCCAGAACGAGGCGCTGGCCGTCCGAAACCGCGTCGGCCTCATCGATGTGAGCACGCTCGGCAAACTCGACGTACGGGGACCCGACGCCGGCGCCCTGCTCGACCGGGTCTACACACACCGATTCTCCAACTTACGCAAAGGCCACATCAGGTACGGCCTGCTCTGCTCTGAAACCGGCTCGATCATGGACGACGGCACCGTCACCCGCATGGACGACGATCGCTACTTCGTCAGCACAACAACAGGCAATGTCGATGCAATCGAAGACTGGTTCAACTGGTGGTTGGCGGGCACAGGGCTGGACGTCTCCGTCACGAACGTGACCGCGGCGTGGGGAGCGATCAACGTTGCAGGCCCCCGCGCTCGGGAGACGCTGGCGAAGCTGACGGACGTTGATCTATCGCCAGACGCATTTGACTACATGCGGACCGCGCAGGGCGATGTTGCTGGCGTGCCTTCGATCTTCCTGAGAATCGGCTTCGTCGGCGAAACGGGGTGGGAGCTCCACTTCCCTGCTGAATACGCAGAACACCTCTGGAACGCCGTGATGGAAGCCGGATCTGAGTATGGCATCTCGCCGTTCGGCCTTGAAGCCCAACGCATATTGCGACTTGAAAAGGGCCACATCATCGTCAACCAAGATACTGACGCGGTCACAGATCCGCTCTCGGCCGGCATGCGATGGGCTGTGCGCTTCGACAAGCCCGACTTCATTGGCCGCGCCGGCCTCGCCGCAACTCGTGGCCGCGATCGGGACCAGGCGTTGGTTGGATTCGTCACAGATGATGGATTCGTACCCGAAGATGGCCTGTGCATAGTGACGAATGGCGAGCCCGTTGGTCGAATCACGAGCTCCCGGCTGAGCCCGACTCGCGGAGTCGGATTTGGACTGGCCTGGGTTCCGCACGGCATGGCCAGAGACGGAACCCGCATTGCTATCCAGAGCGGCCGCAATGAGTGGCCCGCAACGGTGATCACCGAGCCACTTTACGACCCAGAGGGATTGAGGCTGAGAACGTGATGACCACGAACAGCACACCCACTCGCCTCACTCCACTGCATCACACGCACATCGCGATGGGCGCGCGCATGAGTGAAATTGGCGGCTGGTTGCTGCCTGCTTCCTACGGGAACGCTGAGCAAGAAGCGATGGCGTTGGGAGAGACCGTCGGCATATGCGACGTCACGGGCAGTGCAATTCTTCGGGTGAAGTCGAAGCAACTTGAATCTGATATTCCCCTAGGCAGACTCACCCACGGTGCCGGACTCACCCAGGCGAGGCTCACTGATGAAGAGCTGCTTATCATCGGCTCTTCTACGATCGTCGAGCAGTGGCAGGCGTACGCCGCAGCGAAATCGGACTCCTCCCCGCATGTGATCGACCTTACGTCCGGATTCGCCAGTTTCAGAATCGCGGGCCCGAAGTCCCGAGATCTGCTGGCGGCAATGACAGACATCGATCTACGCGACCGAACGATGCCAAACCTCTCGTGCGCCCAGGCCGGGTTCGCCGGTGTGCACGGGACGCTGCTGCGAATCGATGTCGGGAGCACCCTTGCGTACGACCTGCTTGTATCCCGCGAATTTGGTGAATATTTCTGGCACACTGCCCTCGGGTCGCTTCGATTGGGCGTCGTGAATCCTATCGGATGTGAGGCCATGGAAATCATTGCTGGCAGTTCAAAATGAAGCAATTACTAACGCCAAACACGATGTGGTCAACCCACGATCTCAAGGACCAGTACGACGTTGTCATAATCGGCGCCGGAATCCATGGACTGTCCACCGCGTATTACCTCGCGAAGCGCGGTATCACCAATGTTGCGGTGCTCGATAAGGGCTACGTTGGCGGCGGCGCCAGCGGCCGCAACACCGCCATCATCCGGGCCAACTACCTGACGGTCGAAGGCATTCCTTTTTTTCGCGAGAGCCTGAGCCTTTATGAAGACCTGGCTCAAGAGCTCGACTTCAACCTGCTCTTCGACCAGTCGGGCCGTCTCGACCTTGGTCACAGCGAGTCCGCGGTCTACGGTCTGCGAATGCGCACCAGCGTCAATAGGCTGCTGGGCGTCGATAGCCGGATGATCGGTCCATCTGAGATCAAAGAACTGGTGCCGGCGATCGATCTTCGAGGGGGCAAGCCGTTGCCTGTGTTGGGCGCGCTATATCAGTCGTCAGCAGGCGTGATCAGGCATGATGCTGTGGTCTGGGGCTATGGGCGAGGCGCTGA
>DBZV01000127.1:9148-13304 GCA_002311865.1 Dehalococcoidia bacterium UBA1151
GCGTATCAGCGCTGGCATCGTCATGAGCGCGACGGCCGGATGGAGCTCAAATATCGCTCGAATGGTGGACATGAAACTGCCGCTGATCACGCATCCGCTGCAGGCGTTCGTCACCGAGCCGCTGAAGCCGTTCATCAATCGGTCAGTCTCATCCGCGAACTTGCATGTGTACGTCTACCAAACAGATCGCGGCGAAGTTGTGGTAGGAGGCGGCGTTGATCCATATTCCAGCTATAGCCAGCGCTCAACGCTCCACACGCTTGAGGAGTTGGCAGCCAACTTGCTGGAGCTGTTCCCGTTCCTGCGCGGCGTGAACATCCTGCGGCAGTGGGCGGGCCTCTGCGACATGAGCCCGGACTACGCGCCCATCATGGGTGAAGTGGACGGCCTGCCCGGCTTCCTGCTCTCCTGCGGCTGGGGCACGTGGGGTTTCAAGGCAGGCCCCATCGGCGGCTACACAATGGCAGAGCTGATCGACACAGGAATTACGCCCGACCTGATACGGCCATTCAACGTCCGCCGCTTCTCGCAAGGCAAACTGGTCAACGAACGAGCAGCCGCACCCGCGGCGGCGGTTCATTAGTCCAACCCTTCCACACACAATCCCACGTCCGCAAGCGATACAAAACACACCACCGCGTCATCCTGAGCGAAGGCGGCTCCGCGCCGAAACCGAAAGATCTCAACGAGGCACGCGGACGGGTTCCGTCGACCGTTCACATTGGCGCGCCGCTGAGATTCTTCGGCTCCGCGGAGCCTACGCTCAGAATGACGCGGCTGGGTCGTGGCTTACCGAGGTATACGCGGAACAGCCGCCACCCTACGACCGGCTCAGGATGGGTCGCAATGGCGATTCACGATGGCTCACGTGGGTGTGTTGATGAGTGTTGGATCCCAATAACAACTTGCCGCTAAAAATACTTCCCCAGATCAAGCTCCGGATGCGCTTGCCCGTACAGCGTTTGCGCCTGGCCAAAGGCGTCTTGCAGTTGGATTGAGAGGCCGCCGTCAACGACCAGCGGGTGGCCAGTGATGAACCCGGCCTTGTCGGAGCAGAGGAACACGATGGACTCCGCGATGTCGTCCGGCACGCCTGCTCGACCAATCGGGTACTGCGTTGTCGCGTAGTCGTAGAACTCCGGATTCTTATCGACCATCTCCTGGCCCGCCTCGGTGACGATCCATCCGGGGCAGATCACATTGACCCGAATCTTCATCGGTCCAAAATCGAGGGCCATCTGGCGTGTCATCCCCACGACGGCAGACTTCCCTGCTTCGTAGATCAGGTTCTCCTTGATCATCAAAAACGAATGAACGGACGCGATGTTGATGATGCTCCCACCATCGCCGCTCTTCTCCATCTCCGGCACAGCGTACTTGGCGCCCAGATACAGCGCCTTCATGAGCACAGACATCCCGCGATCCCACGCCGGTTCCTCTACGTCCACGGCGCTTCCCTTCATTCCGGGATACTCAGTACCAACGCCGAATGCGTTCTGAACCAGAATATCCAGACGGCCAAACTCGTCCACTGCCCGCTCGACCATCCCGTGTACATCGGCAGTCACGCCCACATCGGTATGAACGGTGATCGCGGTGCCACCAGCTCCTGCGATCTGTTGCCGGTTCGCTTCCGCTGCATCATCTGCGATATCCGCAATAACGACGCGGGCGCCCTCCGCCGCCAGTCTCCGGCAGGTCGCTCCACCAATGCCCAGCGCGCCACCCGTCACCACCGCTACTTTTCCGTCAAACTGCCCCACTTGCGAATCCCCTATTTCTGATTGATTAGTTTTTCACGCCACCGAAGGGCGTTTACCCCGCTGATAATCCTGCTGCATGCGCCCCGGCGATACGCCCAAACACAGCGCCAGCGGTTAACCCGCTCCCGCCCGGGTAGTTCTCGTACCAGAGTCCTCCTGCCAGTTCTCCCGCGGCGTATAGGCCCCGAATTGGCCGCTCTTGGGTATCGATCACCTGGGCGTGCCGGTTGATCTTCAGTCCGCCGAAGGTAAATGTGATCCCACACGTCACCGCAAATCCAACGAAGGGCGGCTTATCAAGCTTGAGCGCCCAGTTAGATTTTGGAGGCGTGATTCCAATTGTGCCCTTCCCGTCCAGCACAGCTGGGTCGTAGGCCGTCTCCTGAACCGCATTGTTGTAATCACTCACGGTCTGATCGAGGCTGTCTGCGTCAATGTCGAATGCCTCAGCCAGTCCCCGAATGGTGTCTGACTCCGCTTTCGCGACTTCCTTGATTCGGTACTCATCCCTCAGCATGTCGATCACTTGCTGGTCGAACACCTGAAACGCGATTCTTCCGGGCTGATTGAGAATCTCTTTCCCGTACTTCGCGTAGGTGAAGTTGCGGAAATCGGCACCCTCATCCACGAACCGCTCACCAGCCTTATTCACGATCAGCCCAAGAGGATATGAGTGCTTCTGGAACAGATCGCCAATCTTGCGATCGCCAAATTTGGGTGCGCTGGCGTCCCATGCGACGGCGTGACATCCCGAAAAGTGGCCTGCCACCTGCGCACCGGCCTGAATACCCATCCTGAGGCCATCTCCGGTGTTGTACTGAGTACCCCGCACCGTTGCCAGATCCCAACCCGGGCCAAGGTAGCGCGCCCGCATCTCGGGGTTGGCTTCAAATCCGCCGCACGCCAACACAATGGCTGAGCAGGCGACTCTCGATTTGCCGTCCGGACCGCGCATAAACACGCCTTTGATGCTTCCGTCAGCGGCCAGTTCCAACCCGTCCGCCATAGTGCCGTAGGCGATATCTACGCCCATCGCATCCGTGGCCTCGAAGAGTGAATCGACGAGGCCATCCCCGGCGCCCACGGCTTCAACCGGCAGGCCGCCCCAGAACTTGAAGCGCCCATCCACCTTGTACGACTGCCGACCGTAAGCCAGCACCCAGCGCACGCCGTGACTCCGAAGCCATGAGAGGGTGGGTCGTGCGTTCTGCACCAGCGTGCCGCTTAGCTCTGCATCCGCCATTCCCTCGGAGATCCTCATCAGGTCTGCGTAGAGGGACTCCTCGGAGTACGGAGGCAGATCGATTAATCCCCGCTCATCGTCGGATAGCGGGTCGATCAGCTCCTCCACATTGTCAATTCCGCTGAATGGGAATCTGACTAGCCCACCAGTGAAGTAGGAGTTGCCGCCTCTTGCGGCCCTCGGCGCCTTCTCCAGCACGAGCACGGATGCGCCGCTCTCCCGGGCCGCAATCGCCGCGCTTAGTGCAGCATTACCGGCGCCAGCGACGATAACGTCGTACCCGTCCCTAGTTATCTTCTCGATTTCGGGCAAATTGCTTCTCCGCGGCCGTCAACATGTTCCACGATGCGCGATTGTATCGATACTGCAGTTACTACAGACGTGAAAGCGGACGCCGATTGCTCGGCGCCCGCTTCCCGAGGAGTAGCGGGTGAAGGAGGACCTCCTCATCCCGCAAGATTTACTTCTACTTATGCACCGGCTCCTACGGCTGTCGGCTCAACTGTTGGCTCAGGTGTCGAGTCCACTGGCGTCTCCGGTGTCGTCTCCACCGGCATTGTGATCGGCTCGACTACTGGCTCGTCGACTACCGGGTTTGTGCCAGATGCGGCGTTGACTGCCTCTTCCAGAAGGTCGAATACCTGATCCTCAGCCTCTCGCTGCTTCGCTTCGACCGCTCGGCGTGCGTCCCTGATCTGGTTCTCCAGGTCTCCGGCCTGGCCGTACAGTTCGTTTAGCTCTGACTCAAGGACACGGATCTGCGCCCTGATCGGGGTCAGCAGTTCGGTTTCGATCTTCCGTACTTCTTCTTCGATCACGTGGTTGCTGCCATCGAAGTTCCTGAAGAACTCATCCATCTCTTGCTGGATTGCGAAGTTCATGTCGTCAAGCTCGTAGCGTCGGTCCTAGATCGCACGGTAAGCGTCGTTCATCTCGTCCTGCTGCGCCCGGCTTACGTCTTCGGCGTTCCTGTAAAGGTCCTGAAGTTCGTCATCCATGGCCCAGATCAGCTCTTCAAGCTCCCGGATGCGGTCGTTCAACTCCTCTTCCATGTCACGGGCAAGGTCGTTCAGTTCGTCAATCCGGTCGTAGTCGACGTAGTTGTTGTCGTTGTACTCGTCCCAGATTTGACCTGCCCCAAATAGTTGTA
>DBZV01000031.1:0-321 GCA_002311865.1 Dehalococcoidia bacterium UBA1151
AACGCCCTGGTTTTGCCGCGTGACGCGGATTTGCAGAGCAAATTCGAGGAGTCGCTGCTCGGGGGCGTCGTGATGCTGACGGCAGCGGCGCGAAGGATCAACAGGGACGCTGAGGAGCCGCTCTACTCGACCAACCCCGGCAGCCCCGCTATTGCGACCCTGAAGGCAGTTCCGTACGCGCTGTGGGGGAACAGGGAGCCTGGCGAGATGCTCGTCTGGATCAACGAAGCTTAGCCATCCCGATTGCATCGTCGCTTCCCTACAGCCGCGCCAGCCTAATGGTTAGGTTCCTTGGAAGCTTCCGGCCTCAGGTGAGGAGGG
>DBZV01000031.1:496-659 GCA_002311865.1 Dehalococcoidia bacterium UBA1151
CAGCGCTTCAGTTGGACTCGCTTAAATAGCTCAGGCCACATGCCTGCCAACCAAAAATCTTCATGCGTTTCTCACGTCCGAGCGACTTCCGAGCGACTGAGGTACACTACCCTTCGCCAATCAGTTTTCGGTGCCGCCGCCCATCGATAGAACGTTGTCCCTC
>DBZV01000031.1:867-3755 GCA_002311865.1 Dehalococcoidia bacterium UBA1151
TACGACTATGAAACATGGATTACGCGACAGTCTGAGTCGGCGACTCAAGCTGAATTTATTGATACCCGGAGCGGTGGGGGGTGCGTTGATCTTCGCACTCGCCTGCGGCAGCGACACCGAGGTCGTAAGAGAAGTCCCCGGTAAAGTCGTCATCCAGACCGTCATCGTAGAGAGAGAAGTTCCCGGCGAGAAGGTGGTTGAAACCGTTATCGTCGAGAGAGAAGTCGCCATTCCCGGTGACACGGTCATCCAGACCGTGATCGTGTCTGTAGTTGGGGTTGCGCCAGGCGCACCGAAGCCCAGCACCTGGGGCGGTACTCTGAGACTGGCAGCCCACGGCCCGCCAGCTCATTTTGACTTCTACGCGTCGAATACGATTGCGAACATCGGGTCTCAGGCCCCGATGTACAACAAGCTGGTGAGGAAGTTGGGCATCACGACCGCGTTGCCGATCACCGGTGACCTGGCGGAGCGCTGGGAAATCGCGCCGGATTCAATGACTTACACCTTCTTCCTTCGTGACGGTGTGAAGTTCCACGACGGCTCCGATTTCAGCGCGGAAGATGTGAAGGCTTCTTACGATCGCATCATCTTCCCGCCAGGCGACCTCGTTAGCGGCAGGAAGACCAATTTTAACGCCGTCACCGAGGTCAACGTTTTGGACCGACTCACGGTCGAGTTCAAGCTGGACGCGCCGCGAGGCCCTGGCTGGATGCTGACTGCCATGGCGCATGGCTGGAACGTGATCATATCGAAGGAAACCCTGGCGGAGACCGGAGGCAACCTGCGGAAGGTGGACGACCATCCAGGGACGGGACCGTTCAAATACGTGTCTCGTAACGACGAAAGATGGGTCCAGGAACGGTTCGTCGATTACTTTGACCCGAGCAAGCCCAACGTGGACAGGGTCGAGCACATATGGCTCGTCGCCTGGACGCCGGAACTGTCGGCTGCGCTCCTGAGCGGAGTTGTCGACTGGGGCATGTGGCTCGATCCCAAGCTGGGCAACGACATCCGCGACGGTAACAGGGATGGCCTCAAGGGCATACGCTGGACTTTGCCCAATGTCGGCGGCATGGTTTTCAACACTCTTCGTACGCCGTATGACGACAAGAGAGTGCGCAAGGCGATCTCAATAGTGATCGACCAGGCGGCTATCAACGAGGCTACGAAGGACTTGAGGGTGGCTGAACTGGGCGACTGGTTCCTGTACGGCACTCCGTACGCCATGACTCCTGCGCAGTTGGCAGCTGAACCGGGATTGCGAACACCAACCGACGCTGACATTGAGATGGCGCAGGCTCTGCTCGCTGATGCTGGCTTCCCGAACGCCGATGGTTTCCCGGAGGTGACGCTCGTTACTCGTGAAACACCGGACCAGAAGGTCATAAACGCCGCCATTCAGGCGATGCTTAAGCAACACTTGAACATCGACGCGGTGATTGAGCTTACCGACGTTTCGGTGCACGGTGAAAAGCTAAGGACCCAAGCGTACGACTTCTCAACCAATGCTGGTTACACAGTCGGCCTCACGGATCCTGCGGCCTACATCGTCGCTGGTCTGGGTATGTGTGGCGACAGGCCATGCGACCAGAACATGGGCCAGTGGGAGCACGATGGGTTCAATGATCTCATCGTGAAACTGACCGATGAAGGAGAGCAGGGAGCGCGGATCGCCATCGTGGATGAGATGCGAGCCATACTCCTAGACGAATGGCCCATCATGCCCATGGGACCGGCACCCCAGTTCTGGGGCTGGTCAGAGAACTTGCTGGGTATGGTGCCTGGTGACTTCTCAGGACACTATGACCTTCACACGTGGGACGACGTTTGGTTCGCCACGAAGTAAATAGTCCTCTTCAATGAATAACGACGGTCCGGGGCTCTCCCGGCCCCGGACCGTCCGTTGTTCATTTCCTCAATAGACCCCCGTAACGACGGGGGTCTATTGAGGAAATGAAAGTTCGTGTCCTGTGCATCAGCCGCGGTGCGAGATTGTGTACGTTTGACTCTAACGCGGATCATCGATTCAACTAGATAGATTTACAGAAAGCATTGCTGATTTGCTCAAGTACATCGCGAAACGGCTGCTGATCGCGATTCCGACGATATTCGGGGTCACAGTGCTTATCTTTTTGATAATGCGCGCCCTCCCTGGTGACCCGTTGGCAGTGTTCTTCGATCCCAGTCAAATCCAACTCATGAGCGACGCGCAGCGGGCCGGCCTAATGGCGGATTTGGGCCTTGACCGCCCCCTGGCAACTCAATACTTGAGCTGGGCCGGGAACGCCTTGAGGGGAGACCTTGGCACCTCATTCTTGCGCGGCGATCCCATCGCGGAAACTATCGGAAGACGAGGTGCCATAAGTGCTGAGATCGGAATTCTTTCGATATTGATCGCATGGTTTGTCGGCCTGCCGATAGGCATTCTCAGCGCCATGCGCCCGAATTCAATTGGTGATGCGGTCGCGAGCATGCTTTCTGTGGTTTTCCTGGCCATTCCAGGATTCTGGCTGGGTCTGCTGATGATACTCGGATTCATCCACTGGTTCAGTTATCATCCCCCGATCATCAGTTCCCAGTTATGGCAGGATCCGTGGTTGAATTTACAGATCGTAGCCGGACCGGCGCTGGTACTCGGGATGGCACAGGCTGCGTTTGTGGCCCGGATGGCTCGCTCGTCTCTATTCGAGGTTTTTCGGGAGGATTACGTACGAACGGCCCGGGCGAAAGGAATGAAGGAAAGCGTGGTTCTACTCCGTCACGCTCTTCCGAACGCCCTGTTGCCGGTCATAACGCTGAGTGGTGTCCTTCTGGGGTTCGCCCTTGGAGGGTCTGTGACCGTCGAGAAAGCGTTTAACACTCCCGGTCTTGGCAACACGCTGATC
>DBZV01000031.1:3808-4074 GCA_002311865.1 Dehalococcoidia bacterium UBA1151
GATGGTTCAGAGCATAGTGCTTGTTTATTCGTTGGTGTTCGTGGGAGTGAATCTTCTCGTGGACCTGAGCTACAGCTTTCTAGATCCGAGGATTCGAGTTGATTGACGTATTATTTTGCCCGGCGGGAACACCCACCCTTCGGCCGGTTCGAGGGTAGCGCATGGTATCGACGCTGAAAATAACCGGATTCGACCTGCTCCGGTACATAAGAACTCAAGCGACCAGCAATGTCGGAAACTTCCGCGTCTTCGCCAGGCGGAGACCG
>DBZV01000031.1:4103-8706 GCA_002311865.1 Dehalococcoidia bacterium UBA1151
TTGTCTCGCCGCAAGATCCTTATATTCCTGACTTCTCAAAGGTGACCAACAGCCCTGACACGGAGAACTTTTTTGGTACAGATTTTCTCGGCAGGGATCAGCTGACCCGGATCATATACGGCGGTCGAACATCCCTGTTCATAGGATTGGTGTCAGTATTTCTCGGGATTGGTGCAGGTTCACTTTGGGGGCTGGCCAGCGGCTATCTGGGAGGAAAATTTGATCTGATCAGCCAGCGCCTCCTGGAAATCCTGATGGCGATACCGGGATTGATCCTGGCGATGATATTGATGTTTATTCTGGGCGCATCAGTGTGGACTCTCATCGTCGCGATCGCATTCACAAGGCTGGCGTTTGGCGCCCGTGTTATCCGGGCTGTGGCGCTATCCGTTCGAGAAACGACCTATGTGGAGGCTGCCCGTAGCACTGGCGCGCCTACGTGGCGGATAATGGTTTTTCACGTGGCGCCACAGACTTTCGCTCCATTTCTCGTGCTTTTCACAACCAACATTGGCATTGCCATACTGATCGAAGCGGCTCTCGGATTCATCGGGCTGGGAATTGCTCCGCCAACCCCAACCTGGGGCAGCATGCTGGGAGAGGCGGCTTCGAACCTGGAGCCATTCTGGTGGCTGGTCTTCTTCCCGGGGCTGTTCATCACCATCACCGTTCTGGCGTTCAACCTTGCAGGAGCCGGGCTACAGGACGCCCTGGACCCGAGAAGCCGAGGCACCATCGGATGAGCGCCCTGAATCGAACGTGGGACAGCGCGGAATATCTGATCCTATGAAAATCGAAGCGATCGATCTCTTTTACATCGCTCTGCCCGAGATCAGGCCCGCCGCTGACTCATCCCAGGATTCGCTTGTGGTGCGGGTTAGGGGCGACAACGGTCTGGTTGGCTGGGGTGAGTGTGACGGGTCGCCTCTGGGTAACCTGGCGGCATATGTAATGCCGATGTCGCACCTGAACATAATCAATTTGAACGAGGCGCTCCTCGGGGAGACGGTAGATTCTCCGGACGACGTGGTCAGACTGCGGGCAAAAGCGGGCAGGTATGGACTCGATGCACAACAGATCGACCACGCGGTAGCCGGCGTGGACGTGGCTCTCTGGGATCTGGTAGGGAAGTACCTTGGTGAGCCTGTATATCGCCTGCTGGGCTACGAGAAGTCATACCCGAAACTGCCGTATTCCAGTGTGTTGTTCGGCAAGACGCCGGAAGAGACGCGGCGGATAGCGATGCGTATTAGCAACGATGGCTACGGCGCCGCAAAGTTTGGCTGGAGTCCAATGGGCGAGGGCACGCTGGAAGATGACGTCGCACTTGTCGCGGCGGCTCGAGAAGGCCTCGGCCCCGATCCGCAACTCATGGTGGATGCCGGCGTGATCTGGGGTAGCGACGACGCAGCTGCATTTGAGCGCGCCGAGAGATTCGCAGAATTCGGGGTCACATTTCTTGAGGAGCCGTTGTTGCCGGATGAGGTGGATGCGTACAGGCGACTGACAGATCGCAGACCGTCGGTGCCAATCGCAGCTGGAGAGGGATGTGATTTTTATCGCGCGGCAGACGATTTGATGGTGAATGGTGGTATCGACTACATACAGATCGATGTGGCGCGTATCGGTGGAATCACCGTGGCTGACCGTGTGTGCCGCCGAGCGCAGGAGCTGGGCGTGACATACGTTAACCACAACTACAAGTCGCACCTGACCGTGGCCGCCTCCATTCACGTTTTCGCGGGGATCGAGGAATTCGGGCTATTTGAGTATCCTGACGGAACCTCCCCTCTTATTCGCGGCCTTACCGAGCCCACCGGCATCATTGTGAATTCGGATGGGATGGTTGAAGCCCCGGACATACCGGGTCTTGGCGTCGAGGTCAGTACGGACGCGCTTCGCAAGTATCTCCGCGCTGTGCGAATCGAGGTCGACGGCAAAGTGTTACACGAGACTCCGGCAATTTGATAAGGCCTAACATGACCGCCAGAGGATTGCAGCTCACGTACCGGCTTCTCGCCACCAACACGGTGGACGGCAAGATGGCACACTCAAGAAAGATATTGCAGGTTTAACCATATGGATGCACTCAGGGGCGATTCCGCCCCCCTCTTGGATGTACGGAATCTGGTCACTCAATTTGTGACAGACGAAGGTCCCGTACGGGTCGTCAACGACGTGTCGTTCCAGATCAACGAGGGAGAGACACTCGGGCTTGTTGGCGAGAGTGGATGTGGTAAGAGCGTGACCGCCCTTTCGATTATGGGGCTGGTTCCAACTCCACCAGGCGAGATCGTGAGCGGTGAAATTTATTTCCAGGGCCAGGATTTGCTCCGGATTTCTGGTGAGGATCTGCGCGGAATAAGAGGCAGTCAGATCGCAATGGTCTTCCAGGAGCCGATGACCTCCCTCAATCCGGTCCTCACTATCGAACGGCAACTTGCTGAGCCATTACGCATGCATCTGGGCATGACTCGGGGGGTAGCCAAAAGCCGCGCGTGCGAGCTTCTTGAAATGGTTGGAATCCCGGATCCCGAAGACCGTCTGAAAGACTACCCCCACCGCATGAGTGGGGGCCAACGTCAGCGGATAATGATCGCAATGGCGCTCAGCTGCAATCCAAAACTGCTAATTGCCGATGAGCCGACGACGGCGCTGGATGTGACGATCCAGGCACAGGTCCTCGAACTCATGATGACCCTCTCTAAGGAATTCGGGACAGCGTTGTTGATAATCACGCATAACCTGGGCGTCGTCGCTCGCTTTGCCGACCGCGTGAATGTGATGTACTCCGGCAAGATCAGAGAGATGGGGCCGGCCGACGACATCTTCGACTCCCCGAGCCATCCCTACACCATCGGCCTCCTCAACGCTATTCCCCGCTTCGACCAGGGCGATCGGGCTCGCCTGCAGATGATCAAGGGCGAGATTCCCGATCCAGCACATCGGCCCAGTGGATGCAGTTTCAACCCCCGTTGTCCCTGGGCAGTAGATAAATGCTCCGTCAGTGAGCCTTCGCTCGCGGCGGTGGGCCCCGACCACACGTCCGCCTGCTGGGAAGCGGCAACGGTTTCAAAAGCTCAACTACCGGTAGCGCCATGAGGGAGAATAAGATCAAATCTGACGCAACGGAAGGTGCGGCCAAGACTCCACCACTAATGGATATCCGCAATCTGAAGGTCTACTTCCCGATCAAAAGCGGAGTCCTGTTGGGGCGGACAGTCGGCCATATTAAGGCAGTGGACGACGTGAGCCTGCACATCAATCCAGGAGAGACGCTGGGACTCGTCGGGGAAAGTGGATCCGGGAAAACTACCCTCGGGCGGGCGGCCTTGCGGCTTATTGAACCTACCGACGGCCAGGTCATTTTCGATGGTCAAGAACTGAGAGATCTCAGCAGCCAAGAGATGCGCCAAAGACGGCGAGAACTGGGCTTCGTCTTCCAGGACCCGTACGGATCACTCAACCCCAGAATGACAGCCGGCAACATGATTGGTGAGCCGCTGAAAATACACAAACTTCACAGCGGCAAAGAGGACCGTCGCAGGCAGGTCGGTGATCTCCTGGAGACTGTGGGCCTATCCAGATCAATGGCGGATCGATACCCCCACGAGTTCAGCGGGGGGCAGAGGCAGAGAATAGGTGTGGCGCGCGCACTCGCGGCTAAGCCGCGATTCCTCGTGCTTGATGAGCCGGTCTCGGCGTTGGACGTGTCCATCCAGGCACAACTCATAAACCTCCTGCAGGACCTTCAGGAAGAGTTCAATCTTACCTATCTGTTGATCGCCCACGATCTATCGGTAGTTCGGCACATCAGCGACCGAATCGCGGTGATGTATCTCGGCAAGTTGGTGGAACTCTCAGACTACAAGGCCCTTTACGACAATCCGCTTCATCCATACACACAGGCCCTGCTGTCCGCCGTTCCGTTGCCGGACCGGGCGCTGGAGCGAAGCAGGGAACGAATTGTTCTGAAAGGCGATATCCCGAGCCCACGCAATCCTCCGACCGGGTGTGTGTTCCATACTCGATGCCCGATAGCCACCGACGAGTGCCGAATGACGATTCCAACGATGAAAGAGCATGCCCCGAATCATTATGCAGCCTGCATAAAGCTGTGATGAGGGGATCGCCGGTTCGACTTTAGTGCGGCGGCCTGCGTGGCCGCCGACCGTCTCATGGAAAACCAGTCCAGCGGCAACTTCGGTGCAGACCGATCTGTTCCACTTTCGCTGACGTCCAACACATCGAGTCGTTCAACAGCAGGATCCGGCAGGAATGCCTGAACGTAAACTGGTTTCTATCATCCGTCACCGCTGCCTCACAAGCCGGTCCGGGCTATGACCTTTTCTTGGCACGTCTGCCTCCCTTCAATATGTCCATTATCTGATCTTTCAGATGGACACGTTTGAGGGGGGCAGGTCACCTGATTGGCCCTGAGTTCATGAAGAAAAAGGAAATGAGGGATCTCCAATTGCGACTTAGCACACGCAGGGGAGAACTCGACCCGGAGAAGCCGAGATTTCTCGGACCTGAACTTCCGGAACCGGTTGTAGCTGTGAAGGCGTGAAAGTACGGTTGCTGAATCGCACAGAAGGGGGGG
>DBZV01000031.1:8756-12133 GCA_002311865.1 Dehalococcoidia bacterium UBA1151
GAGTGTCCCCTTCTGCATACAAAAAAATTACAGCTTGGTCGGTTACCGAATTACCAGCTAGCGCATTGCGGTTCGGATGCACCCAACACTCACTGCTGTGAGTGTTGGCAAGGGGGTGCTTGGCAATCACCGCCAGCAGGAGCGACTTGCACGCTCCTTTCCGAGGGAACTATGACTACCCCACCAACACTTGATGTGAAGGTGGGCCAACAATGTTTGTTGCTTTACCTCGGACACGTTCTACGCGAAGTGGATAGGCAGCAACAGCCCGTGATACTCCCGCGAACTCTACGTACTGGCGACGACCTTGAAATCTGGACTCTGGGCAGGATGCTACCACGAGGCAGCTCCTTACGATGAACCTCTTCTCCAGAATCCGCGTCAAAACCGACATTCAGATGACTGAGCTAGTCGGTGGTCTCCCCTGCATGGCAAAAAGTAGGCAATTAGGCAGATTTTCCCCCACCGCAAGTTCACCGTAACGAGCAATTCAGTGGCAATTAGCCCAACACCAACGAGTCTGACCGTTTGGTTCAACTCGTTCTTCGACAGCAATAGGCACTCATCGAGGATCGGACTGCTTTTTAGGCGCCGGTAATTGATCGCTCTTCAAGTCGAGCCCAATCCACGATGGGGGTCTTCGGGGAGATTGATGCGCAGGTTCGATGCCCTGTATCGAGAGGTGCAACCAACAGTCCGATGCCGGTAAATGCTGACTTTTTCACGCAATATCCGCCGGTGAAGACCTTTTCTCCTGTACATAGCCAGCGGGCAAATAGGGTGGTAGGTGGCTCACCGCCTGTAACGCAGCTTTTCAATCTCTTTGACGTAATTCTTGGCAGTTCCCATGCAGTAACCGGCGATGTTCTCGATTTGCGCCAAGTCGCCAGTTAATGCTCGCCCTGTGACTACTCGGTTCACATGTAGCCAAGCCTTCGCTCCGAAGTTGCTAAGTTTCTGGTCAGGCATATCTATCGCCCAGTGTTCCATATCCGTCAAAAGCGCGTCCATGACCTGTTCGGGTTCCAAGGTATCGTCGGGGATGAATTTGCACTCTTTGCACTGAACCTGTGGGTGCTGTTGACCTGGGATGAACTCGGCGATGACTCCTCGGTCGCTGCCCATGTTCATGTTCATATTCATGTCATGTTCTTGTGGATGAGATGGAATGCTCATGTAAATGTCCTAATGTTTATGACTGTCTGTTTATGTATGAACATGCTCATGATCATGAACATGTCGCGCGTGCGAGGCTTTTCATTTAGCGATACGGATTTATTTCAGGCTTCCAGAATCTGGGCAGAGTTAGGTCCTTCTGACGCGATAGCGACTAGTTCGCCCCCTCTGATGTAACGGCGAATTGTTGATTCACTGGCGTCCATGATTTTGGCGACTCTTTGAACGGTCATGAATGGCGGCTCATCATTCAGTTCGAAACGAATTTCGGAATACATTCCACGTATAAGAGTTGATTCCGTCGCATATTTGACTCGTTACTGCGCGTAAGATCGTGTTATCTACCAGTCCTCAGCGAACAGATTTCTGAAATCACTGAGGCTAACTGTCAATTCGACACGAGGATCGGACTTCGCAGATGCTTTACGACTACATAATTATCGGAGCTGGATCGGCCGGTGCGATCATTGCCACACGTTTGACCGAAGATCCGAATACCACAGTCCTGTTGCTCGAGGCTGGACCCGACTACCCCGACATCGAAAGTCTTCCAGAAGAGGTGAAGTACGGATACGCGACCGGTACCGAGATATACACAAGCGATCACAACTGGCAATTTAGAGCCACGGCTACTGACGAGGCCGAAATCGATGTGCCGCGAGGGAAGGTGACTGGCGGTTCCAGCGCCATTAACGGACAGATATTTTTACGGGGAATTCCCGCGGATTACGACGGGTGGGCCAGCCTCGGCAACGACCGGTGGAATTACCAGCAAATGGCTCCCTACTTTAACAAGATTGAAACGGATACCACCTACCAGGACGACCCCGGGGATTTTCACGGATCTGATGGTCCAATTATTTGCCATAGGTTCCCTCGGGAAGAGTGGCTTCCGGCATCCAGAGCATTCGAGAAGGCGTCTCTGGCTGCTGGTTTTCCGGCATGCGAGGACGGAAACGCTCCAGACACGACTGGAGTTGGACCGATGCCACTCAACAATCCGAACGCCATACGCTGGTCTACAGCGATCGGCTACCTGGGTCTTTCGAGGCACAGGTTGAATTTGACTATCCGGGCTGATGTCTCGGTCAAGAAGATTCTGTTCGATACCAGTGGTGAGGAGCCCAGAGCGACCGGTGTAGAGGCAGTATCAGACAGCGAAACCTTCATCGTTGAAGCAAACGAGGTCGTCCTCTGCGCGGGCGCGATCGGATCACCGCAGATTCTGATGCTCTCAGGTATTGGGCCTGCAGAGCATCTCGCTGAACACGGGATAACGACCGTCCACGATTCACCAGGCGTCGGTCAGAATCTGCGCGATCATCCAATATTCCAGATCGCATGGAACACAAAGCCCGAAGTTCCGCTCGAGGCACTCGGTCCGCGGGGACAGCTGATGCTGCGTTACACCGCGACAGGCTCGGACCTCGAAAACGACATGATCGTCTATTGTGCCGCGGTGGCAAGCGAGCGATCTGACCGCGGCGGTCTACGGACAGAGCCTTATGGGATGTCGACCGTCCTGGCACTCAACCTGGCGAAGGGCGCAGGGGAGTTGAGGCTGAACTCGAATGACTACCGCGATCAGCCTTATCTGAATTACAACTACTTGCAGGAAGAGGAGGACCGTCGCCGGGTGCGGGACGGAATCCGCATGCTGGTGAATTTCGAAAGCGAGCCTTCGATGGCAGAGCTTATAGAAAGTCGCCGTAATCCGCTTGACTCCGACCTCGAGTCGGACGAAACACTCAACGCATGGATGCGTAGGGAAGTAACCACCGGACACCACATTTCGTGCACCGCGAAGATGGGACTGGCGGATGATAAGATGGCGGTCGTGAACCAGTTCGGCAGAGTCCATGGAGTCGAAGCGCTCCGGGTGGCTGACGCCTCAATAATGCCAGACTGCATCCGCGCCAACACTAACGTTACGGTCATGACAATAGGAGAACGCGTGGCGGACTTCATCAAGGAAGGCCATTGAGTTACCCCGGTCTCGGTGTTACACCTGCTGATTGGCAATAGAGCTCGTCATATCGCGAGCTAGTTCAATTGAACTCCGAGCGACTGAGCAAGAGTTTAGAACTGCCGATTCCCACACAGCGTTCGGGGAGATTTCGGTGCGTCCTGTGGTGCTCTAGCAAAAAATATGGAAATCCAATATTGCTCAATCACTTGCTCACATCCTGAGTTCTGTCAGA
>DBZV01000138.1:0-1169 GCA_002311865.1 Dehalococcoidia bacterium UBA1151
CCGACCACCACTGCGGCGCCAACCACCACGGTTGCAGTTCCAGCAGGACTTGCGGCGGTCTGCACTCTTGACTCCGAGGCCGTGCGAATCTCGTGCCGGGCAACCGGCAAGCAGCAGGGATCCCAGCTGAAGTGGACTTCGGACGCGTCATGGGCACACAACGGCGGAAACCAATGGGCGTTCGTCATTGACCAAGAGTTGCTTGGTCAACAGGCGCAGATCTTTCTCGAGGAGTGCCAGGGCTCTAACTGCGTCTCAGTCTCCACGGTCTTGGACACCTCTGCTCTCGTCTCAGCACCTGCAGGTTCTTCAGAGAGCTCTGGAGCATCCGACAGTTCAAATGTGGATTACGAGGCAGACTCGGCCAGTTCAAATGCGGATTACGAGGCAGACTCGGCCAGCCAACTTTCTGCGGCTGACTTGGTGAGGGGTTGGAGTCTCGGACAATGCGAGGGGTCTGGCAGCAGGATGCTTTCTTACTATCCCGTCAAACCCAGTGACATCAACTTCATCTACCCACTCGGAGCTCTCACCCAAGCTCACATCACACCTGTTAGCCATAACTACATCTACCCGAAGAGAGACGTGGTAGCCGATGTAGTGGCTCCTGTCGACGGATACGTGGTCAAGATGAGCAACCGCAACGCCTCTGAAGTGCCCAGCGGAAGTATCGCCGCTGCCTCTGCTGGCATGGGGACAGAGATCCACTACATCATCGAGGCGTCCTGTGATTTCTACGTTGTGTTGGACCATGTTCTTGATCCACCTGAGCCCTTCCTGTCCGCTGTTGGCGACAAGTTCAACGCCTGGACTCGAATACGAGTGCAGGCTGGTGACCTTTTGGGCAGGCAACGAGATGGGAACAAGCCCGATCTCTCAGTTGTCGACCTAGCACGGGGCGAGACCACTGGCTTTGTGAACAATGAGTCTTACTACTCAGGTCAAGATGGCGAGCCATACAAGTTGTTTGAACAGGACTCGTTTGAGTACCTCACGGAACCATTGCTATCAGAAGTCATGGAGAAGAGCCTTAGGACCTCAGCCCCGCGTGGCGGGACGTTTACCTACGACGTTGATGGCACGGCAATGGGAAACTGGTTCCGAGAAGGAACAGGTGGTTACGCAGGCAACACAGATCTACGCTTCTTCAGTTACTTTGCAGGCCACCT
>DBZV01000138.1:1230-2780 GCA_002311865.1 Dehalococcoidia bacterium UBA1151
GTAGCCGGGAACGAGCCCAACTTCACAGAAGTATCCGTTTCAAGCGGTCCAACAAGATTCGGGTTAGAGGCACTCACTACCTGTGACCCGGCATTTGCTATCGATCCTAAGGCGATCGAATACTACGAGCAGTGCCCCGCAGGAGAGGCAGGAACTCTGGTGGTCGAACTCCTTGATGATCGGACCATGCGTGTCGAGGCCTTCTTCAACGTCTCATCAACTAGTGAACTGACGTTTACCGACAACGCTCGCATCTATGTTCGATAAGACCAAGGCATGTTGGCTACGTGTGTCTACGCCTGAGGTTCGGACGCAGGTGCACTGAGCCGCCCCCGGTTCTCCGTGCTTTCGTCGTGTGGCGGTGCTGCCGCTGAATACCGAAGTGATCTTCGAGTAGAGCCGCTTGGTCTGCCTTCGCGGTGCACACCCATTGCACAGAATGCACGCCACCAGTCGGACACAGACTTACCCGACAGACACACAAGCCTGAGTCCACGGGCACTAGCGGTCCAGACAGACGTCCTGGACAGATTTCT
Source organism: Dehalococcoidia bacterium UBA1151 (assembly GCA_002311865.1). Taxonomy (GTDB): domain Bacteria; phylum Chloroflexota; class Dehalococcoidia; order Lucifugimonadales; family Lucifugimonadaceae; genus UBA1151. Next base: position 1,767 of record DBZV01000138.1, read on the forward strand.
GTGATTTAAGGGATCTCAGGTTCGCGCATCTACACCTGAGGGCTCCGATGGTCGCCCCTACCCCCCTCAGGGGAGGAGTGGCAGACTAAGGCCATCGTCAAATGACAAGCCATCAAGTCAGACTTTGTTTGGAGCCATGTTGAACCAGTTTCGGAACAGATCGGTCGACGATGCCGTGGACGAGGCAATTGCCTATCGCAGGCTCATGGATTCCTTGAGCGAGAAGCGCACAGAAGAACTCGACTATTGGATAAAGCGCAAGAATGAAGAGGGCACCCTCCATGCTGAGTGGTACGAGTACTTCTACACCGAGCACTTCGGTCTGGGCGTCGAAGATTACGCAGGTCTACACGTCCTCGACATCGGCTGCGGACCACGTGGCAGCCTCGACTGGGCCGAGAATGCCGCCGAACGGATAGGCCTCGATCCGCTCGCCGACGACTACCGGAAACTTCGCCCCGAGGGGTACCAAATGGAGATGATCGCATCGGGGTCCGAGAGCATCCCGTTTGCTGATGGACACTTCGACATCGTGGCTTCATTTAATTCCCTCGACCATGTGGACGACCTCGACGAGACCATCTCTGAGATAAAGCGGGTGGTGTGTCCGGGCGGTTATTTCTTGCTCTTGACGGACGTCAACCACAAGGCGACCCTCTGCGAGCCCATCGAATTTGGCTGGGAGATTGCTCAAGCCTTCACCGATGTGCTCGAGATTGTGGAGGAGCAACGCTTGGAAAAGCCCGTAGCGAACATGTACCAGAGCATCCGCGCCAATATCCCCTACGACATGGAGGACAAGACCCAGCGCTACGGGGTCACCTCCCTGAAGTTCCGCAAGCCACTCGAGTAGACGGCTGCGCGTATCTACACCGAGGGCGCTGTTGGCGCCCCACCCACCTTAGGGGGGGGTGACAGACTGGGCGGGTGAAGCGTGTCCATGTGGGGATGAAGGTCGACGACATAGAAGCGGCAGTGGATTTCTACAGCCGCCTTTTTGGCGCTGAACCCAGC
>DBZV01000114.1:0-2904 GCA_002311865.1 Dehalococcoidia bacterium UBA1151
CGGACCTCGCCTCCGGCCGCGCCCCCCCCCTGCCGATCGCGAATCGATACCGGGGTTAGAGAACTGAGTTACTGAGGTGCGTTCGCCCTGTAGGGATCGATGACGGGGTAGATGCCATTGATCTGGAGCCAATGGACTCCTTCCAATGCACGTGACAGGCCAATCGCAAGAAGATATTCCTCTCCGGCAACGATGTCTCTCATCCAATCCACCTTTTTCTCGTCCGGGTTGGAAAGGTCATTGAGATACATGCGGCAATCTGTAATTGAAAGATCATACGGAAAGCCTCCGCTCATGAATCGAAGTCTCGGGCGGGGATTTCCATTTCGACTGATACGAATAAAGATTTCGGCACCCTGAACACCTGAGAGGTAGCTCAGCGAACGTTCACTGCTGCCCTCGGTTACTCCGTGTGATTCGGATCCAATCTTGCGCAGGGCTGTTCCAAGAGCATCTGTCGGAGTTTCTTTCGCCCACTCAGACAGCATCTCCACAAACCGACTCGCGCCAACTTGCTGAGCAAGGCTGATGGATTCCGAACTAAAAACGTAATCTTCAATGTGAGGCGATGTCGGTTTTTCAGTCCCAACCGGAATACGTGCGACTGCACCTATGGAGAGCGGTCCTCCGAAACGAGCTAGATAGCGGTAGGAAAGATTGTTGCCTCGATAAAGTGGCCTGACATGCTGGCCAGATCTCGTAATTCCAGCCGCGCAGATAATGCCCTTGCTCATCCTGGTGAGATGAGTCATAAGGATTTCGATGGCATCTACAGGTGGGTTATCTTGACCGGTCCCCAGGCGTCTGAAAGATGCTCGGCGGCCAAACGGTGGTGACATTGATCAGGCTCATACTCGGAGCAGAGAAGAACCGTTCGGCTCTGAAAGTCAGATCTGCTCAGTCGGTTTTCAATGGAGCGTGATCTTAGCAGATCTAAATATCCACTCGCGTATTCAGACCAGTCTATCTTCTTACTACAGTACACTTTGAGCATCTCATCTAACGAGGCCTTTAATGGCTTATACTGATACCTGATGCTGCATATCTCGAGAGGAAATACTCCAGATCTACCTGCTTCGTGAATTCAGCAAGTTGAGACTTGTTGTTGAGACGAACATCAATCAGCGATCGAATACCCGCGTCATTTAGTGCGCTGAAGAACTCGGATGCCGTTTTCTTCGTGAATCCGATTGTGTAGATTTCCATTCATCCTCTTCATCAGACTCAAACATGACTAATTGCGGTGACGGGGGAGACTCAGATTCGGCGAGTTCCGTCTCACTAACAGTGGAACCATCTCCCCGAATATGAATGATCGTGGCGCCATGATCTTCAAGGACCCGGCCAACGAGCAATCTTCTGTGGCAGCTCGTCGGATTTTCTTCGCCACACATCACAGCAAATGTTTTGCGATTTGCCCTTGAGATCAACGTTTCAATAGCATCTGCGAATTCAGGCGTGGCCGCTATTTTCCCGTATAGAACAAACCCATCATCATCATAGAACTGAGTGCTGTGGGGCTTACCACCGAGCGGCCCTCCCATGAACTCGTAGTCGACACCAGCCACTTCAAGGATTGCCGAAAGCGGCTCTGCATTGAAATGTGGCGCATATCCGGAACGCGGGGTTGTTCGCGTATCTACGATCTCTTCAATTCCGTGCTGACCCAATAGTTCGATAAATCGATCTTTGGGATGAGATGAGTGACCGATTGTGAAAAATGTGAGCGCATCAGCCTGGGTCATTGCAGTTTATTGTCCGGTAAACCTTGGTCGATCATCGGGTCGGATACGAGATTATTAATCGTATTCATCGAAAGCGTATAGTGGGGACCGCCTATGTGGAATACGAAGATTGCAATGATGGCGTCGAAATTACATTCGACCGGGCGGGCAGGCTAATCGAAGATGTCGCAGCCTTACGTTCTGCCCGAGATAAACTGCGTCTGGTTCCGGTAGGTGCGCGGCCCATCTCCGTCCTCGTACATCAGTTCCATGACGAAACGTGAGCTTCCTGCCGCCGCTCGCTGCTCAATTGGCTTATCGTCACTCCCGCCATCGCGTGCCACGCGGACTGGAAATCAGCAAACTCGAAGTCGATCGACTCCGTCTCAACCTTTGCGTTGATCCCTGCATCGTCTAGCTGTTCAATGAATGAAGATGGATCAGCAAGTGCGCCGGGACCGACGCCCGGTACCGGCGGTGTCTCGCCAAACTGGCCCGCGGCCTGCTGGAACCGGACAATGTCGCATTCGTCAGGCCGACCCCACACCGCGGCCACCAGACGCCCACCAGGGCGCAGTACTCGTGCTATCTCGCGCGCCGCAGCGGTGCGGTCGATCACGTACATGAGAGTGAGCGAACTCAGCACCACGTCAAACGATTGATCAGAGGCAGGAATACCCTCCCCACTCCCCTGCTGAAATGTCAGATTGTCAGGGCCACCCTCTGCTACGCGCCCACGCGCAACCTCAACCATCTCCTTGCTGAGATCGACGCCAACGACCCGCCCGGTCGGACCAACAAGACCCGCCGCCTGCATCGCAACAGATCCGGTTCCGGAACCGAGGTCCAGGACGCCCTCGCCGGCGACCAACCCAGCACGCCTGATAACAACATCAACAACCGGCGCAAATCTCTCGTCCCATTCATCATGGTAAAGACTCGATATCCGCTGCCACACGCCGCTCTGCCACTCACGTCCTACCTGCTCTTGGTTCGGCACAGACCATTGCTCCTTATCGGGCCTCATAACTTTGTCGGGGCACATTCCAGCGGCGGCCTCACTCAGAGTTGCAGAGGTGCTGCCTCAATATCCATCTCACGATAGCCGCCATGATCAGCCGTCAACCGATAGTTTGCCAGCCGAGTAGCCGCCGTCCACGAACAGCACCTGGCCGGTGAC
>DBZV01000114.1:2951-3443 GCA_002311865.1 Dehalococcoidia bacterium UBA1151
CTCCGCCACCGAGGAGACGAGGTATGCGACCACCTGGGCAATATCCTCCGGTCGCCCGGCTCTTCCGGCCGCGACCTGATTCACAAAGGCAGTCTGGTATGCGTCGGTAGGAGCCGGTTTGACCTCGGAACCCGTGATCGTCATTCCGGGGCCAACCGCGTTGACCGTTATGCTGCGCCCGCCAAGTTCGAGGGCCATTACACGCGTGAACTGGATGATTCCGGCTTTTGACGCTGCATACGCGCCGGCCCCCGGCCGTGCATTAGTCCCCGCAGTCGAGGTGATATTGACGATTCGGCCAGCAGTTCCTGCTTCCACCATCTTCCGGCCGACGGCCTTGCTGCACAGGAAGCAGCCCTTCAGATTGACTGCCATTACGCGATCCCAATCCTCTTCTGAGGTTTCGAGCGCAGGGCTTACAGGGCTGATACCAGCGTTGTTGACGAGGATATCCACACTGCCAAACGCGGCGATCGAGGACAGAACCATCGC
>DBZV01000148.1:0-250 GCA_002311865.1 Dehalococcoidia bacterium UBA1151
GCGGTTGTCCGAGTTACTCTGGCCGAACATGCCGGTGGCAAGGTTAGAGCGAAAGTAACTCTCGTATGAGTCGGAGGTGTAGAAGCCGTTGATCTTGTCCAACGCAAGGGTGTCTGGATGCTCTTCGACCCAGCGCTCCCACGTAGTCATCGTCAGTGGAATTGGCTCAAGAAACTCGCCCAGGAGGTCACCGCGGACGGCCTGCCCAAGGAACTGGCTCCACAATGTGTTGGTCTGCCGGTCGTACATC
>DBZV01000148.1:328-11453 GCA_002311865.1 Dehalococcoidia bacterium UBA1151
AAACGTGTGCACCCGGCCGTTGATCTCTCTGTCATACCCGATGCCAGTAAAGCACAGCGGTCACCACGTGACCGCGACCGGTATCCCTCCTACTGTGTCGTTCACGACCTCGTGGCGACTCAGTATGGGAACCGAATAGGCCCGCGCGTCACCATTGATTTCGATGCCCAAGATCTTCTCGTCGGGTCGATACGGTGCTGATCGTCGATCAGGATCAGATGCTTCTGCGGCTGATACAAACTGAGGATCGAATATTGTGGGGATGGCGTCGTATCCCAATAGCGTGACAATCTCAAGCTGGCGAGATGTGCTGGCATCCGCACCGTTGGAGACACCGCCCATCGAAGGGACGATTACAGTTTGACGCTCCACGCCCAGTCCCCATAGGCGGGCGTGCCATGCAAAGGCGAGCAGCGCAACCAGGGTCAGGGATATAAGAAGAACCACCTGCGCAGGCCTTGCGGAATTCGGGTTCATGAAATAGACCATCCAGGGAACGATTGAATTCGGATCGCCTCCTCGCAGGCGCTTACCTACTGGTACTTAGATGTTCGCAGATACCGCTCGGTGCGACTGCTGGAGGGCATTTCGCCGCCAAGCGGACATATTCTCGAACTTCAGCAATCAATATTTTCGGTGGCGGTGGACTTGCAACCCGCAGGTGGAGTGTTTGCGAATCGTTGATCCGCTGCGGTCTGCAATCTCGTCAGAAGAGCGGGGTGTAAACCCGCCGCTACCGTCGTCGCTTGAATTACGTGGCAAGTGTGGCCGTCGGTGCTTGGAGCATTAGCCCAGAAATAAGTCAGTGGCCGGGTAAAAATCGGTCCAGGCGAACCAGAACCACGCCGTGGAGTGGACGCGCTCAAGGTTCTGGCCTTCAAGCGGTCCTTCAAACGCAGTTCCAGTGAAGGCAATCCACTTTGATCCGGATTCCCGGTCGATCAGGATGTCGCGATCGTCTTCCCTAGCGAGATCAAACGTAAGTTCCTGGCCATCGACGGTGCTCTTGAATGCGAATGCCGTATCGGCCGTATCGTCGAAGTAGATCACGGACGGCTCACCTAGGATCTCGTCGTTGATGACGCGATCATTCGCAAGAACCTCAAACGGGTAGGCTTTCGCGCCCTTCTCAAATCCGACGCCAAGGATCACGTCTTTGTTGCGCAAGCGATCGTCGGAATTGCTCTGGCCAATCACCCCGGTGGATCGGTTGTTGCTGTAGTAGCCCTCGTAAGAGTCTGTCGCGTAGCGGCCGTTGCCTTTGTCCAGCACAAGTGTGTCCGGGTGTTCTTCAACCCACCGCTTCCACGTGATCATGGTAAGCGGTATCGGCTCAAGGAACTCGCCCAGCAGATCACCGCGGACGGCCTGGCCCAGGAACTGGCTCCACAGCGTTTTGGTCTGCTTGTCGTACATCACCAGCGCGTTCATGATCAGCTTCCCGGAGACGCCAAACGTGTGCACCCGGCCGTTGATTTCTCTGGCATACCCGATGCCAGTAAAGCAGAGCAGTCACAACGTGATCGCAATCGGGATTCCCCTAACGATATCGTTGACTATCTCGTGGCGACTCAGCATGGGCACTGAGTAGGCTCGGACATCACCGTTGATTTCGATGCCAAGGATCTTCTCATCGGAGCGGTACATCGCTGATTGACGACCGGTGCCAGAGGCCTCCGCGGCCGAAACGAATCGAGGGTCGAATATCGCGGGGATGGAGTCGTATGGCAGCAGCGTCACGAGTTTAAGCTCGCGAGACGTGGCATCAGTCGATTCCCCGCCGGACGAGGGGGCGATCACGATTTCACGCGGCTGGCACGCGATGGCGACCAGCGCGAGAAGGATCAGTGATCCAAGAATCCTCGCCCGCGCAGGCATTGCGGCTCTCAACTTCATGAAATGGGGTATCCAAAGAACGATTGAATTGAATCGCCTCCGCGCAGGCGTATGTGACTACTTAGATGTACGCAATTACCGCACGGCGTGAGTGCTGGAGGGCATTTCGATGCCAACTGGACATATACTCCGAGTTCGCCCATTTTGAATGATCCCTACCGGAGATCTTAAATCCGCCTTTCTCAACTCTCAATCTCAAACTTTAGAAACTTCGAATCTGCACAGGCTGACCTGACGTCCGGATTGACCGTGATACAGGGCTTGAACGGCCAGGGCAAGTCGAATTTGCTTGAAGCCATCTACATGCTTTCGGTCGCCAAGTCGCCGCGCGCCTCACAGGATCGCCATCTCGTGGGATGGGAGTTGCTTGAGTCAGGTGGGCATGCTCAGATTCTTGGAGTGGCACGCGAATCCGAGCAGACAAGCAAGATTCAGATCGATTATCAAGTTGTTCCTGGGCTGCAGGTGAATGGTGAGGATTCTCGTGAGAACGCCTCCGTTCAGAAGTCACTGCGAATCAACGGAATCAAACGGTCCGCCAGCGAGTTTGTGGGTACGTTCAACGTTATTGCGTTCGCTGTGGAAGACATCGAACTGGTCACTGGTGGCCCGGCAACGCGGCGGCGTTATCTGGATATTCTTATATCGCAAGTTGATTCCGCGTATTTGAAGGCGCTGCAGCGATACCAGAAGGTCACAACTCAGCGGAACAACATGCTTCGCCTTATTCGCGAGCGGCGGGCAGGCATTGACGAGCTGCATTTCTGGGATGAACGCCTATGCGAGGAAGGCGCCGTCATCATCGAACGGCGGTCGATTGCGGTCGATCAACTGACTCCACTCGCAGTCCAATCTCATGCCCGATTGGCGGACGGTGATGACGGCCTGAACCTGAACTATCTCCCTGAACTGGGTCCCGGTGAGAGGCCGGCCAAACTCAGAGCCTCTGAGATCAATGACACCCTCAGCCAGAGCCTGACTGTCATCAGAGATCGCGAGATTGCCCGTGGGGTGTCCATGATTGGCCCCCACAGGGATGAGTTGGCGATATCGCTACACGATCGCGATGCTGGCTCATTCTCATCCCGCGGGCAGGCTCGGACTATCGCCCTTTCCTTCAAGCTAGCGGAGGGAATGCTGGTATCGGATGCGACCGGGCATAGCCCCGTTCTGGCGCTGGACGACGTGCTATCAGAGCTAGATACCCGGCGCCGTCGTCTCGTTTTGGAGGCGGCAAGTGAGTACGAGCAGGTGCTTGTGACGATAACGGACTTCGCACTGATAGAGTCGGATTTCCTTGAGGCCGCCAGCCAGTTTCACGTTGATAACGGGACGTTGGCCTCCTCATGAAAGCTACCGTTGATGCAGTCTCAGTCGCGGCGGAGTTGATTCGCGCTAGCAAATACGTAGTCGCCATGACCGGTGCCGGGATGTCGGTTGAGAGCGGTATACCAACGTTTCGCGGCGCAGACGGCATCTGGAGCCGCCACGGTCAGCCGTCAGCGAACTCATATGCTGAGTGGTTGGATGATCCAGACGCGTTCTGGTCGAGTGAACGTCGGCGCCGACTGGAGCCGTGGGTGGTTGAGCTTCGGGAGGCGCTCAGACACGCAAAGCCCAATGAGGGCCATGTGGCGTTGGCTGAGATGGAAGCGACCGGTCGGGTGAACTCAGTCATCACGCAGAACATCGATGGTCTACATCAGGATGCTGGCAGCATGAACGTGATCGAAATACATGGCAGCCGCGACAAGATGCGGTGCGTTGATTGCGGTGATCGGACACCACGTAAAACTCTCTTCATCGACTCGCCACCACCTCCATGTGAGGAGTGCAGCGGCCGGGTGAAGTTCGATTCGGTGCTATTCGGCGAGCCAATTCCTAAAGACATACTCCAGGCAGCCCGATCTGAGTCGGATAAAGCAGAATGTGTGATCGTGATAGGCACCTCAACCAGCGTTAAGCCGGCTGGAGGCCTGCCACGAATTGCGAAGGCCAATGGCTCGAAGTTGATTGAGATCAACTCATCCGAGACCCCTCTCACGCGATCATGCGATGCAGTCATCCGTGGCACAGCGGCGAGTGCGCTGCCATCTCTGTTGGAGCAACTCTCGGCCTGATCGCAGCACATCTCGGATTACTCGTGGGTATCTGTAGTGTTCGGCAAGAGTAGTATGTGCCACGCCTGAGACGGTCGAATCACGCTAGAGGGAATCACATGACCACAGCCACCACCGCCCTTGACCAGGAGATACAGGTCTACGCGCAGGCGAATCCAGCCTCGGCAAAGTTGAATGAGCGGGCTAAGAAGTCGCTGCCCGGTGGCGATTCTCGCAACTCAATCTGGTGGAAGCCGTTCCCGGTCTACATCGCTCGCGGGCAGGGCTCCACCATGACGGACGTCGATGGCAATGAGCGAGTCGACTTCATCAGCAATATGACCACGCTAATTCTTGGCCACAGGCACCCTGCGGTGATCGAGGCCGTCGAAGCGCAGGTGGACCGAGGACTCTCTTACCCGGCGCCAGCGGAACTGGTGATCGAGTGGGCGGAGATTATCTGTGAGCGAATCCCGTCCGTTGAGAAGATCAGGTTCGTCAACTCAGGCACCGAAGCCACGCTGAACGCGATCAGAGCGGCGAGAGCGTTCACCGGTCGGCAAAAGATCGTCAAGGCGGAAGCTGGCTATCACGGCGCCCACGAGGATGTCGCGGTGAGTGTTTCTCCCTCGATCGACGAAGCGGGCGATGAGTTGGAGCCAAATGCGCTTCACGATTACGAAGGTATTTCTGACCGCGTGCTGAGTACGACCATCGTGATTCCGTTCAACCGTCCGGAAGCGGCCGAAGCGATTATTCGGGCGAACGGGGATGAAATCGCGGCGGTGATCATTGAGCCGGTCATCGGCCGTCTGGGCATGCTTCCCGCGAACCCAGAATTCTTGCAAAGGCTGCGTGATGTGACCAAGGAGCTGGGGATTGTCCTGATATTCGATGAGGTGATCTCACTTCGAATCTCATCCGGTGGCTCTCAGGAGTACTTTGGCATCACGCCAGATATGACGGCTATGGGCAAGATCATTGGCGGCGGACTGCCCGTTGGCGCATTCGGAGGCAAGGACGAAATCATGGCGCTGTTTGACCCCGAATCTGGACCACGGGTGAAGCACGCGGGTACGTTCAACGGCAATCCCATGACGGCCGCGGCCGGAATCGCGACGCTGAAGAGCATGACGCCTGAACTGTTTGAGCAGATTGGCACGAACGGCGAAAAAGTGCGGGAAAAGCTTCGCAGCCTGATATCGGATCGCGAAGCGCCGATGGGCGTTACCGGAATCGAGTCTCTGTTCAGTTTGCAGTTCACCAACGAGCAGGTCGTCGATTATCGATCGCTGGAGTCGGCTGACCAGACGCTGGCGGCGCACATGTTCATTGGCATGCTGAATGAGGGATACACGCTCTCGCCGCAGTGTGCGGGGAACATCTCATCTGCGATAACGGACGACCAGATTGACGGCTTCGTGGACGCTGTAGGACGAGTGCTGGAGCGTGCCGGGTACGGCTAAGCCGCTACCTACATATCAGGTGTGTCCATCGTGCCGGATAGTACCGACATGGTTCGGCTGTCCGCGGATGCGACAGACTCATCATCCTCAACTTCCATCAGTAGCGCGCTATCTTGCAGGCCGGTCTGCGCGCCCGCTTCGCTAAGGTCATAGCGGTCAATCTCGGTTATCGGTTCGTCGTGCTCAACGTACCGTGCCGGGAACGAGATTGCACTGGACATCGAGGGATGCTTGAACGTCTCAACTATGTTGATCCGGAAGTCGTCGCCAACGTTGTGCGCTACGAAGGCATCGTAGCGGCTGCCTTTCACGACCAGTCTGGCCAGGCGCACGCTCAGCTTTGGATTTACAACGCCAAGGTACTTGCCGTTTGTTGTGGAGACTCTGATTCCCGCGGGTGATGGCTCCAACGTGAGTTGGTCACCGATGGTTGAGCCGCCAAGAACATCAGCACCGGCCATGCGGACGAGACGGGTGACAATTGCCGAGCCGGTGGCGCTTCCGGATACGCGCGCCATCTCTATCGCGGCGCCTGATATCTCTGTGAGAACCTGGGCATCGCCAGCACCCTCAAGCCTGGTCAGGTAGCGCCGGGCGATGACGTTGTGCGGATCAAGCTCCAGCACTCTACTGTAGGCGGCGATCGCGTCCTGGAGATGGCCTGAGGCCGCGAGTGCCTTTCCGAGGCGATTGTGCGCCTCGGCGTCCAGCGGATCCTGAGCAATTAGCTTTCGGTTAGCCTGGATTGCATCAGACCATTCGCTGTTCAGTGCATGGGCCACAGCCGCCTGAGCCATCATCTCTGTGACCGATTGGTACTCGTTGATCGATTGCTGCATCTGTCTGCTCGATACTTCCAGTGACATTCGTGACGTAAATAAGTGCGTCGTGCGCATCCTAAGAAGCCCGACGCAACTTCTTCAAGCGGTTTTCGACGCGGTTTACACGGAAACGTAACTGTTTTCGGAAGTTCCGAACTGAACGCGCTAATTCGCAACTAACGTCGGAATCGGAGTGGTAGCAAGAGGACCACGGCCTCGTAGATGATGCCCGCGCTCATCTTGGAATAGCCAGCGTTCCTCGTTCGGAACATATACGGGTGCTCCCCAATCGCAAGATGGGCGCGCTGACAGGCCATTGTCACCTCTGCTTGGAACGCAAAGCCTGTTGCTTTGAAGCCATTCAGGTCGACATTTTCAAGCGCTGATCGCCTGAATCCCTTGAACCCTGAGGTTGCATCACTAACATTCACTCCCACCAGTGCCCGTATCCCAATGTTTCCCAGCCTGCTAAGTAAACGGCGACCCAGATTCCATGATGGATCGACATCTCCCCCGGATGAGTATCGGGTGCCAATCACGACGTCGAACTCTTTGAGTTTCCGCAGAATTTGTGGTACTTCCTGGGTGGGGTGGGACAGGTCTGCATCCATCTCAATAATGAACTCGGCGCCGATATCCAGCGCGAGCTTGAATCCTGCGACGTAGGCGCTGCCCAGCCCAAGCTTTCCAGCGCGGTGAAGTACCTGGAAGTAGCCATCAAAATCTGACGCCAGCCGATCGGCGACTTTTCCCGTGCCGTCAGGTGAATTGTCATCAACGATGATGATGCCAAGCCCGTTGATATCAAGTTCTTTCAGCTGCTGGACTAGAAGCGGGAGATTTTCTGCTTCATTGAACGTTGGAACTACAACCGCAATCAGCGGCGGGTTCGCCAGCGGCTCTTTCCGTGCGTCAGTAATGCCTAAGCCTCGTCAGAATGTTGTGCTGTCAGATGGCGGAGCGACCACAACTTGTGCTGCACCATGATGCATGGCCCATTGACCACGTCGAGGCCAGCCTCAAGCGCAATCTCTGCGGCAAGATCATTCTCTGCACCGGGTTGCATCCACAGGGCGCGCGCGCCTTTTTCAACGGCCAGTCTGGCAACTTCCGGCGCTGCGGCCGGTCTGCGGAATACGTTCACAACGTCAATGTCACCCTCGACCAGATCGAGTGAATCGACGGCCGCCACGCCGAAGACTTCTGTTTCATGTGGATTTACAGGGGTGATCTGCATTCCCTTACTCACCAGGTACGAAGTAACGCCGAAACTCGGGCGCGCCGGATCTGAGGACAGGCCGATAACCGCGATTCGATTAGCGTAGTGGAGTACGCGATCAATCGTTTCTGCTTCAGAATTTCGCGTCATGATGACTTCGACGCCCCGTCACGATAAACGCCGCGCAGATTGTTCAGGCGCACCCGGAATATATCAACGAACCCTAGTGCCCCGCTAATCAGGCTGACTTTACTCTCTTGCCGGTAGTACCAGTCAATTGCGATCTCTTCCATAATCGCACCCTGCTTCTGGGCGAGAAAGAGTACCTCCACGTCAAAGCCAAAGCCCGGGAACGTCTGACTTCCAAAGATGCTTTCAGCCAGCTCACCCCGGTACATCTTGTATCCACATTGCGTATCGTCCAGCCCGCCAACGGCAAACAGGCGGGCCGCGTAGTTGTAGACGCGGCCGATGATGTGTCGACGCCATGGTTCATCAATGCGTCTTGAGCCGGGAGCTTCACGGGAGCCAACGCCAATATCGTAGGTGGGATCCTGATTGACGAAAAACCGGTCGATCTGATCGGCGGGCATTGAGAGATCGGCGTCGCACATAAAGCGCCAGGTTGCGTTTGTCGCCAGCATTCCGGCCTGGACCGCAGCACCCTTGCCGCGATGTGGAATTTGAACCAGCCGGACGCGGGTACCGCCCTCGGCGGCATCGATCACGATCTCTGCGGTGCGATCGGAGCTGCCGTCATCAGCGACGATAATCTCCCACGAGTACGATTTGGTTGAGAGGTGGGCTGAGACCTGCGCAATGGCGTCGCCGATCAACTTTTCCTCGTTGAACGCCGGAATCACCACGCAAAGGAATGGCTCGCCCATCGAGGTTATCGAGGGTCCGCGAGATTGAATGCCGCGTGGAGCGCACGCGCGGATGCTGAAACGTCATCGGAATCCACCAGACATGTTATGCGAATGTCCGCGGTGGTAATTGAACGGATATTTATGCCTACGTTCGCCATGGTGCGAAACATCTTCGCTGCCTGACCGGGTGTGCTCTGCAGGCCCGAGCCGACAACGCTCACCTTGGCCATGTTGAGATCGACAAGCACTTCATTGAGTTCAACGTCCCTCTGGGCCTCCACGGTTTGCCGTGCCCGCACAGCCTCGTCCTCTTCAACTGTGAATGCCATATCCGTGCGACCATCGCTAGCGGATGTCTGGACCAGTACATCAACAGAGATACCGGCATCGGCCAGCGGCTCAAAGATCCCCGCTGCAACACCGGGCCGATCAACCACTCCCCTCACCGTGATCCTGGCGGCGCTGGGAGCGATGGCGAGGCCCGTGACCGGATACTCGGCTGCATCCACGACTGGTGGATCGGATTCGATAATTGGCGCGTCAAACTCGTGCGACAGTGCGGCGGCGGCTTCATCGACCGCAACTTCGTCCACGACGCAGGTGATGTGGACCTCAGCGGTCGCCATCAGGTGAATATTGACGCCGTAACTGGATAGAGTGCGGAACATGCGAGCCGCGTAGCCGGGACTGTTCTGCATGCCAGTGCCCACAATGCTGACCTTGGCTAGATCAGAGCGACTCTCCACGGTTGCGTCGGGCGTCTCGCCGGCGGCCGATATGGCGTTCTCCAGATCCTTCGCAGCCACGGTGAAAGTGATGTCGGATGCGTCGCCGCCGAGTGCGTCGTTGGCGAGGATCACGTCTACGTTTATGCCGCGCGCCGCAACACTTTCGAAAAGTGCTGCGGAAGTGCCCGGGCGGGACACAGTGGTTCGCAGGGATATCTCTGCAACGTCGCGTTCCACTTCTACCGCGGTGACGGCATTGCGGATTTCCATCGCCCTAGAGCCTTTGAGGCTCTCGCCATGGATCAGCGTTCCAGGGAGATCGTCAAACGTTGACGCGACCAGAATCGGAACGCCGTATATGGCACCGAGTTCGATGGACCGGGGATTCATCTTGGCACCCAGGCTGGCCAACTCAAGCATGTCGCCATAATCGATCTCGGTCAGTTTTCGGGCCTCTGGAACGATGCGTGGGTCAGTGGTATAAATCCCATCCACATCCGTGTAGATCTCGCAGCGTGCGGCACCAAGGCGGGCGGCGAGCGCCACCGCCGTGGTATCGGACGCACCTCGACCCAGGGTCGTTACGTCTTCTGAATCCGACAGACCCTGGAAGCCGGCGACCACCACTACCCTCCCCGCATCCAGTTCACGGTAGATGCGGGTGGGATCGATATTTGCGATGCGGGCTGATTGGTGGCGAGAGTCGGTCTTGATCCCAGCCTGGATGCCGCTCAGGCTAATCACATCGTGGCCCTGCGCCCTAATAGCCATGGCCAGTAACGAGGCGGAGACAAGTTCTCCCGTGGAGAGCAACGTATCCATCTCACGCGGTGCTGGCGTGCCTCGATCTCCCACAACGGCGTTGGCGAGGGCGATCAACTCGTCGGTGGTACCGCCCATTGCTGAGACCGTGACCACCACATCGGCGCCAGTGGCGCGGGTTCTACAGATGCGTTCTGCAACGGCGCGGACCTTCTCGGCGTCGGCAACAGAGCTGCCACCGTACTTCTGAACTATTAGTTTGCGTGATCGGTCCGTCATTTCGCCTCAACCACGTAAGCGCCCGTTGTTGCGGGCCTGGTAACGATTGTCTTGCCGGGCAGGTTGTGTAGCCGCGCCGCTTCCTGCATCTCGTAGATCACAGTCATCTCGCGGCCGGTCGTCAGTGCGATAACCGCCGGTCCTGCTCCAGAGAGGAACGCGGCGTGCGCACCGCCAGCATAGGACGATTCAATCAGTCGGTTCATGGCCGGATATACGGCGCTGCGAGCCGGTTGATGCAGCCGGTCTTCCATGGCGTACCGCAGGAGATCGAGGTTCCCATTGGCGAAGGCGCTGACCATCAGTGCCGTGCGACCAGCGTTGAACACGGCATCGGCCCGGGAGACTTCAGAAGCCAGCAGCGCACGGGCATCGCGCGTTGGTCCTTCAACATCGGGTAAGAAGGCGACCACCTGCAGATCATCTGGAAGTTCAATCCGGTTGGTGATCCATCGGCCGGGCCGTGGGTCAACATCGAGATCGCCGTCGAGATCGGTCTGGACTCCGACGCACATTCCACCAAGGATAGCGGGAGTGACGTTGTCGGAGTGACCGTCGAGGTCCGCGGCCAGCTTGATCAGTTGTTCCTGGTCGAACTCAACCCCTTCGAGGGCTGCACCAGCCAGAAGTCCAGCAACAATAGCTGCCGAGCTGCTGCCAAATCCCCGCGAATACGGGATCTTGCTCTCAGACCTATACGCGAGTTCCGGGACTGGCTTGCCGATCGCTGAAAACGCGGCTTCTGCGGCGATCACTACCAGGTTGGTCCGGTCGAGTGGCATCGAATGAGCTATCCCACCCTCGCCACCCATTGTGACGCTGAAGGGGCCACGCTCAACGGTGAGTTCGCTCCAGATATCAAGAGCCAGGCCCAGGCAGTCGAAACCCGGACCCATGTTCGCCGTGGTCGCAGGGACTCGAACGGTAACTTTTTGTATTTGATTCATTTGTGCAAGTTGTTTGGTTACGCGGGAGGGCAGGTTTCA
>DBZV01000148.1:11487-13582 GCA_002311865.1 Dehalococcoidia bacterium UBA1151
AGGTTTCAAACCTGCCCCTACCAGCCGGGCGTTTTCATGCGGGCACTGACGAACATAGTGCGTTGGGGGACGGCGTCTTAGGGATCAATCCGATGAAAATATGATTGGAAATCGGTCGCGCGTCTTCACGCGCGCAACTAGAGAAGTATAATCCCGCCGGACAGCGTAATTCTTGTTACGTGGACTGACTCAGCGATTATTTTGGGCGGGGCGAGTTTCACAGCTGCTCCCAACACCAACGATCGAACAATGGAGATGGATTATGGCAAAGCAGGTAGTGATTCTTGGAGTTCAAGGTGAGAGAACGGACGCAGCGGTAGCGCGATACAGAGAACTCGCGGCCGAGATGGGCAACGATGCTGAAATCGTATTCGTCGATCAGGCACAGTCGGAGGAAGACGTAATTGCGCAGTGTCAGGACGCTGTTGCAATCATCCCCGGTGGTCGCGCGCTGACCACAGACATGATTTCCAAGATGCCCAACCTGCAACTGGTTCAGGTGACATCTGCGGGCACAGACTGGATTGACAAGCCTGCCGTGTACGAGCTTGGAGTGAACGTTGCCAATAACGGCGGCGGCAACCGTGTGGCGGTATCGGAGCACACGATCACACTGATGGTCGCGGCCTACCGACGGCTGGAGCATCAGTTGCGGACGGCCCGTGCGGGCAAGTGGCTTGGCGAAGCAGTTATGCCGGGCAGTCCTGAGGATTATCACACGCTGGAGGAGAAGACGGTTGGCATCGTGGGCCTTGGCCGTATTGGTCAGGCGGTTGCGAAGCGTCTGCGGGGCTGGGATTGCGAGCTTGTGTATCACGATGTGATCGATATTGAGCCAGAGGTGGAAGAGCAGTTGAACGTGACGAAACTCCCGTTCGATGAATTGCTTGCAGTCTCCGATGTGGTGACGCTGCATGTGCCGCTGGAGCCAACCACCAAAGGCATGATGAGCACACGCGAGTTTGGTCTGATGAAGAAGACGGCAATGCTCATTAACGCGTGTCGCGGACCAGTGGTCGATGAGGCGGCGCTGGTTCAGGCGCTCCGTGATGGTGAGATCGCGGGTGCGGGCCTGGACGTGCTGGAGCAGGAGCCAACTCCGGTCGATAACCCGCTGTTCGAGTTCGACAACGTGATCGTCACGCCGCACCTTGCGTCGAGGGCAATTGAGTCGATGTACACGAGCACGGAGTTTGCCATCGCCAACGTCAGCCGGGTGGCGCGTGGCGAGGATCCAACGTCGATAGTGCTGCCTGTTTAGGGCGATCGAGAATCAAATCCTGGGCGCATGCCATGCGCCCCTACAATGGCGACGCGGGGCGCGTTGAAATGGCGGTGTGCGTGTTGAGATAGCAGTCGCATGACCGGTGTTTGAGGCGTTGTTCTGTCGCGGTGCCCTTCGAGTGCCTCAGGACAGCGCCTCGTCCGCGGTGATTCGAACTACGAAGCTGCTCTCGTTGGGGGGAGGTCTTCGACTTTCCTGCCCTTTTCGGGCTTTCCAGAAAGGTTTTTCTTCCAGTGGGTGCCGGGTATTCCGCGGCGTCGATGGTGACCGGAAATTATCTTCACGGCCGTGCAAACTAGTGGCTTAGCGCCAGAGTCCCTGGACGTCGAGTTCACTACGCTCGGCGCGAGATACGGTAACCGCACTCGGATATCCCGATTTCATCGAGGACTGTTATTCCTGATGAATCTGGAATTGTCAGCTGGCCTGATTCGATACACCGGTTGTGGTGACGTTCTGGTGGTTAGCGAACGTAATCACGACTCCATCGAGGTTATTCGAGGGAGTTGCGACTGTGATAAATGAGTTAGTTGTCAGCTCCTCCAATTGGAGTTGAGTTGGCTCGCGCCGGCTATCGGCACGTCTTTGTGCTGCTTCGAAGCGAGGGATTGTGCCAGTTCCCCCTGATTGGAGTTTCCGGGAGAATGCGAGATCTGTCGAGGGGCGGATGGCACTGCAGGATGTGGCGCTGCATGGATCCCGTGCATGTGCCGATTATTCGCTGTGGGCGCGGCACGGCCGAGGCGGTTACAATTGTGAAGTTCGGGGAGTGGCGTAGCCCGGTAGCGCGCTGCGTTCGGGACGCAGAGG
>DBZV01000155.1 GCA_002311865.1 Dehalococcoidia bacterium UBA1151
GTGCGGTATTCCGGGTGCAGCGGCAGCGCCAACCCCCAGTCGATGGCCATCTTATAGACCGGTGAGGCTTGGGCCGCCTTGATGACGTTCTCCTGGATACCATCCCGCCGGGCCTGGGCAATCACTTCCGGATCATTGGGATCAAGGAAGATCTCGCGCTGGCGATGGTAGAGGTCACGCTCGTCGGGAGAGCTTGCCACCTCTTCAATGCGGTCGGCGTCATATAGCAGCACTCCGAGATAGCGAATGCGGCCCACACAGGTCTCGGAGCAAATAGTCGGCTGACCGGCCTCGATACGCGGGTAGCAGAAGATGCATTTTTCGGACTTACCGCTTTTCCAGTTGTAGTAGATCTTCTTGTAGGGGCAGCCGGAGATACACATCCGCCAGCCACGGCACTTGTCCTGATCGATTAGAACGATGCCATCCTCTTCTCGCTTGTAGATCGCACCGCTGGGGCAGGACGCCACACAGGTAGGGTTCAAGCAGTGCTCGCACAGGCGCGGCAGGTACATCATGAAGGTGTTTTCAAACTGACCGTAAATATCTGCCTGTACCTTGTCGAAGTTGGCGTCTTTACGCCGCTTGGCGAACTCGGTGCCCAGGATCTCTTCCCAGTTGGGGCCCCATTCGATCTTTTTCATGCGCTGACCGGAAATCAGCGAGCGTGGGCGTGCCACCGGCTGGTGCTCGCCGATCTTGGCGGTATGCAGGTGTTGGTAGTCGAACGTGAACGGCTCATAGTAGTCGTCCATTTCGGGCAGGTCGGGGTTGGCGAAGATATTCGCCAGCACCCGCCATTTGCCACCAATACGCGGTTCAATGCGGCCGTCGCTACGGCGCATCCAGCCGCCTTTCCACTTGGCCTGGTTCTCCCACTCTTTGGGATAGCCGATACCGGGCTTGGTCTCGACATTGTTGAACCAGGCGTACTCCATACCTTCGCGACTGGTCCAGACATTTTTGCAGGTCACCGAACAGGTGTGGCAACCGATACACTTATCAAGGTTGAGAACCATGCCTACCTGGGAACGAATTTTCATTTCACGGCCTCCTGAACGCTGTCATTGCCTTCACCATCCAGCCAGTCAACGTGTTTCATCTTGCGCACTAACACGAACTCATCGCGGTTTGAGCCGACGGTGCCGTAATAATTAAAACTGTAAGAGAGCTGCGCGTAGCCGCCGATCATATGGGTTGGCTTGGGGCAGACACGGGTGACCGAGTTGTGAATACCGCCCCGCGTGCCGGTGACCTCAGAGCCTGGGACGTTCACGTTGCGCTCCTGAGCGTGATACATCATCACCATGCCCGCCTTGACCCGCTGGCTGACCACTGCCCGCGCGGCAATCGAGCCGTTGGCGTTGTAGACCTCGATCCAGTCGTTGTCCTCGATATCGATCTCCGCCGCGTCCGCCTCGGAGAGCCACACCACCGGGCCGCCGCGGTTGAGCGTCAACATCAGCAGATTGTCGGAGTAAGTGGAGTGAATGCCCCACTTCTGGTGCGGCGTGAGGAAGTTCAGCGCCTTGCTCTTGAAACCATTGTCGGCGGGCAGCGTGAAGCCTTTGGCTGCCTTGGTATCGATGGGCGGGCGATAGACCAGCAGGCTTTCGCCGAAAGCGCGCATCCAGGCATGATCCTGATAGAACTGCTGACGTCCACTCACGGTGCGCCAGGGAATCAGCTCGTGAACATTGGTGTAACCGGCGTTATAGGAGACGTGCTCATCCTCTAGGCCGGACCAGGTCGGGCTGGAAATGATCTTGCGCGGCTGAGCGACGATATCGCGAAAGCGAATTTTCTCTTCGTGTTTGGGCCTAGCCAAATGCGTGTGATCACGCCCGGTAATTTTGGAGAGTGCATCCCACGCTTTTACTGCCACGGCGCCGTTGGTTTCCGGTGCCAGGGTCAGAATCATCTCAGCGGCATCGATAGCGCTGTCGATCAATGGGCGGCCTTTATGTGGGCCATCCAACTTGCGATGGTTGAGTTTGCCCAGCAGCTCGACTTCAGCATCGGTATTCCAGGCGATGCCCTTGCCACCGTTACCGATGCTTTCCAGCAACGGCCCTACTGAGGTGAAGCGCTCATAGGTTTCGGGATAGTTGCGTTTGACCTCGATCAGTGATGGCATGGTCTTGCCGGGAATCGGCGCGCATTCGCCCTTCTTCCAATCCATCACCGCCGGCTGGGCCAACTCTCCTGGCGAGTCGTGCTGCATCGGCAGCGTGACCAGGTCGGTCTCTTCGCCCAGGTGGCCTACACACACCTTGGAGAAAGCCTTGGCAATACCCTTGTAAATATCCCAGTCGCTGCGCGATTCCCAAGCGGGGTCGGTGGCGGCAGTCAACGGGTGGATAAAGGGGTGCATGTCAGAGGTGTTAAGGTCGTCCTTCTCGTACCAGGTCGCCGTGGGCAGCACGATATCCGAGTAGAGGCAGGTGGTGGACATGCGGAAATCCAGCGTCACCAGCAGGTCGAGCTTGCCTTCCGGCGCCTCGTCACGCCATACCACTTCTTCGGGCTTCTGGCCGCCGAAGTCGCCCAGGTCTTTACCCTGAATACCGTGACGAGTACCCAGCAGGTACTTGAGCATATACTCATGGCCCTTACCGGAACTGCCCAGCAGGTTGGAGCGCCAGATGAACATATTGCGCGGGAAGTTCTCTGGCGCGTCCGGGTCTTCCGCAGCAAAGCGCAGTTCGCCGCTCAAGAGCTGCTGAACCGCATAGTCGGCGGTAGACATACCCGCGGCTTCAGCTTTTTTCGCCAGGCGCAGCGGGTTAGCGTCCAGTTGAGGTGCTGACGGCAGCCAGCCCATACGCTCAGCGCGCACGTTAAAGTCGATCAGGCTACCGGGGTAATCCTCGGCCTTGGCCAACGGCGAAAGAATTTCTTTAATCTCAAGTTTCTCGTAGCGCCACTGGGAGGAGTGACTGTAGAAGAACGAGGTGGAGTTCATGTGCCGCGGCGGACGCTGCCAATCAAGGCCAAAGGCTAACGGCGTCCAGCCCGTCTGCGGGCGCAATTTCTCCTGACCCACATAGTGAGCCCAGCCGCCACCGCTCTGACCGATACAACCACACATGACCAGCATGTTGATCAGGCCGCGGTAGTTCATGTTTATTTTGTATCAGTGGTTGATACCGGCACCGACGATGACCATGGAGCGGACCGTGGTCTAGTCAGCGTTG
>DBZV01000205.1:0-9042 GCA_002311865.1 Dehalococcoidia bacterium UBA1151
AATTGCACAATAGGCTTCCTGAGCCTGTCGAAGGGCGGCAGAATGCCAGCCGTAGCGAGCCGGCTAGCCGTTCCGATGGTGTGGGAACCAATCGGACCGTATATATAGATCGCGCTGTTAGGCAAAGGTCGATCGCTCGATAGGAAACTTAATTGCAACCACATGGACCACGTCCGCACGCTGGACATGACGAACCGGCAATACGCCCGGCACTCGTCCGCTCGATACCCGAATGCCACGCAGCGTGATCGGCAAAGAATAGGCCCGTACCACGCCAACCGGCCCGCCAAAGGGCAGGCTGCAAGGCGATACCGGAGCGTTTCTTAGCAGCGCTTGTGGGAAAACGAAAAAACAAGGTATTCGTGTGCAAGCGGATGCCCCGATACGTCTGGACCATCTGCCATGGAGGCACATAAAAAGAGGGATGTGCCCGAAAGGTCAATTCAACGCGTCATATTTCACCCCACCACAGAACGAATTACGAGCATGCACCGTCTCGTATTACTCTGGCACCTCCCCGCCGCCACGCCGCCCCGCGGCCAGTGCCCGTGTGGCAGACACCCGATTCGGCAGGTGCCTCCTTCGGCAGAGGGCCTGGGTGAGGGAATTCCGCTTGCGCGGCCTTGCCGCCAGTTCCAGCTTCGCTCTGCCCCCAGCGCCCCGCGCTATATGCCCGTGCGGCAGGCACTCAAATCATCGTCCGCCCACCATCCACAATAAACGTCCCCGCCGTGGCGTAGCTGGCGTCCTCGGACGCAAGGAACGTGATCATGGGAGCGATCTCCTCCGGCGTGCCCGTACGGCCCAGCGGCACCGTCTCTTTCAGCATTGCGGCGCGGGCTTCAGGACGCAGGTGGAGTTCGTGATTCGGCGTGCGCTCGAGCGCGCCGGGGCAGACGGCGTTGCAGCGGATTCCATCCTTGGCGTAGGTGAGCGCTATGTTGCGGCTCAGCGCCAGCAGTGCTCCCTTGCTGGTGACGTAGGCGAAGTTTTCGCTGACTCCGGATAACGCAGTGATGGAGCTAACGATCACGATCGCGCCGCCCGTGCCCTGCGCCAGCATCTGCTTGAGCCCGAATCGGCACGCCAGGTAGATGCCGCGCAAATTGACATCCATCGTGGCGTCCCAGACCTCCTCGGAGAGATCGTGAAGGCCGATATCACGATCGTGCAACTGAATTCCGGCGTTCGGCACCAGAATGTCCAGCGACCCAAACTCAGACACGGCGCTGGCGACGGCTGCCTCCACCTCGTCAGCCTTCGACACGTCAGTGACCGTGGCAATCGCCTCATGCCCATCGGCAACCAGCTCTGCTGCGACTGCGGCTACTTGCTCCTCCGGCACACCTGTAACCACGATGCGGGCGCACGCCTCCGCCATCAGCCTGGCCGTGGCGCTGCCGATGCCACCGCCACCGCCGGTGATCAACGCAACCTTGTCATCTAGCTTCCCCATGAATATTGCTCCGAACTGATAATTGTGCTGCTGAGTGATTGACGATATTTTGGCCCGAATTTATCCTACAGGTGTACTCAGTTGCCTGATTCGCAGGCAAAACACCAGGAGACCCATGGACGCCACGCCCGAAATGAATCCAATGCCCCCAACCGACGCCTGCTGTACTCCCGATCGCACAGGGGCAACGCCACAGCAGCCGCAGACACTATCACCATCGACCAGAAAGTCATCCGACGAGGGCATGGTGAAGCTGGATGGCGGCGAGTTCCTGATGGGCACGGAAGACAAGATGGGCTTCCCGGGAGATGGCGAAGGCCCCATCCGCAAGGTGACCGTCGCCCCCTTCCTGATCGACGAGGCCACGGTGACGAATGAGCAGTTCACCGAGTTCATCAACGACACGCAGTACGTGACGGAAGCGGAGCGGTTCGGCTGGTCGTTCTCGTTCCACCACTTTGTTTCCGATACCGATGCGGAATCGGTTGAACAGCGCGTTGCGGGCGCCGACTGGTGGTGGCGGATGGACGGGGCTGATTGGCGGCACCCGGACGGCCCTGAGTCTGACATCTCCGATCGCATGGATCACCCTGTCACCCAGGTATCGTTCAACGATGCGAATGTGTTCGCCAAATGGGCTGGCAAGCGGCTGCCGACTGAGGCGGAATGGGAGTTTGCGGCCCGAGGCGGCCACGAGCAGCGCCGCTATGCCTGGGGCAACGCGCTAACGCTGGGCGGCGAGCATATGTGCAACATCTGGCAGGGCGATTTTCCTCGCATTAACTCCCTCGAAGACGGCTTCCACGGCACCGCGCCCGCCCGCGCGTACGAGCCAAACGACTTTGGCCTCTACTGCATGGCCGGCAACATCTGGGAGTGGTGCAGCGACTGGTGGGGCGTGGACTGGGGCGTGATCACCCGGGATAACCCTGTCGGGCCTGAGAAAGGCGATACGAAGGTCACTCGCGGCGGCTCATACCTGTGCCACTCGTCGTACTGCAATCGATATCGCGTCGCCGCCCGCACATCGAACACGCCGGACAGCGCCACATCGAACATGGGTTTCCGCTGCGCACGGAGCGTTTAGCTAGGAACCGGCATCGGCAGGATTCAAGAGCAACTTGGCAAGATCGTGCCTGGAGATCACGCCGTCAACCTTGTCGCCAAGCGTGACGACGAGGTGGTGGAGATCGTTGTCAAGCATCCGGCGAGCAAGATCCTCCAGCGGCGTGTCCGCAGACACCGACTCCCTCTTCTGCATACTTTCCGACACCGGATGGCTGGCAAGGCGAGCCATCGTATCGTCAAGATCTTCAAGATTGCTAACCCAAGCCCCCAGCACCCAGGTGAGCTTCTCTCGTGAAAATGGCACTCGCTTCTGCTGCGGAAAAAAGGAGTCGTCGGTGATGATTCCAACATAATTGCCATCGTCATCAACAACCGGCAGACAGCCGATGCGCAGGTCCCGCATGGTCAACGCGGCCTCTTGGAGTTTGGCCGATTGGCCTATAGTGACCGCGGGCGAAGTCATGATGTCTGCAGCTGTGGAGTTGCGTGGCATAAGTTTGTCAGTCGATTCCGTGTGGGATGCTCAGGCCAGAAGCCCGAATTAGGCAAGTGTTGAATTACGTTCGATGCTACCCGAAATAGTACTTAACAACATGTGGGGAGAGTGACTCAATTGCCACCCAGCAGATCCATCCTGGTCACCGGTGCCAGCGGCCTCATTGGTGGCCTGGCCGCTCGCGATCTCAGCGCCGATTACACCGTCACAGCCCTCAACAGGCGCGCAGTTGACGGCATTCCGACCACCCAGGCCGATCTCCCCGACATCGAAGCCATCCGTCCGGCATTCGAAGGCATCGACACCGTGGTCCACATGGCTGCGTACCTTGGGCCTGACGTCGATAGCCATTTCAAGGTCAACGTGCGTGGCACATACAACGTGTTTGAGGCCGCTCGGCAGGCTGGCGTACGGCGGGTGGTCTTCGGCAGTTCCGGCGCCGCAACCCATGGGTACGAAAAGGAAGAACCGTACAAAGCCCTCATTGAGGCCCGCTGGGACGATGTGCCCGATCGGGTCGAATACCTCGATCACACGGCTCCCGTGCGTCCACGCGGCGTCTACGGTGCAGTAAAAGTGGCTGGCGAGGCACTTGGGCGGGCCTACTCCGACGAGTTTGGGCTATCGGTCATATGCATCCGCATCGGGCGGGTAGTCCAGGAAGATCGCCCCGCCGACGCGTGGCATGCGTCCGTCTACCTGAGCCACCGCGACATCGCGCAGGCCGTCAGGCGCTGCGTTGAGGCCCCCGATGACCTGAAGTACGACATCATCTACGCCGTCTCAGATAACAAAGGCCGTTGGCGGGACATCGACCACGCGCGTGACTCGGTTGGGTACGTGCCGCAAGACGGCATCCGAGAGTGGCCACCGAGATAGACCGACTAGACCTAATTTCAGGTTTCCTGAGGCCCTCGAAGGGCACCTGAAATTAAGCCAACGCCACGCCTGAGATCTTGCTGTGATCCGTCAGCGAGTGAACGATCTTCATCGCCACAATGTCGATGTCGCTCAGCTTGGTCTTGATCGAGATATCGTAAAGCGATTCATCGTGCGGATGGACACTATGAAAATTCTGGAAATAGGCCACCTGCGATTTTTCGCGATCGCGAATCGCCTCTTCCGCCTCTTCCGGGCGCATGAAGCCTTCACGTGTCATCACACGCCAAATTCGATCACGCATAGGGGCAAACAGGCCCACGTGGAACGTCTCCGGATGATCTTGCAGTTCAACACACCCGGCGCGGTGGACAATAACCGCGTCTCCGCCCTCCGCGATTTCGTGAATATGATCAGATGTCGCCTGAGCGAGCTCCTTCGAACGAACAGCGTGTGGGGTGGTCTTTGGGCCATCCACAGACTCATCCCAGGTCAGCGGCAACGCTTCGCTGAGGAAGCTGCCGAAGTATGGGTCACCGGCGCTGGCTGATAGCGCCAGGCTATTCATGGCGCGCTCCGCAATATCGCGAAAGCGGTCGCCCCAGCGGTGCATGCGCTGCTCTTTGGCCTCAACGGCGGCCACCGTGGCGCCAACGCGCCTTGCAATGCCGGCAAGCAGAAGCCGGTCGTAGTAGTCCACTTTCAAGGTCTCCGCGACCTTGCGCCCCACTTCTGGAGCTCCAGCCCCGATCTGACCATCAATAGTGACAATTGACATGACTTTGTCCTCCCAGAAACCGCTAGACCTGCACGGTCCTCGCGGCCGCCGTATCCGTCTGGATACCGGCCTTGAAAAGCCTCCACATCGCCGCACCTTTCTCCTCCAGAGGATGCAACGACTCGTCGAATAGCCATCGGGTGACCGACGCCTCGACCATTCCAAAGAACATCACCGCTGCGGCCTCACTATCGGCTGAGCGGTCCATTTCAGCGGCGTCCTGACCAGATTTGATGATGTCTGAGACCAGCTTCACGTAGTCGTCCACCAGCTTTCGCGCTGCGGTGCGAACTTCCGGAACGCCAAAACGCAAGGCCTCAGAGATGATCACGAACGAAACGCCACGACGGGCCTCTGCGTAGCTCAGGTGAAGCTGAAGCATGTGCCCAAGCTTCTCAATGGCGCTACGGTCGCTGCTCGTCGCCTCTGAGATCGCCGCAAACAGCGACTCCCTGATCTCAGCCACAAGCAGCAACAAGATCTCATCTTTGTTCTTGACGTGCTTGTAGAGTGCCGCCTCTGTCACGCCAACGCGGCCCGCTAATTCATTCACCGTGAGGGACGCGAGGCCGCCTTCGATGATGATGTCGCGTGCGCATGCGGCAATCTGATGTTGCCTGGTCGCGTGATCCAGCCGATGAGTTGCCAGCGTTCTTTCCGATCAATTGCACACGAATCCGCTCGTGCGCGGCCTGGTAAGTAAGCGCTTACTTACCAGAAATATTATCAGTCATTCCCACTACGCGCAATTCATCACTGTGAATATGAATCACTTCAAATCGGCTTCGATCGTCAAATGCGGTGTGGAAGGCATCATGGGTACGATTTTCTTCTGACCCCTAATCCCACCCATACGCCTCATTTACTACTGAACTGTCTGGCGCAAGCACGTGCTTCACATTCCAAAAAACGTCTTGATCGACCCCAGTTTCCACGGCAGAGCTGCTCTTATGTGTTTCAGAGCACCCTCGCGGCTCTTGCTCTCGCGGCCATCCTTCTTGTCGAGACTGGCTTCAGCAATGCAGCAATCAACGCATCAATCGCCTCTTCCGTGTTCCTGGTATTCGTGGTGCCGCACAGCGTTGCCTCATCAACCCGAAGGGTAGTTGGGGGGCACATAGTAGGCGTGCTCGTTGGGGTTGCCGCATATGGAATTCTCATGCTCATCCTGGGCGACCCGGCCGAAATGAGCCGCCAATCAGTTGCGATTGCTGGAGCTGCTTCCGTTGGCGTGGCGATTCTGCTGATGGCGTTGACGAACACGGAACACCCGCCTTCAGCCGGTACTGCGCTCAGCCTTGTGGCCATCGGCGGCACGGTTGGCGCAACCTACGGCACCATTTTAGACGCCGTCTGGTTCATTATCAGCGCCGCAATCATTCTTGCGCTCGTCAGATTCATCCTGCGCCGCTGGCTGGTGAACCTATTGTAGTCCCGCCTGTTTAATGCAGAAACGGTGCAGATCGCTCTGCACCGTTTCACTTTGGTTCCGTTTCTACGAACTACGGCGCAGAGGATGCCGCTCCCGCAGGATTCTCCAGGTAGTTGAACAGTTCGCTGTCAGCTGACAGGACCAGTGTCGACTGCCCATCCAGGATCTTCGCGTAGGCCTCAAGTCCGCGCTGGAATGCGTAGAACTCAGGGTCCCGCTCCAACTGCTCGGCCAGGATGACGATCGCTTGTCCTTCACCCTCACCACGCAGTCGTGCCGAAGTACCTTCCGCTGATTGGAGCGTGATTGTTACTTCACGGTCAACTTCAGCGCGAATCTCAGCGTCCTCCTGCGCACCTTCAGCACGCAGTCCGCTGGAGATCTCTTCACGTTCGGCCCTCATGCGGTCGAAAACGCTCTGCTCAATCTGCTGAGGGAAGTCAGCCCGCTTGATGCGAACATCAACAACCTCAATCCCAAACGCCTTCCGGAGCGGTTGGAAATAAGCAACTGTAAAGTCTCCTAGCTCGATCGCGTTTGGATCGTCTTTGATCAACGCCCGTTCCCTTGCCGTCGGGACACGTCTGGCTCCTGGTATTTCATCTGCACCAGCGTGTGGCGTCAGCAAAATCGTCAGGTCAGCACTCTCGAGTCCTCTTTCAAGGTTGATGGCCTCCGCCCGAGTTATTTCAGCCCGGTTTGAGGCCTCTTGGACCCGGTCCATGATCGCTTCTCTGGTCTCAGAGATGATCTCAGACTGCAAGTCCAATGCAACTTCACGACGAAGCTCCGAAGAGATGATGTCTCCGACTCTAGCATTTGCCGTGATTTCGTTCTGCAAACGCTGGAAGAACAGGAGTGGGTCAACAATCCTGTACCTGGCGTACACATCGATGATCAGGTTCCTCTTGTCTGCGGTCAGCAGAGAAGCGGCTGGTGCGTCGTATCTGAGCAGACGCTTATCGAACTTGGTTATTGACTCCACAAACGGGGTTTTGAAGCGCAGACCGGGTGATGTATTCGCTTCCTGGAATGCACCCAGTCGAGTGACAATTGCCACTTCTGTTTCGTCAACTATGTAGAGCGCCTGCGGGATCACTATCGCCGCAGCAATGATGATGACGATGAATCCTATGATTGATCCTGTACGCATTAGTTCGTACCTCCAAGCGCTGGCACGACCGGGTTAGTTCCACCAGTCAGTGGCAAGAACGGGAGCACCCCGCCCGCCTGGTCAGTCAGAATGAACTTGGGCATCCCGGGCAGAATCCTCTCCATCGCCTCAAGATAGAGCCGCTGACGGGTCACTTCCTTTGACTGGAGGTAACCTTCCAGCACTTCTCTGAAACCTTCAGCTTCACCAGTTGCCAGCGCAATACGACCGTCCTTGAACCCCTGAGCTGCCTCAGTGATCTGGGCGGCACGACCGACTGCTCTTGGAATCTGGTCTGCACGATAGGCGTTAGCCAGGTTCACCAGGCGGTCTCTGTCTTCCTGCGCTCTCACAACATCCTCAAACGCGTCCCGCACTTCCTCCGGCGGGTTCACGTTCTGCAGCAGAACGTTGACGATCCCAATGCCAGCCGCGTAGGAGTCCAGCAGATCATCCATGATGATGGCCGTCTCAGTCTGCACCTGCTCCTTACCGGTGGTCAGGACATCATCGATGTTCCTTGCACCGACAACCTGTCGAAGTGCCGTTTCAGCAACATCTCGGAGTGTGCGGCCTTCGGGTCGATCGGTACCGATCCCTCGATCAACATCTCCAGGGTCAGAGACGTTGAACAGGAATGCGGGCAGATCGTCAATTCGATACTGCACCACCATCTGCACGTCCACGATGTTCTCATCACCCGTGATCATCAAAGATTCCACAGGCACGGTCTGGGCGATAGTCCCGCCATCTGAACCACCGCGGAAACCGACCTCAAGGCGACGGGTCTGCGTCACACTTTCAACGTTGGTCTGCCCAACCGGGCCGGGCCAGTGCCAGTGGAGTCCTTGTTCAGAGGTTCCAACGAACTTGCCCCACGTGCGCAATACTCCCTGCTCATCTGGAGCTACCGTGTATACACCGGATCCCAGCCAGATTGCTGCGACCACCAGACCGAGTATCAGGATTATCAGGCCCAATCCGCCGCCAGCTTTACGCCCACTGAAATTGGGGAGGCCAGCGCGAATGCGCTCAATTACATCTTCAAGGTTTATCTGTTCCGGTCCATCGTCTCGTGGGGGCCTTGGCGGTCTTGGACCGCTATCCCTGTCCGACGGTGGACGGTACGACATTAGGTCCTCATATGGGACGGGTTCATTCCGCGCCGACATTCTCTCTCCGACTTTGCTAGTTCGGTGTCGTTGTAGTGTCTCTCGGGATGTCTGCCAGCAGATGCCGGTAGGCGGTAGTCGAGATCAGTCCGATCTTCCGATCAGTCATCTATTCGACGTTCGGTTCGAGAAGTAGATACGTTGATCATCTCAATGACGATTCTGCTCAGTATAACGGAGCGTTGCACCAAGAACCGTGTTCCATCACTAATTTTTCACTTTCAGGCCCTCAGAAATCTCTCTGGTCTCCTCCAAAACACGCAGGAACTCATCGTAAGACGAGATTCCTCTGGTCAATCGGAGCATGTCGCCAACATCTGAAACCAGCGAACGCAACTCATCAACCTGACCCCCGATTGGACTGATAGATGCCGGGGAATCGCCATATGTGCCGTTGAACGCGAAATAGGCCTGGTTTAGCTTGCGCAGCCGATAGCCGGCCAACCTTAGCAGCCACCACCGCTCTTTCATGTACCGTTCGGCCTCTGCAATCGCGCCCTGATCTAGCAACACCTCGACGTGCACCCTGGTCTCTCGCATCGCGGAAGTGAAGATGGGGTATTTCTCTTCCTCTGGCAGGTAACGAGTTGGCGACTCGTTCAGGTCAC
>DBZV01000205.1:9048-9178 GCA_002311865.1 Dehalococcoidia bacterium UBA1151
AGAAGAGTCATCATCATCAGGGCGCTCGAACGTTTCGCCTGTGATCCGTTCCCACGTAATTATGCCCAGCTCCTCACCCACAAGGCTTGCGATGGTCTCATTCAGGCTGTTCATCTCGGTGCTGGCGTTG
>DBZV01000033.1:0-2064 GCA_002311865.1 Dehalococcoidia bacterium UBA1151
CACGATATGCCTTCAGGGAAATCCTTGGCGATCCTCAATGTGATTCCCACGCTTGGTGTTGGTGGTGCAGAGCGCTGGCTAACTACTCTGGGTCCGGCTCTCCAAAAGCGCGGGCATGAGTTTCACGTGGCGGCGCTCTGGGCGCCCTACAACCTCGCGCAAGAACTCGAAGCGGCTGGAATCCACGTCTTCAGGCTCGACGTGCCGCACCGTCGCCTGTTTCCCATTGCGATCGCGAAACTACGAGCGCTCATGCTCAGGAATCGATACGACATTGTGAATGGCCACCTCTTATTTGGAAGTTTATATGCCCGTTTTGCCGCTACGCTCGCACGTGGACCGGCTCGGGTGATCAGTACGATGTACAACTTAGGCTACGATAGTTATCCAGCTAAGAGCACCTACAGGAGGTTAGGAAAATACTTAGATGGGTGGAGTGCCAGACGGCTCGATGACTTAGCGATCTGCGTGAGCCGCGGCGTGGAAGCGCATTACCGGAAGCACCTTGGCTTGACGAAAACATCCGTTTTACCACTTGGAATCTCGCCAGAAACCGTCATCGGTAAATTCACACGGGACCGAGATGAGGTGCGACGATCGCTGGGCATAGGCAACTCGTTTGTGATTGTAAACCCTGCCCGCTTCGTGCCTGAAAAGGGCCATCGGTACTTGATTGAAGCGCTTCGCATCTTGAAAACGGTGCATGGACTTACTCCGCAGGTGCTTGCCATCGGCGGAGGGTCTCTTCGAGCGATGATTGAGGAGGCTGCGCGGGAACGGGGGCTAGTAAACCAGGTCACATTCTTACCGGCTCTCCCGCAGCAACACCTGTTGGAGTACATGCGGGCGGCGGATCTCATGGTTCTTCCGTCGACCCACGACGGCTGCCCAACCGTTGTCCTTGAGGCGATGACACTCGGTATTCCAGTTGTCGCAACTGCCGTTGGGGGCATCGTTGATCAAATTGAGCCTGGCGTTTCTGGACTGTTGGTGCCCCCGGCAGACCCTGAGTCTCTTGCCGACGCTCTTCAACGCATCATGAATAACCAAGAGCTGAGGGAACAACTGGCCCACACGGCCAAGCGGCATGTTGAGCGCTTCTACGTAGCTGCACTGGTTCAGTGCTACGAAGCGCTCTGTATGCAACTCTTGACGAAAGGGCAGGCGGGGACACCTGGTGCGACCAGTGTGCCCGAAGTCAGCACGTGACCGCGCTTGATATAGCGAATCGGAGACACGGCTAAGACCATCATGCTCGAGCGGTACTTTTTCTTGAGTGGAGATAGTCGCCGGTGGGTGAATTGTCTTCAGGAAATGCAGGTGCAATAGAAATGCCGGTCGTACGCTCGTTACTGGGCATGCCGCGGCAGCTGGTTTTGCTGGCGACGGGCCTCGCAGTCCTAGCTGGATTCCTGTACACACTCTCCCCGTTGAGTGTGTGGTGTGGTGCGGGAGTCGTGGGGCTCTTTATCTGGGCCGGCCACGGACTGCCGGATCGTGAGCGGCGGTGGCTCCTCAGCGTGTTGGCAGTAGCACTGGGCTTACGGCTTCTCGTCGTTATTGGACTTTTCCTTCTGACGGATCCGGATCAGCGCCCGCTGGTGAGTTTCTTCTTCGATGGCGACGGGCAGTATCTCAAGCAAAAGTCGATGTGGTTTCGGAACTGGTGGCTGGATGTTCCAATCCATCAGGACTATTTTCATCAAGCCTTTGAAACCTATGGTTGGTCAGGTTACATCTACGTGATTGCTTACCTCCAGTATCTTCTAGGACCGGCACCCTTTGGGGTCCACCTGTTCAACATTCTGTTGTTTCTGACTGCCTCAGTGGCGCTGTACCGTCTGGTACGAACGGCGTATACGCCAGCCGCAGCCCTGGTTGGTTTGACGCTGTTGCTCTTTCTGCCGACCTTGTTTG
Source organism: Dehalococcoidia bacterium UBA1151 (assembly GCA_002311865.1). Classification (GTDB taxonomy): domain Bacteria; phylum Chloroflexota; class Dehalococcoidia; order Lucifugimonadales; family Lucifugimonadaceae; genus UBA1151. Next base: position 1,918 of record DBZV01000033.1, read on the forward strand.
CGTGGTCGATCTCGGCCTTGAAAGAATCGTTCCACCTGTTTGTTGGCACCGTGGCACTCATCGCTGCGGTCGGGATGGTGCGGGGCCGCGGTTGGGTCAAAATTCTCGCGGTCGTCGGTCTTGTGGCTGCGATGGGTGTACTCGCGA
>DBZV01000033.1:2271-3285 GCA_002311865.1 Dehalococcoidia bacterium UBA1151
TCGGCGCGGGGCTGTTCGCCGTGAATCGTAGGCCTGACTTTATAGACCGCGCGACCAGTCCGATTCTTGGTGGTAGGTCAGTGCGAGCATTAATCCTTCCTGTTCTCCGAAGAACCGCAGCGGTTCATCTGTCACACGCCATTTCACCTGGACATGCGTACAAGCTGCTGGACGACTCGTTCTATACGAAAACTAGTCTCTTGCGTGCATCCGCAATCGATACAGGAAGTCCCGATAAGGCTGCTGCGACCCTGACGCTCCAGGAAGTCACGCGATACGTCGCTCGGAGTGCGGTCGCGTTTCTGGTGGTGCCGTTACCCTGGGATGCCGTCTCGTGGAGCGAACTCATCCTGGTGCCCCAACAGGTCGTATGGTATCTGATGGTGCCGTTGGCGCTGGTGGGTGTTGTCGCCGGATTTCGGCGAGACGTGTTGGTCACCTTGCTCTTGGTGAGCTGCATTGTGGTTGCGGCTGTGCCCATCGGTCTGAGCAACGGAAATGTGGGGACCCTCGTGCGGCATCGAGACACGGTTGTGCCGTTCATTGTCTGGTTGAGTGGCCTGGGTGCGGTATCCTTAGCAGGATGGCCTACTTTTTGTCGCGGATTGTCAAACCGGTGAAGCAAGGTAAGAGAAATATGCACCACGACGATTCTAGAGTGGCAGTGCCTCAGTTTTGTGGAGTACGGTAGATGCTTGGTCAGAGAACGCTTCTTGTCAATCCACCGCCCGTTGATGGTATTCGTTTCACGCGCCAGGGTCGCTGCCAGGAGCGGGAAGACGTGCTCGGGACGACCAAGCCTCCATATACGCTGGTATTGCTGGCTTCATTACTGAGAGAGTCTGGCTGTGAGGTTCGTCTAATCGATCAGACAGCCGAGAATCTGTCAGCGACAGACCTCATCGCACGTCTTAAAGTTGAAGAGTTCGCTCCGACTATCGTCATCTTCTGCAGCACGACCCCTACGCTGGAAGCCGACGCAGCCGAGATGCTCACATTCAAGGAGCACTGGCA
>DBZV01000165.1:0-221 GCA_002311865.1 Dehalococcoidia bacterium UBA1151
CCCGGCAGACGTTCAAGAATGTTACCCAGGTTCTGGCTGAGGCCGGGGCTACGCTGGATGATGTGGTGAAGATAACGTGCCACATCACAGACGTGTCGAAGTATGGCGATTACGCAGCGGTGCGAGCGGAGCTGTTCCAGGGCAATCTGCCAGCGAGTGCCACGGTGGTTGTGGCGGCGCTGGTGATGCCAGAGTTGTTGATTGAGATTGATGCTGTTGCG
>DBZV01000165.1:255-796 GCA_002311865.1 Dehalococcoidia bacterium UBA1151
GGGCGCACGCCATGCGCCCCTACGATTGGCGCTTTTTCCACTCTGCGTGGAGGCGGTCGGTGGCTTCGTTGAAGGGGTAGAACGCCTTGGGTGAGATGCCTTCGCGCTGAGTGTGTTCGATCACGGCTTCTTCGACTTCGTCGTGGTGTTCTGCTTCCTCGATGATTTCAGCGGCGAGTTGCGATGGGAGCACTACGATGCCATCGTCATCGCCCATGATGATGTCGCCGGGCCACACCAGAACGCCGCCGCATGCGACGGGTTCGTTGACCTCGTACGGCATGATGAACGGCTCGCCGACTGTTGGGGTGCTACCGCCCGCGAAGACGGGATAGCCGTACTCGATGACCTTGTGGCCGTCGCGCACGCCGCCATCGGTGACGAGGCCTGCGGCCTTCTGTGTGAGAATGCGCGAGAAGACGACATCGCCGCCGGTGGAGACGCCGCTCAGGCCCATGGCGTCGCCAACGAATACGTCGCCCGGCTTGAGAGCCTCTAGCGCTCGCCAGCGGGGCGTCTCGTTCCAGCCTTCGCCTTGCTC
>DBZV01000165.1:862-1086 GCA_002311865.1 Dehalococcoidia bacterium UBA1151
CCGGTGGCTACGCGCTCGCCAAGGTCTGGACGTGATGGCAGGTACCGGAGCGTGACGGCTCGGCCAACCATCCGCCGACCCTTCGCAAGACTGTGGACGCCTTCCATGTAGACCTTGTCGTAGCCGCGCCGCAGCAGCTGGCCAAGCACGGTAGCGTTCGACACGTTTTTCAGTCGTTCGATTAGCTCGTCCGACACCTGTGCGGTGGGTTCTGCCACGCTGTT
>DBZV01000165.1:1246-4011 GCA_002311865.1 Dehalococcoidia bacterium UBA1151
GGCTCAGGAGAACCAGAGATGCCCATGTCACGGCAGGGGTAAGAGCGATTCGGGGGCTAGACTTTAGCCATGCCTGCAATAACTGGAATCATCATCGCTGGCGGTCGGGCTTCCCGGTTGGGCCAGTCAAAGCCACTTTTGCGCGTGGGCGGAAAGCTCATGCTTGCGAGGATTGCTGAGGCGCTGGAGAAGGTATGCCGTGAGATTGTTCTGGTGGTTCGGTCCGATCAGGACGATGCTGTCGCAGATACGGGGCTCGCGCTCCGAATGCACGTGGTTGCCGATAATTTCAACGATGTTGGACCGTTTGGTGGCATTGAGGCAGGTTTACGCGCCACGACTACCGAGTTCGCATTCGTGACCGGTGCTGACCACCCATTCGTATCGCACGCCCTGATCTTTGCGCTGGGCGAGTTATCTGATGGGTACGATGCGGTAGTCCCGGAGATCGGCGGCCTGCTCCAGCCGTTGCAGGCGCTTTATCGAACGACGCTAATGGATGAGATCAAAAGCGCGCTCCAGGCAGACCAGCGGTCGCCAATGAATTTCTTGCGCACGCTCATCGAAGCGAATCGAGCGCTCGTCTATCCCGAAGAGAGCGCACGCGAGATCAGTCCTGAATTGCGGGCGTTTGTGGATGTTGACAGTCCGGATGACCTTAAACGCGCTCGCGCGATGTTCCTCCACAGCTGGGATTAATCAACGGAGGTCCCACACCTTGCTAGCGCGCCAATGCGTGCCTACGCGATGATCGCGACCGGCAAAGAACCCCACGTCACTTTGTCCCTCAGGGTGGCAGTGCGGCGGTTGTAGCGTGGGTGCATATTCGTGACACGCCCTCCCCTACTCGTACCGGAGCGCCTCTGAGGGGTAGATTTGCGACGCCTGACGGGCCGGCCAGTACGTGGTAATCATGGCGAAGGCCCATGCGATTCCCACGATGGCGAGCATGTTTATCCACGGTACGTGGAACTTCAGGCCCTCAATGTCTTTGCCGATCTCCTGGACGATATTGTACGAAATCATGGATCCGAGGCCAATCCCGATCCCGATTCCCAGGAGAGCGATCACCGTCGATTCAATAAGGAATCCGGCCTGGATCATCCACCCTTTGTAGCCAATGGCGCGCATCATGCCGATCGACTGTCGACGCTCAACAACCGCCCTGAATGAGATCACACCAAGGCTGGCAACTCCAACCAGCAGACCTAGCCCCATGAAGCCCTGGAAGAGCAGGTTGAATGCGTCACCCTGCTCTTGATTTTGCCTGATCAAGAACTGCGCGGAGTCGGCCTCCATGCTGTTGTCCAGGAACACCGTTTCAAGCTTGCCAGCAATCTCGTCGGCACGTGTGGGGTCGGTCAATCGGAACTGATAGATGGTGAACGGCACCGGAATCCCTGCAACTTCTTCAAGCAGAGGCGTCGCGGAGAGTACCGTCGTGAAGGCGTTGCCATCACCGAAGTCGTCGGACGGATCAAGTATGTTCGCAAGAATATCCATGTAGGCGATTATCTTCCGCTCAACCACCTGGCCTCGCCCGCCGGGTGCGCGTATTTGCACCGTGATGGACTCAATAACCTCGGCATCATCAGATGTAATGCCTTCAACCATGAACTGGTCATTCTGAGGCCCGGCAAAACCATCTGGCTCGGTGATGGCCTGACTGTTCATTACGGCCAGGGATGGGTCGTTGCGCAGCGCGCGCCAGATCTCCGCATCCGTCGTCCCAAAGTCGTGATCCCAGTGCGTGAACTCAATGAGGCTGGTCCGCAGATACTCATCATCGAGCCCGCGGATAACGATTGGTTTGAACGCGATCTCTTCGGCGCCCGTCTGCCTCGACTCACCCCTTATCTCACCCGTTGTGGCAATGACTTCAAAATCGGCAGGCGAAACCTCAGACGCGGCAGCGATTGCTGCATTGATATCGGAGATGGGAAGATCGCGACTGGTAGTTCCACGAATGTCATACCCACCCGTCACCCGGTCGGGCTCCTCCTCCAGCACGCTGCCGATGTTGTTGAGGATGGCGAATACGATCAACGTGAAGATCACCAGAGAGAACATCGCGATTGTTAGCCCTGTGCGGAATTTCGCCGCCAGCGGATAGGCGATTGCTGTCCTGATCACCGGCTTCATCGAACCAAATGGACTGAGGCCGCGCTCGATGATCACCGATAGTGTCTCGGCGTTGTTCATGACCACGAAAACCGCCGAGCCCACCATGAAGACGCCAGAGAGGATGAACATTTCGATGCTGTTGTTCAGCTCACCTGTTAGCCAGTTGAGTGAATCGAATGGCAGGGACCAGAAGATCAGTACAAGGCCCGCGGAGATCGTGTATGACACCTGAGACGCCCTGACTCGAAGTCGGCCGGACCTTCTGAGGCTCCAGCCCACCAACTGACCAATGCCAATCAAGAAGAGACTTGCGCCAATCGACCACAGCCAGGTTTGCTCGATGCTGATGCCACCGAGCGCCAGTAAGACTCCTGTGACCAGCGCGGGAGCACCAATGCGGTTCCACGGCTGTATCAGTTGCCAGATAGTAGCAACGATTCGCTTAATCCAAATGATGGGCGAGAAGAACAGGTAGATGAGGAGCCAGCCAAGTCCCTTCGGATGAGTGACCCGCTTCCGCCCGTTGGTAACGATGACGGTGCCGCCTGAGGCGCTCAAGATTGGCGTCCACTGCAATAGCCACTTGATGATCCACCAGTACCACGTCAATCCGAGCAATCCGAGCAATCCGAGCAATCCGA
>DBZV01000165.1:4192-4569 GCA_002311865.1 Dehalococcoidia bacterium UBA1151
CCGCGGGCCAACATCTCCTGGAAGGTGATGTGGACAGGTGTAATTAGCGCCCATCCGAGGTTCTTGAACCGCCTGCTCATGGGGCGTGTGCGAGGGCGCACCAACTCCTCTGGCAGGCCACGTATCGCAGTGACAATGGTCAGCTTGCTCACCCGGTAGGCGGAGACGGTGACGGTAGCCAGTGTCAGCAGTACTCCAGAGCAGAACGCAACGACTATTGACGCGGTAGAGATGCTGGGGCGAACCCTGAAAGCGCTATCGTCTTCCGCGAATATGGAGTTCATGATTGTGACAAGCAAGAATGCCGCCACGATTCCCATCAACGTGCCGACCAGACCGGCTAACAGTGCGTAGGCCGAACCCTCAAACGTGAAGAG
>DBZV01000165.1:4619-21523 GCA_002311865.1 Dehalococcoidia bacterium UBA1151
GGATCAAATGCCCGCGCTTCGTGCCAATGGCCCGCGCCATCCCCATCTCCTGCTCTCTTGCACTCGCAAGCATCACGAAGACAAGGAAGATGAGCAACAACCCAACGATGATGGAGAATGATCCGAAGATCATGAAGAACAGAGTGAAGATAGTGCCGAAGAGTTCTGCAAGTTCAACTAGGAACGATTTGATATCCGAGACTCGCAGCAAGGGCAGTTCCAGCGCGAGCGGAAGCGCCTGAAGGGCTTGCTCGTGGAATCCGGCTTCTTCCAATCCGGCCACCACCGAAACAGCCACGCCATCGTCCGCCATTAGCACGGCGAACCGGTCGCTGCGGTCGGGCTTCCTCAACTCTTCCGCCAACTCGCTCAGATCATCGGCAAGTCCGCCAGATATCTCCGCCGTTTCCAGACGGGTATCGATGGCATCGGCGATCACATCGCCCTTGAGGACCTCAAACAGTTCATCGGCGATGTCAGGTCGAAGGAACTTGAGCCTGAGATCGTCGGTCACATCGTCAGATAGTTCCAACCCGCCCAGGACATCACCGCGGTTGGAGATATCTACTCTGTTGAATTGGCCTTCCCGGTCCATGATTCGCTGCATCTCCGGAAGGCCCATGAGCACGCGTGGATCTGTAGATGCGAGACCTCCGCGCTCAAGTACAGCCCGCACGACGAAGTCATGGCGGCCGGTGGGGGTGACGATGATCACACTGTCCCCGGCAACGGCGTCGATGTTATTGGCGGTGTCGACGTTGATGTAGATCTCGCCCAGAGCGAGTTGACCGAGGGTGACATTCGCACCATCTATAGACGTCAGTTCACCGAAATCGGCCGCGCCGTCGATATCGACACCACGTACGTCGGCGCGTGCTTCGGTACGGCCCGACTTCGGGCTGGTTATTGGCAATCTCTCGACGATCAGCGCCATCACGCCGTCGATGCGATCGTCTCCGTCGGTCGCAGCGTGAACGAGATCGAGATCGGACTGGTCGAGATAATCGTCACCAAGGAAGGCGAGTGTTGGCGACCTGATGGTTTCGTCCGTGTGGCCAAGGCCATCGATAACGACGAAAGACCGGATGGAGTTGGTGATTGTGTCTCCAACTCCAAGTGACGCAGCGATAATCATGGTACTGAGCATCAGCCCAACCACAATCAGTGTCGTCTGGGCCGGGCGGCGAGGGATGTTGCGCAGCGCGAGCTTCAAGAAAACACGGTTGCGAAGGGCCGATGCGGTGATTAGGGTGAGAATAATCACAAGGGTAAGTGCCATCCCGAAGGCCAGCGGCCTCATTGGGATTACGCCAAATAGTTCATTCATGCGGGCTAGTCAGCGGCCTGGGTGCGCTGCGCGTCCTCAATGATCTCGCCATCTCTCATCCGCACAATTCGTCGGGCAGATTTGGCAACGTCATCTGAGTGAGTTACCAGCACGAACGTCTGTTGATTATCGCGATTTAGCTGTGTAATGAGACCCATGATCTCCCGCTCGTTATCCGTGTCCAGGTTTCCGGTTGGCTCATCTGCCCAAACGATTGCCGGCTCATTCGCCAGTGCGCGAGCCACGGCTACGCGCTGTCGCTGACCGCCTGAAAGCGCTGCGGGCTTGTGATGCGCCCAGTCAACAACTCCAACCTGATCCAGCTTCTCCAGCGCGATAATGCTCGCCTTCTTGCTGCTAACTCCGGCTACCAGAAGCGGCAGTTCCACGTTCTCCTGCGCGCTCAATACAGGCAGCAAATTAAACGTCTGAAAAACAAAGCCCATGGAGCGGGCGCGGTACTCGGACAGCTCGTCGTCTGTGAGTTCGCTCAGGGACTGGCCATTGATCTGGACATCTCCGGCATCAATGCCGTCGAGACCTGATAAGCAGTTCAGGAGCGTCGTCTTGCCACAACCCGAGGGGCCCATGACGGCGACGATTTCGCCCTTTTGCACCTGGAGGCTAACGCTGCGCAGGGCGTGGACTGTATCGCTGGCCGTGCGGTAGAACTTATCGATGCTGGAGGCCTCGATTATGGGCTGAGAACTGGATTCCTGTTCAACCATCTTTGTGTGCGGCCTTGCGGCCAACTCCCTCACTTATCTCTGGCAAATGTCTCTGGCCAGATCTGGTAGCAGTCCGCCTGCACCTGCTTATTCTATTGATTTGCGAAAACTTTCACACTGCCCGCGGGGGTCCGCTGATAACGCATTCTTATCCTCGTGTGAGCCCTGCACATCACACTGTCACCCTGAGGAGCGCAGTGACGTGATGGCATTTGCCGGCGTGGAATGAGCAAGTGGTTCATCTTCGCTAAATTCCTACTTTCAGCCCACTCGTACCCTGTTTGATTGATCTTCCTCAAACCTGATTCACAACTGGCAGAGACCCTCATCCGCCTCAGGCGGACGGAACCTCCCGCCTCAGGGTGACAGTGCGGGGAATGTGGGCATTACGTTGGATGGAACGTTCTGTGAACCGGATCAGCGCGCACCAGGACAATCCCGATTGGCCGCCTATCCCTTGAGGACCACCGGAAGCCCGCTCACCATCAAGATCGCGCGGTCGGCCCGCTCAGCAACCCGGGCATTCACCATGCCCAGCAAGTCTGCGAACACGTTGCCCAGCCGCGTTGGTGGCGCGACGCCAGCGCCAACTTCGCCACTCACAACAATCACCTTTGCGCCGCATAATTCAAGCGCCGAAATCAGCCCCGAAAGAGCTGCTTCAACGCCCAGTTCCGCCATTAGTCGGAACTCTTTCACATCGTCTTCACCGGCATCTAACAGCAATCGACTCACCCACTGCGTTAGATCGTCGACCAGCACAGTTCTGGATCGTTGAGCGGCATCGGTCACGACACTGCCGAGATCTGTGTCCGCTTCCAGCGTGACCCAGTAGTCAGGCCGATTTGCCCTGTGTTTCTCCACTCGTTCTTCGAGGTCGAGATCAGACGGATCTACGCTGGCGGTCGCTATGAATATGACTGGGCGATCTTCAGCCAGGCGCGAAGCCTCGCGCAACGCCCAGTCGCTCTTGCCGGAGCGTACGCCGCCGGTTACAAATATCAGTTCGGCAGCCATGGCTATGCCTTTACGTAATAAAAATTCCCTCCATCACGCTAACTCCATCCGTCGTCCTGAGGGCTGGCTTTGCGGACCGTGAGGACCTCATCCCGAGCGTCGAATCTAACGTCACAGTCTCGATATAGCGCCCACGCCGCCTGCCGCCGGAAGATGCGGTCCTCACGTCGGTCCCGGAGCCTCCCTCCTCAGGATGACGGATGTGGCGATCTTGGCCCAGTGAGAGATGGGCTGTGTTTGAATGCCACCTTGGCATCAATCCGATGAACAAACTTATCGCCCAATCATCCCGTAAATCGCGCTCATATCCAAACTGACACGCAGGTGGTCCGCTAGCTTATCCAACTCTGTGTCCAGCGAATAGTCGTCAACACCGACCAGTGGAGGAATGCCCGCTGCGGAGGTCACATTCGCCAGTATCGCGCTGCGAACTTCGGCGGTATCGAACAGGCCGTGGACGTAGGTTCCAAGCACGTTTCCGTCAGCGTTCACCGCCCCGGAGCGCTCAAGATCAGTGCCGTGACGCATATACTGTGTAGTTTGAGGACAGGCGCCCTCTACGGGCGATGTCACGCCCATGTGGATCTCATATCCAACGCCCTCGATACCCGATGCTCCAGCGAGCAAACCAGGGCCGCCGTTCATCTTGAAGTGCACCTGGCGCGTCGACTTCACGCTCTCAAACGCGGTCTGCACGGACAATAATCCCAGCCCGGACTCACTCCCACCGGCCGGTAGATCGACTCCCGAGGCGTCGGTGATCGTTTCACCAAGCATCTGATAGCCACCGCAGATCCCGATTACCGGCACGCCACGGTTGGTGGCCGCGATCACCGCCGAATCAAGGCCACGTTCACGCATCCACCGGAGATCACTGATGGTGCTCTTGGTACCGGGCAGCACGATCAAGTGAACGCCAATCAGTTCGTGTGGGCTATCGATAAATCGCACGTGCACGCCCGGCGTTCGCTCAAGCGGATCGAAATCGTCGAAATTGCTGACTCGTGGGAATCGCACGACTGCCACAATCAGATCTCCGTCGTCCGCCTGTCGATCCACTCGATGATCTAACGCTACGGCATCTTCTTCTGGTAGTGCGATATCGGTGAAGTACGGCACCACGCCCAACACCGATACGCCCGTGCGTTCTTCGATCATGGCTGGCAGCGGCTCAAGGACCGCGCGATCGCCGCGGAATCGGTTGATGATGAGACCTCGCACTAACTTGCGCTCTTTCGGCTCAAGCAGCTCCAGCGTTCCAAGCAGCGATGCAAATACACCACCGCGATCAATATCGCCGACCAGCAGTACCGGCGAGTTGGCATGGACGGCGACTCGCATATTCGTAATATCGCTGGCCCGCAGGTTCACTTCGGCCGGGCTGCCGGCGCCTTCGATGACCACCACGTCATACTCTCCGCGCAGCTTCTCCAAGCCTGCGGCCACAGCGTCCCACAACTCCGGCTTCTTATTGCGCCACTCCTTCGAGTTCAGCGAACCGGTTGCCTTCCCGTTCAGCACAACCTGCGATCGGTGGTCGGCCTCCGGTTTCAACAGCACCGGGTTCATTGCAGACGATGGGGGTATCCGACATGCCGCGGCCTGCATCGCCTGCGCTCGTCCAATCTCAGCACCTTCTGGGGTGACGAATGAGTTGTTGGACATGTTCTGGCCCTTGAATGGAGCAACGGACATGCCGTCTTGCAGGAATATGCGGCACAGACCGGCGGCAATGACGCTTTTGCCGACGGACGATGATGTGCCCTGAACCATGATCGTTGCAGACATGATCTATTCCCGGTTCGCCGATTCCAGGTGCGCCGCAATGCTGAGTGACGCCAGCCGAGTGAGCTCTGGCGTGATGTTGAGCGTGGTTACGCTGGCGTTCTCAAGCTGAAACTTATAGCAGGCCTGTGGTGGCAGATCGAGCAGGTGAGCGAGCATCCCCGACAGCGCTGCGCCATGCCCGACGATGACCGCATCCCCATCAATATCTGTGATCTGGGACTCTGCCATGAATTCAGCCGCCCGTTTCACCAGATCGGCTCTGCTCTCGCCGCCGGCCATCTGGTGATAGGGATCAGAACCATATTCTGCGGACTCCACCTGCTCCGCCTCTGATGTCTCCGCCCAGGTCTTTCCTTCAAGCGTGCCGTAGTTGATCTCCCGCAGGAGTTCTGACGTCTGGAATTCATACCCAAGGGCCTCGGCTGTGGAGACGCAGCGTGCCAGGTCGCTGGACCAGACGATCTCTGGCTGGAAGTGAGCGCGCACGAACTCGCCCGTAAGTTCCGCTTGCTTGAGACCGCGCGCGTTCAATGGGCGATCTTTCTGTCCCTGCATCCGACCTTCAACGTTCCAGTCGGTCTCACCGTGGCGGATCAAGATCAGGCGAATCATCGCTTGGCCACGATCAGGCCGGCGGCCACTGCCGCGCCGATCAGTGCTGCACGTTTGAACAGCTTTAGACTGCGATCGACATCCGCGTGATCGGGCCTCACTCCGGCCGGTCCCAGACTGTACTCGCCCAACTTTTCCACCTCCACGCCAAGTGCTCCCGCGGCCGCACCAATCGGCCATCCGCCATTGGGGCTGGGCGTGCGCTCATGTTCATCGATCATTGTCCTGGCGGCGTTCTTCGCGTCCATCCCGCTCGCTGCCGCAGCTGCCACCACAATGCCGCCAGAGACCCTTGCCGGCACCAAGTTAACCACATCGTCCAGCCGAGCGGACGCCTCGCCAAAGTGGCGCCGATGATCCTGGTACCCAACCATCGTGTCCAGTGTGTTGATTGCCCGATACGTCATTGCACCGGGTAGCCCAAATAGGCCGTACATGAGCAGCGGACCAACAGCGCTATCCGTCACGTTTTCGCTCACCGACGATATCGCGGCTGACGCCACTTGATCATCTCGGTACCCAGCAGTATCTCTTGAAACTATGCGCGAAAGGCTAGCTCTTGCCTCTTCAACGTCGCCTTCCTTCAGCGCGTCCGATACCGCGGTCACCTCATCGTCCATGGACCTGATCGCGAACGTGCTTTTCAGCAGGAATGCGCCGCCGATAATGCTGGCCACCGTCCCCAGCTTGCCCAGTCCTCGCTCTGCCAGCGAGGTTGCTGCCAGCACCGCCAGCGGCAGACCCACTGCGAGTGCTGCGCCGGTGAATCGGTCACGTTGCGGATTTCCGGATATGCCTGATGACATGGCGGCGTCTGTGACTTTGCCCATTCCAACCACCGGGTGGATTCTTGTTGGCGGCTCACCAAGGAGCCGGTCCCACGCGAGGGCAACTCCAAGCACCGCAAGCTTGATCAGCAAACTGCTACCCCCAGAAGGTCCAGAGTCCGGCTCCGTTTTGGAAGAGCCCAACAATGATGATCAGCGTGACTACCTCACCAATTTCGCTGGATGCTCCGTAGATGTCACCGGTTAGTTTGCCGCTCAGTCTGGATGCCGCGAACATTCCGAACAGATATGTGGCGATGGCAACAGGGACAACGATCATCGCGGCCCATGCACCAAAAACAATCGCGCTGACTGCGATAGCAAAGACGAATGGTAGCCACAGGGCTGCCACGCCCGGGCGCTCGTACAGGCTGCCCAGGCCAGCTGAGTCAGTGTAAGGAAACGCTCGTACCAACAGCAGCGCGGCTGCTCGACCGAGCATTGGTGCGATTGCGAGCGCTGCGAATCGCTCCCAGGAATCCAACTCTGAGATTGCCGTCCATTTGATCAGGAGGACGGCGCCAACCGCAGATGCCCCGAACACGCCGATCGCTGGATCTTTCATGATTTCCCGTCGCCGTTCGGCCGTCTTGCCACCGAAAAGGCCGTCTGTCGCGTCAGCGAGGCCATCCAGGTGCAATGCACCGGTGACGGCAATCATCGCTGCGACAACAATTGCCGCACTGATGCCTCCCGGAAGCACCTGAATGAGTCCAAGATCAATGCCAGCGAGGCTCAGGCCAATCGCCAGGCCGACGAGAGGGAAGAAGGCGGGTGACGTAGCAACTGCTCGCGGGTCGTCAGCGGTGCGGCCGCCAATTGGAACGACAGTAAGAAATCTGACAGCAGCGATAAAGGAACTCATCAGCTAGCTGTCGCGATCCGAGACGGACGCTTCCGCAAACGTCGCCATGCCGTTGTGGAGGTTCACCGCGGCGGCGATGACGGACATCGCCAGTGCGGCGCCAGAACCTTCTCCCAGCCGCATGTCCAGTTCCAGCAGTGGTCGCAAGCCAAGGTGCTCCAGGGCGATGCCGTGCCCCGGCTCAACAGACCTGTGACCAGCAATCATGTAGGCGGTGACGATGGGTTCGATCTGCGAGGCAAGCAAGGCGGCCGAGGTTGCGATATATCCGTCCAGCACGATCGCGATGCGGTGACTGGCCGCACCAAGCATCAGGCCGGCGATAAATCCGATCTCGAATCCTCCGACCGCCGAGAGTACGCCCCACGGGTCGTCTGCGGACGGCTGATTCTTCGCCACCCCACGGGTGATCGCGTCGATCTTTCGGCTCAGGCCTTCATCATCGATGCCAGTGCCGCGCCCGGCCACGGTCGTCACGTCGCGGCCGGTCATGACAGCTGTGATCGCCGCGGCTGATGTCGAGTTGCCGATGCCCATCTCGCCGGGGGCGATCAGCTGCGCCCCCATAGTGGCAAGGTCACCAGCTACCTGACGACCAGAATCGATTGCCTCATCTGCCTGTTCCAGCGACATTGCCGGACCCGTTGTGAAATCAGCCGTCCCGCGCCCCTGACTCCGGTTGACGAGACCCGCGGTGGGGCCGGGGATCTCACCCGCGACGCCACAATCGACGATCATCACCTCCGCGCCGACGGTCTTTGCAAGCACATTGATCGCGGCTCCACCACCCAGGAAGTTGGCCACCATCTGCGGCGTTACCTCGGCCGGGAACGCGCTCACACCCTGCGCCGTGACACCGTGGTCGGCAGCGGCCACGACTATCCATTTGGCGTCGACATTGGGTCGAGCGGTGGCCTGGATTCCGGCCAACTGGATCGCCACTTCCTCCAGACGGCCAAGGCTACCCTGCGGCTTGGTTAGCGAATCCTGGCGCGCCGTTGCCGCCTCAATCGCGGCCGCGTCTAACGCAGGTATCGCTACCGAGTTCAAGCTAAAACTCCACGCCTCGCTGCGCCTTGATTCCCTGATCCGCATACGGGTGCTTAATCTGTTTCATCTCCGTGACCAGATCGGCATACTCAATCAACTCAGGCTGGGCGTCCCGGCCTGTCAGCACCACATGCTCCATCTCAGGCCGTCGCCGGAGCACATCGATCACGTCGTTGATGTCGATCCAACCGTAGCGAATCGGGTATGTGATCTCATCCAGGATCACGAGATCGTAGTCGCCCGAGAGAATCCTCTCAGAGGCCAGTTTCCAGCCTGCTGCCGCTGCCGACGCATCATCAGCGAGATCCTCAGACTCCCACGTGAAGCCTTTGCCGGTTGCGATCATTTCGATGCCCATCTTCTCGGCCGCGAGCTGCTCGCCGTACTGGCCCTTTGGCTGCTTGATGAACTGGATTACGGACACCTTCATGTCACGTCCCCAGGCCCGGGTCATTACTCCAAACGCAGCGGTGCTCTTCCCCTTGCCATCACCCGTGTTGATGATGACCAGTCCTTTGCGAATACGCTTCGGACGTTCGGGATCGGGGCGCGGACGTCTATTTCTTGTGGTCATTCGATTGCCTCACCGGCCCAATCAGCCGGACATACGGTCGGCCGTTCAATTCGTCGATTTCGATAGTAGCCTCAACTTCAAACACGCGTGCAAGATTGTCGGCTGTCAGAACTTCAGCAGGGGTGCCATCCGCGATCAGTTTTCCGCGATCCAGCAGCACCAGCCGGTCACAGTGACGGGCGGCTAGACTTACGTCGTGGAGGACGACTACGGTACCCATGCCTGCCGCAGCTTCGGCGTGAACCAGCGCCATGAGCTCGATCTGGTGCTTCAGATCGAGACTGGCGGTAGGTTCATCCAGCAGAAGCAGTTCCGGTTCCTGCGCCAGTGATCGGGCGATCAAGACGCGCTGACGCTCCCCGCCGGACATATCGCCGAGTTGCCGATCCGCAAATTCTTCTACCCCCGTGCGTTTCAGGGCGTCCAGGGCGACTTTTCGGTCGTTCTCGCCCTCCACCTGGAATCTGCCCAGATGGGGATACCGCCCCATGAGGGCGATCTCCATCGCGGTGAACGACATTCCGTGACCGCTAGACTGCGGCAGATAGGCGATCTTTTTTGCCTTGGCACGCGCGTCAAATTTGTCCAGTTGCACACCAGACAGCTCAACACTACCGGATTCCGGCTCAATCAGCCCTGATACGGCCCTGAGAGTGGTCGTTTTGCCTGAGCCGTTCGGGCCAATGATCCCAACCATCTCACCCGGATTCACAGAGAAGGAAACACCATCGACAGCAAGCGTCCGGCCGAGTTCGACCCGCAGGTCCGCGACACGGAGTAACGGACTCTGCGGGGCAGGATTGTCCGCTGGTGGATGATGCGATTCGACGGTCAGTACCAACTACTCAAAGCCCCCAAACGTGACGCCAGCGTACTGCTCAGGGAACAGAACTGCTGACAGGTCTTCTATACCTCTCACGTTCCAGTGAGAGAGTGTTGTGAAGTAGCGGGGATCGCCCAGCATGATCTTGTCGTTCGCAATGGCGGGGACATTCGCCAGGGCCGGCTCAGCCTTCAACAGATCGGCGAGATCCGTTGCGCCGGGATCAGGTTGGGTGATGACGATCACGTCGGGATTCATTGCGATGATGCTCTCGATGGAGATCGTTTCGTGTCCATCGATGCCTGAAGTGCCCGCAACGTTTTCGCCGCCCGCCTGCTCAATGATCCCACCTTCGGTTGAGTCGCCACCTGCTGCCGAAATGGAATCGGAGAACTTGGCGATCGACAAGACGCCGAGCTTTGTGGCGTTTCCTGCGTCTGCAACGCTCGCCTGCACAAAGCCGATTCGAGACTGAATCTGCGCAATCAAATCTTCCGCACGATCTTCCGCACCCAGCATGTAGGCAAGTGTCCGTATGTTGGTCTCATGCCCCTCACCGGAGCTCTCAAGCTCCGTTCGCACAACCTGGATGCCGGTGCCCCTGATCGCGTCGACGAGATCCTCCTTGGTGAACTTGCTGGCGATCACGAGGTCCGGGTTGAGTGAAACAACTTCTTCTGCATCTCGTTTCACCTTCGGTAGCGCCTGAACTTCCCCCGCTACGTTGGAGTAGGTCTCATTTGCGGTGAAGCTGCCAATGCCGACCAGGCCTTCAGCGCCCACAAGTGCGACCACAATCTCATCGTGGCCCAGAGAGAGTGTGTGCAGGCGTTGAGGCGGTGCATCAATGGTGATTCGCTCATCCCCAAGCTGCAATACACGCGGCCAGCCGAAGTTTGTGGGGTCAACGATGGCGTCGATGTCCCATGGGCTGGGAACGTTGATTTCGGGTGTTGGGGCGGAAGCGGCCGGAGCGACAACGTCCTCAGACCCGCACGCAATGGCAACGGTGAAAATGGCGAACGCCGCGAGCGCGATGATCGGCGATCTGAATAACTTGAACTTCAATCTAATCTCCTTGTTCAACCTAAAGCGCCTCCGCTCTTGCTCTGTTCCGCGCTAGCAGGAACAGGAAGAACGGGGCTCCGATAAATGCGGTGATAATCCCAACGCGTACTTCTGAGGGGGTCACCAGTGTGCGGGCGATGGTGTCAGCGCCCAGCATGAATGCCGCGCCTCCCAGCGCGCTGAGGGGCAGCAGAACCCTGTTGTCCGGCCCCAACACCAGGCGCAGCATGTGCGGCACAACAAGTCCAACGAATGCGATCGTGCCGCTGAAGGCCACTGCGGTGCCCGTGGCCAGCGTTGCGCCAACCAGCAGAATCACTCTGGTGGCCGTTGTACGCACGCCTAGTGAGGATGCTTCATCGTCGCCCAGCATCAACAGATTCAGCTCTCTTGAGTTGGCGATGACGATTAATACACCGGCCAATATAAGTGGAAGCGAGATCTGCACGTCATCCCACCCTGCAGAGTCGAATCCGCCGGCCAGCCAGAAGATAATCTCGCGCTGGATATCGCTGTTTGAGGTGAACGTGATTATTCCTGAGACGATTGCGCCAAGGAACGAGCTAACCGCGACGCCAGCGAGCAAAAGAGTGGCCATGGAAGTACGGCCGCCGGTGGACGCGATTCCGTAGACGAGAGCGGTTGCCGCGAACGCTCCGACGAAGGCGAAAAGGGGGAGGAATATGCCTGAGGCCGCCTGCGCGCCAATTGAGATTGCGATCACCGCGCCCAACGCTCCACCTGAGGAAACGCCGATGATGCCTGGGTCGGCCAGTGGGTTCCGAAATAGCGACTGCATTGCCGCGCCTGAGATTCCAAGTGCCGCCCCAACCAGCATGGCGAGAATGATTCGGGGTAGGCGTATGCGCTCGATTACGAGCTGCTCAGTGACTGTTGCCGATGAATCGCCAATTCCCACCGCTTCAAGAAGGCCGGTCATGGAGTCTCGGGTAGACAGGTCAACCGGGCCAACAGAAACAGCGATCACCATCAGAATTATCAGCAGGACGCCGCAGCCTGTCACACCCAGAGCCAGTCTTCTGGACAGGGATGTCCGCCGAATCTGCTCTCGGCTGAATATAAACCCGCTAACGGTCAATTAAAATACCCCTGACTACGAGGTCAGGGGTGAATTCGGAGGCGGAGCAATTGCCACGGTTGCCGAGGTTCTCCCTGACGCGGGGAGCCAATACTCAGGCTTGCTGGCAGGTCTCCTGACTTACAGAGGATGCTTCCGCCGCCATTCCTACCCGCTTTCACGGAAAGTGGCACTTGACGGAACTGCTCTGATCACAGTGGCGCGACCGTAGCGGATTTTCACCGCTTTCCCTTTTCATCCCGACAAGTCGGGACACCGGGCAAGCTACTAATTCAGTTGTTAAAGAGAAGTATTTATCCGCGCATGATCTTTGTCAATGTGCCCGGACTTTCTATGCATCATGGACAGGTGTTGAAGCTGGTATTTGGCTCGCTTCAATCTCATAGAGACAACAGCCGAACCCGTCCCGCACACTTTCTGACCTCAGACTCTCTGCACCCATCACACTGGAAATAAGCCTGGAGTCAAATGAGCAGATGACGGGATTTGACATCGCGGCGGAACGGTAAGGACAGTTGTTGAGTTGGATCTTGAACGTACCGTTCTCAGCAACCACCTTCGGATCGTAATGCCGAACTTTCAACAACTCTGTCAGCTTGACGATGGGAGGCCGGGTATCATCCGCCATTGCGACACTGACAACCCGATCAGCCATCGATTCAAATACTTGCGTAATTACCTGGCTGCCGCTCTTGCCACTGAGCTGCTCGGCTGTGAGATCTGAGACCTCATTGATCATGTCGGCCAGGAGAAGATCGTACTCACGGGGGCCAGTTTCAAAGCCTTCAGGCGTTAACCGGAACACATGCTCCGGTCGGCCAGCGCCTTCACGTTTTTCCTCGAAATCCAGCATCCCATCGCGCTGAAGGATACCCAGGTGCCGCCGGACCGTCGCAGGAGCCATTTCAAGCTTAATTGAAAGTTCCGAGACCGTTTTATGACTGCCCAGTTGGATGAGCCTCAGGATTTCAGAACGGGTGTTTTGCAACGCTAAACAAACTTTCAGATGGCGCACATTAGGTCCACCAAAAGCGACTGTTCGTATCAACAGTTGCAGGCGGACCAATAGATGTTACCGCTTATGGCCCTAATGCACGGTGCTATCTGGCGCGAGATCACCCAGTACTGGACTGCCATTACTATGCGCTTCAAATCTCACAAGCAAAAGAATAGCCCTGATATAAACGGGACAAATCCAGACTCTATTTGCGTGCATCAGTGGAGAATTGAGCCGCCAAACGGCCCCACCTCATACGGTGTTTGCGGCGTGTGTGGTGAAAGCCGCGAGTTCAAAAATTCGTACGAAATAAGTTCATGGGACCATCGGAAAAAGCACAACCCTCAAAACGGTTCTCAGGCGGAAGAAAACGCCGCGAGCAAGAAGCGCTAGATCTAACGGAACAGATCGCGCTCGGCGTCACGCAATAGCGCCTGCCCGTTTCCGTTTTCATTATCGTCCCTGGCCCCAACCGTCATCTCCAGTCCACGCACTATTGCTACCGGGACGCGCCCAAACTCGCCCATCACCAGTTGTGCGGCGGATGCGATTTCATCGGCTATGGATACCATAGTCGACTTTAGCGGCACTCCATGATCGTCAGATTGCCCTCGGTAGTCACCCAAGGGGTAGAAACCGGAGACGCCGATGGCCACGTTCACGCTTCCCATTCGCCACGGCCGATTGAAGCTGTCTGACACGATTACCCCAATGCGGCTGCCAAACCTCGCTTCGAGCGCCCGCCTGATTCCAGACGCCGATACATCAGCGTCCACCGGCAAGAGTGTGACCACACCGTCGCCCAACACGTTGGATGCATCTATCCCGGCATTCGCGCACACGAATCCGTGAATCGTCTCAGTGATCAACACGCCCTGATCCATCCGGACGATACGGTTCGACTGGCTAAGTATTAGCTCGACAAGCGCCGGAGTGTGGCCGGTCGCATCGGCAACGCGTATTGCCTCTTCAGATGGTGAAACATCCCGCAGCGCAGCGATGGCCCCTTCCGCTTTTGACACCACTTTCTGGGCGACAACCAAGATGTCGCCTGGCTCTACCCCGATAGGAGCAGCAGCCTCACAGATGAGGTCTGCAAGTTCATCACCTGGCTCGATATCGGGTATTCCAGGGATACCAATCACCGTGAACGATTCAGTCACGTCCAATTCCCACGGAGAGCACCGTTTGAAAGCTTCAGCATATATCCTGTCATCCTCTGGAAACCGACCCCTTACGCCGCAGCACAGGCAAGATTGGCGGACCGTTTGCAGCCTAGTAGTTTCAAACCACCCAGATTGAGAAATGTTCTCTTCATTCCGGGAAATCGTCGCGACATGCTTGGGAAAGCCGATCGATACTTTCCCGATGCGTTCGTCCCTGACATGGAAGACTCCGTGCCACCGGATGAGAAAGCAAACGCACGCCAAACGGTAGCAGATGCCCTCCCGGCGATGACGCAGCTTGGCATTCCAATCATTCCCCGCGTCAACTCGTTGGAATCCGGTCACACTCAAGCGGATATCGAGGCGGTAGTGGGACGCGGCATCACAGGCATCAGCGTGGGAAAGATACGAACACCGGAAGCGATTCAAGTGCTGGACCGATTTCTGCTTGATGCCGAGCAAGATTCGGGAACCGCGCGCGGCTCAACTTTTCTGTTCCTCTGGATAGAGACTGCAGCCGGAATCATGAATGTCACAGAGATCGTAGCCGCCAGTCCTCGAGTCCAATGGATCGCGTTTGGCGCCGATGACTTCACCGCGGACATGGAGATGCCACGGGGGAGAAACTCAGATCCTGCTGAAGAGATTGGACTTGTCTACCCAAGATCAGCGGTGGCGATCGCCGCGAAGGCCGGCGGGATCCAGGCACTGGACACACCTTACGTGACGTATCGCGATCAAGCAGGACTTGAGCGTGAGGCGCAGTTTGCTCGCCGATTGGGCTTCACCGGGAAGTGCGCTATCCATCCATCGCAAATCGATACCATTCGGCGTGTTTACTCCCCATCAGAAGAGGAGGTTGAGTACGCCCGAAAGGTTCTTGAAGTGTGGGATGAAGCTACCAGCAGGGGGAGTGGCGCAACCACGCTGGACGGTGACCTGATCGATACACCGGTGGTGGAGCGGGCACAGCGCCTTCTGGCTTCACTGGAGTAGTCGAAGAAGGCGCGGGCTCCTCAGGTCAGGGGATCAGGGGAGAACGCGGCGGATTGGCCCGCGTTCTTCCAGATGATAGTTCCCCTCATAGAGATCGGTCTTCCCTGCCACCCAGACGGCTCTCGTCCCAAGGTTATAGTCGATGATAGCTCTGTTCCTGTCGAAGAACTTCTCTGGCCGTTCCTCAGGCACGCGATCAGGCGCCTGGGCACGAATATCATCCCAGTACCAGTCGTACTGCAGATGCGGCACAGAGATAACCAGAACATCGGCCTCAGGCGCCGCGACATAGGTCTGGTACCAGAGACTGAATATGGGGCCGGCCTCCGTTGCCAGGATCACGGAGCCTCGACCAGCGGTCATGAAGGAGTCCACTGCGTACTGTTGTGCTTCTCGATCATCACTCAAATCTAACTCGCTGTAGTTCGCGAACACCGAGAACCCAGGTACTGCAGCAAGAATGGCCACGGCAATGAGGCCATCCCGCCATCGAGGCCACTCGATCAGGCCGCGCGCGGTGGCTGTACGTTGAACCGCTGATAACAGCCCAGCCATCCCCACACCAGCGAATACGCCAAGCAGCATGAAGATCGGAATTAGGTACAGGAACGAGTCGACCGTATCGTAACCAACCGCGTAGCTGATTACGAGCATCCCGCTGGCCGCTGACGCGATCAGAAAGCCACGCCCAAGTTCGTAAACGAATGTGGCACCAACAATTGCCAGAACGATGCCGACAAACGCGTACTGTGCCAGGGCTATTTCAGCGATCTCAGATAAGCGCACAGGGATCTGCGACCCTTCAATCCCAAACTGGTACGACTGATAGATTGATCCGCTCAACATCCACCAGAAGCCATCAGCGTTCTCTGGATGACCCCAGTTCAGTAGCGGTGATTGAGAAGAGGCCAGCGGCGCGTAGAGGTATACAGACAGGCCAACCACAAGCGCCGCGGGAACCCGCCAGTCACGCAACAATCGCATGCGGCTGTCTCGATCGTTCTCCCATGTGTAACTCCACACAACCAGAGGGAATGCCAACATGGCGAGTGTCAGATGGTTTCCCAATCCAAGCCCCAGCAGCAGGGCCAGGCTAATACGCAGAAGTGGTCGGTCTCGTCCCATTTCGTGGTCTCTGTACATAGTTATCAAGCCATACAAGAGCACCGACACGAAGAGACCATTCAGCGCGTACACCTCGGTGATCGTCGACTGCGACCACAATTCTCTGGATGCGCCTACAGCCAGCGCTGCAACGAACGCGCTGAGCCATTTCGCGTGCGCTGAAAGATATCGCATTGATCCAACAAGTCCGATCAAGCGGTGTGTCGCGAGAAAAATAAACGCAACAGACAACCCGCCCAGTGTCACCGAGAAAAGGTTGCCGATCAGGGCCTCGTCCCCAAATGGTATTAGTCCAGAGAATCCCCGAAGGCCAAGTAAGTAGGTGGGATAGCCGCTGGGATGGGGGATTCCCCACGTGAACGCGGCGGTCAACAGGTCGCCGCCATCGGCACCAAGATTGCGCCAGGTGATCCCGCGGGCCATCGTCGATACGTAAAGGGCGAACGACAGTAGTCCGGCAGATGCAGCGCCAAGTACAACGCCATCGGCGCTCACATAAGCACCGAGCGCTTTCAATCTGCCATATCCAGGGGAATAGTTCATGCGTTCTGAATCATACCGAGGTTAATCGAAGAGGGGACCCCGCATGGGTCCCCTCTTACGTATCTACTTTCTATGGTTCAGAAGGAGAACCTTCTTTACCTGAACTTCTAGCTGCGAGCCCTCGCCACCTGGCGTCGGCGAACAATCGCCACACCGGATGTTACGAAGAGCAGACCCAGCACGATGAAGCCCATGATGGCACCAGCGCCCGGTGCTACGTCGCCCGTCGCCGGGAGAACGACGTCTGTCCTCGGAGTAGCGGTTGGCAAACCAGCTGCTACAGTCGCCGTCGCCGTAGG
>DBZV01000165.1:21596-22774 GCA_002311865.1 Dehalococcoidia bacterium UBA1151
CTGTGCTACAGTCGCCGTCGCCGTCGCCGTCGCCGTAGGCTGTGGCTGTACAAGAACCCCTGGAATACCAACGGCGAACAAGCTGAACGTCTTCACCTGTGAGCTCAACGTCTTGTTGAACAGGTCAACCGTCGTGGTCAACTTGGACCAGGCTCCTACGTTCTCATCGTATTTCATGATGACAAGGTTGTTTGCACCACCCGCATCAGCAGCTTCAGCATCCGTGAATCTCACCGTCACGGTGATTGCACGGTTTGAAACGAAGTTGTCGATCGGATTGCCATCAGCGTCCTTGAACGTGATGTCCACCACACCATCAGTGTTCACCCTCATTTGCAGTGCCGCTGGCACTTCAGGTACGGATGCCGCCTGAATTGGTGAGACGTCAATAGCGACAAACTCGGTAACAGAACCCGGCTTGATCGAGATCGACACGCTGCCGTCTTCAGTTGAAACCGTTCCACCTTCTACCGGTGTAATGACCGTAGTTCCACCACCTACATTATCTGGCGGCGGAGGCGTTGGGACAGGACCCGGTGGGTTCACTGGCTCTGGCGTTGGGGTCGCGGCAGGCGGCGGTGCCAGCACCGTCACAGTCACGGAGTCGGTCGCCGAGGCGCCCGTCCCAGACTGGCTAGCCGTAACCGTCACGGTAGCAGTACCTGCAGCGTCCGGGGCCGTGTAGACACCAGTGTTGGCATCAATAGACCCACCACCGGAAACCGAGAACGTGATCGTCACGTTAGGCGGCGTCCCACCACTAGCAGTAAGTGGGGTTGCCGTAAATCGATGGGTCCCATTCGCCGAGATGGTGAAAGCGTTCAGACCCAGAGTCACGCTATCAAGAGCGGCGCTCTCAGGCGTAGCCGCAGTGGATGTTGCGAAGTCACTATTTCCGTCAGAGTTACTTGCGAACACATTGAACTGGTAAGAAGTCCCGTTAGTCAGGCCCGTCAAGGTCACCGACTGGACGGCATCTGTCAGTCCGGTGTTCTTCACTACCGGCTGATTCGGGCCAGATGGAATCGACGTCACAGAGTAAGAGGACACCGCGTTTAGCAGTGCGTTACCACTCGCGTCAGTCGTCACCCGGTTCCACGAAGCGGTGATCGAGCCGTTACCGGCTGCAATATGCAAACCTGCAGGAGCTGCTGGCCGTCCCACAGCTGTGAAACTCG
>DBZV01000165.1:22794-24896 GCA_002311865.1 Dehalococcoidia bacterium UBA1151
AGCTGTGAAAGAGGAACTAGCTGAGGCGACACTTGTAGCACCAGCCGTGACATTTCCACCAGCATTCACAGTCGCCAAGTCCACCGTGTAGGTACTGCCGTTTAGTATCGAACCATTCGTAAAGTCAACCTGAGTTGTAGAGTCAGTCGCAGCAACCGTTCCGGTCGCAACCGTGGTGATTCCCGACCTTACGGTGACAAAGTAGCCTGCAACGGCCACGCCACCGGTATTTACAGCCTTGACCAACGTGACCCGCGCACCCTGGCTAATGCCAACAGCGCTTACGCCTGTTGGTGCATCAGGGGTTCCAAATGGAGTGCCTGCAGCGCTATTCGACTCAGCCCCGGTTCCGACCGTGTTTATTGCGGCCACCGTAAAGTTTTCTGCGGTACCGTCTATAAGTCCAGTAACTGTATGCGTAACTATCGTTGCACCAGTTGTCGTCGCCCCGCTTGAACTACCCGTAATTCGGTAGTCCGTGATGAGGCTAGGACCAGTGCCAGGGTTTGTTGTGACCGCAGCCGCAGATGTTGTCCACTCTCCCTGGAACACAGGAGCAACCCACGAGAAACTAACCTGACCACTTGCCTCCGCGGTAACCGCGTTGGTAGTTGGTGCAGCAGGTACTGTGCGGGGAGCAGCCGTTGCCGACGTGGTGGCAGGACTAGATGTAGAGCCATTCAGCGCAAGTACGCTGTAGGTCTGCGCTGATGTGTCCACTCCAAAGAGGGACACGCTTGTCGCGACACCGATGTCTACGAAGTTTGTGTTGTCGTTCCTGACAATCCGATAGCCGGTTACTGCTGGAGTTGCACCTGCTGGTGCAGTCCATGAAAGATCAATTTCGTTGNNAAAGATCGATCTGGCGTCCAACTGTTGAGGCGGCAGTCAGTCCTGTTACTGGCCCTGGCGCGCTAAAACCGGTGACAGCCACCTCACTAGATACATCATCAATCGGAATCGTTGTAGCTAAGGCATCCTGGAATTCAGTCGGGAAGCCACCGGCGGTCGATAAGGTTAAAGTTCGGTCGCCAACGGTAGATGAGACTCGCGTGACAACTATCGATGCAACCGCCTCTGTTCCGGCAATATCAGCAGCGGGATCCCCGCCAGACAACGCACAAGCGAATGCCGTGCCGTCTGCAGTAGTAGCAGCGGCCGATGGTGTGGCCGGCGAGAAATCACCAAGGCAAGTTGGACTCGCGAACGTAAATTCACCAGCCGTATGACCAATCTGAACCTGAAGACCTTTAGCGCCGTCAGCTAAAAGCAACCCGGTTGCGCTAAATGTGAGCGTAGTTGAAGCACCAGGTCCCAGGGACGCGGCCGTCGGAGAGAAAGCCAACGATGTAGCGTTCGCTGAAACAGGTCGTGGCTGGGTATCTCCCAGGATCAACAGTGCGAACAAAGCAATCGCCACCATTAACAATCTGGGCATTTGTCCAAATTTCGACCGATTGCTAATTTGAGTGTTACCCGTCAATTGCGTGAGCCTTCCATTGCTTCTACTCAACGTAAACGAAACTAGACTTGTGAAAAGGGGATGAGACCGGGATGAAGATTACCACATCTTCATCCCATCTAATTCCACGTTTCATAACCGGCTTGACCGAATTTTCCGATGACCCTGATGATGTCAGTCAGGTTGACAAAGGTATCAGCATTTGTATCCGTGAAATTGCCGTTGCCATCAGGTCGTGTGGCTTCTGACGTTCCGAATGCCCCAATTGTGAGCAGAATGTCTGTCAAGTTGACAAACGTACCTGCGTTGACAAAACCCGGGTCAAGTATTGGTGCAGCAGGCACAACTACGTCGCCCAAGGTTGTATCCACCCCGGCTCGTTCGGCAGCTATGAAACCAGGAGCGAATGCACACAGCGTGTGAATTCCAGGAGCGACCAACGGCAATGAGAAGCTACCGTCAGTTGTATTGACAGTTGCGGATTGCGTGAACGTTCCTGCCGCAGCCTCCGCACAGGTTCCAAGCACCACTGTTGGCGCAATCGCCACGTAGCCTGCGGAACTCAGTCCCGCACCCGTTAGCGTCACTGCGCCCGCAGCTCCGCTAATCGTAGCCCCCGCCGAGGCCGCGGTGGTTGTGG
>DBZV01000177.1:0-233 GCA_002311865.1 Dehalococcoidia bacterium UBA1151
CGCGTTTCGTATCCGAGTGAATGCCAGTATTCTGTGCGCGACAAACACGGGCGCACTTATTGAGATAAAGGTGATTCTGCTATGAGATCAACAGCGGACGTTGTCATAATTGGCGGCGGCGTAATGGGAGCGAGCATCGCATATCACCTGTCGGAGAAGGGTGCGACCAACGTCGTTCTGCTTGAGCGCAAGACGCTTGCGGCGGAAGGTACCGGCCACTCAGGCGCGCTGGG
>DBZV01000177.1:300-3942 GCA_002311865.1 Dehalococcoidia bacterium UBA1151
AGGCGCGCTGGTGCGGCAGCACTACTCGCAGGATCCGATCATCCAGATGGCCGTGCGGTCGGTCAGGATATTCGAGGAGTTTGAGGAACGCACCAGGCGCGCAAACGTCTTCAGCCAGACGGGCTGGATCAAGATTGGCTCAGCTGAGATGAAGGCCGAGATGGAGCGCAACATCGAGCGTCATCGGGCCCTTGGGATTGAGGCCGACTTTCTCTCGATAGAAGATCTCCAGAAGATGATTCCGGGAATCAATCCAGATGGCATCGGCTCCGCCCTGATTGAGTACAAGGGTGGGCATGCAGATCCAACGGCCACCACGGAGGGCCTTGCCGAGGTTGCGCGATCTCGCGGAGTGGAGATCGTTGAAGGTGTTGCAGCTACGGATCTCGAGGCCGCCGGTGGGCGGATTACGTCGGTGAGGACGAGTGAGGGAACCATCTCCACCCCGGTGGCGGTTAACGCGGCAGGGCCGTGGTCGCCGGAGATCGCGCGGTGGGTCGGTATTGATCTCCCAATTGAGGTCACGCGCGAGCAAGACCTGATTCTTGAGACTGATGATGCCGATCTGCGCCCGGAGTATCCAGTCTCGAATGGGCTGGACCGTACTTACTGGCGACCCGATGGTCGGCGATTGCTCGCCGGGGATGGCCACCCGAAGGAGAACGAGTACGTAGACGCCAACAACTACGACTCTACTCACGATGCGTCGTACGAGTTGGAGTTGATGGCGCGTCTGAAGCACCGGATTCCGCGTTTCGCTGACAACGCGCGAGTCGTCGGCGGTTTCGCTGCTCTTTACGACGTGACGCCCGACTGGCACCCGATTCTGGGCGGGGTCGATGGTGTCGATGGCTACCTGAACTGCGTCGGCTGGAGTGGTCATGGGTTCAAGCTTGGTCCGGCAGTAGGGGAGTTGATGGCTGAGGTGATTGTGGACGGCGCGGCGAGCAGCATCGACATTTCGATGCTCGGGCTTGACAGGTTCGCAAGGGGTGCGCTGCTATCGAGTTCGTATGCGGGTAATCAGGCTTAGGTAGCGTCACTCACGCATTCGGCACATCGCGCCAGATACCGGGCCAGCGAATGACGGCGAAGGCGACAAGGACGAGTCCGACTATTCCCATCACGGTGAAGGTGAAGGCAATATCGAAGCGACCGGCCATGTAGCCGCCGATGAGTAGACCGGGCTGCAGCGTCCAGACGGCGAGTGATCGCACACCCATCACTCGGCCTCTGAATTGGATATCCGTAGTGGTCAGCAGCAACGCGCTCATCGACACCATTGATGCGCTTGAGCACGCTCCGACAACAACAAGCACGATCAAGGCGACCGGAAAACTCTCCACCTGTGCCAGCACAAGTATGGCCAGGTGCCAGACAACTATTCCGATCAGCATCACGCGACCGGAGCGTCGAGTTCTTCCAAGTGCGGCGAGCGAAATAGATCCGAGCGCTGCGCCAATCGCGGCGGCGCTGAGCAGGGCGGCCAATCCCTCTTCATCGCTATTGAACACGTCGCGGGCCATCACCGGCATCAGGCCATTGGTCATTGGGAAGGTGGTGAGGTTCACCAGCATCGCCAGGAACATCATGCCAACGATCGCATCGTTATCTTTGATGTAGGTGAGGCCACTCTTCAGGTCTGAGAGCGGATTTTTTGATGTGGCCGTCGAGGTTCGCTCAGCAATGGAGATCCCAAGAGCGATAACCGTTGCAGAGGCGTACAGGCCCATGACAACGATGTAGGCGTTGCCCAGACCCAGGCGCGCAAGCAGAACGCCACCGGCTACCGCCCCTGCGATCTTCGCCCCATCTTGCATGGTTCTGGAGAGTCCGACTGCGTTGAGAAGAGTCGCCCTTGGAACGACATCGGCAATCAGGGACTGACGGACCACGTTGTCCATCATTCGACCTGCGCCAAGCAGCAGCGCGATGACAAACGCATGCCACGCCTCGAACAGGCCAGTGAATGCTAGGAAGAACGTGACACTGGCGAGCAGGGCGATCAGGCCACGATTGATGATAAGCAACTTGCGGCGGTCCATGCGATCGCCAAGCAGCCCGTAAAACGGGCCACCAAGTGTTCCACCAAATCGCAGGGCGCCAAGCAGACCAACAAGGAATGGAGATCCCGTTTCAGTCAGGATGAACCAGGACAGCATCAGCGCTTCCATCTCCTGTCCAGAGTTGTACATCCCATCCGAAGTCCACTGGAAACGAAAACTTCGATAGTGGAACGAAGCCAGGAAGCCGGTTGGTGGATTCGGGTTGGTCGCTGATTCTGCCGTGGGCTTGGTCTGGGTACTCAGGCGCGATCTGTCCAGGATTTGGGCTGAAACACAATTTGAAAACGCATGACGTCGCCGTCGTGCCCAACGATACTCTTCCATTGGCGCCTCAGAGTCTCGTTGGGCACAATTGGAGTTGCGACGGTCTGTGTTTTACCGCATACCGATTCTTGAACTGAGGACAGCGCTACATAGACGGCATTACGGGGTTGGGCGTAATCGTCTCATCGCGCCGCGGTCCAGTGGAGACGATCGATGCCGATAGGCCGCGGGTTCGAGTCCCGCCAGCTCCACCAAACTGAAATGTAATTCAAGGAGGCGACTTCGAGTCTTAAATTCTCAGTACACAGCGCTTGAGACACCCTATTTTGAGCTAAATCTGTGATTGATCGCATAGCTGAACAAGTTATGTTCGATGCCTTTCATTTGGAAGGCGTTCGTTGGCAAACGATAACTGGACAGCATCGCTCCACTCGACGTTGTCACCGGAAATGTCGTGTTTGGCCGCGATATTGGCAAGTCCGTGAATACGAATGTCGTTCCCCGGAACACACGCGGTGGGTTATCCTCTCGCCAGCATAGCTGGCGTGGGTAGCGGCAGTTGTCCCCTTGCCACGCCACATGAGGGCGACGCCGTGGATCCTCGGGTAACAGATAGACAATTTCAGATCATCGAGATTCTGAGAGGCCAGCTGCGGCCAGTCTCGATCCTCAAGGTGGCTGAGCGTTTGCAGGTGAGTGAGCGCACGGTTCAACGGGATGTTGGTGGGCTGCGCAACCTGGGGGTCGCGATAACGACCGAGCCCGGCCGACGTGGCGGTCTGCTGCTCACGGATCAGCTTCCCCGCGCCCGGCTCTAAAGGATTGGATAGCCGTTTTCCCACGCCTTCGACTGCAAATCTCAATACGGCACTTCCAGGTCACCACTTCATCGGGCGGGGGATTGAAAACGCGCAGCTCGATCAGGCGCTCGAATCTGCACTGTCCGGGCGGCGCCGGATCGCGATGGTCGTTGGTGAGCCGGGTATTGGCAAGACCCGCATGATCCGGGAGTTTGCCGCGCGTGCTGAGTCACAGGGCACCCTGGCCGTTTGGGGTGGATGCGGGGACATCGAGGGTACGCCACCGTACTGACCGTGGGGCAAGTGGTTCGGGAGCTATCAGAAAATGCCGATTTGGTTGAGTCGTTCGCAGAAGCGGATCTGGCGGTAATCGCGGCGGCGATTCCGGAGCTTGCCCCACTATGGCCGAAAATAGGATCGGCAGGCGTTTGACCTGCCCCAAACAGCTGTACCAAGTGCTATGTTAGTGCCGGACGCAAATTCCGAGGCCTGCGCCAGGTGTCGGGATGTAT
>DBZV01000086.1 GCA_002311865.1 Dehalococcoidia bacterium UBA1151
CAGATCGCACACGGATGAGCCCGGTTGAGGTCTGCGAAACGGCGCTCGGATCAACGCTCTCGTTCCAGATTGAGAATACCGGTGCGACAGCACTCCACAGCTTCCGTGATTGGGATGTCATCGCCTTCCACAACACGTCGCCTGGCGAACAGGTCGCGTGGTTGACCTACAGCGACGACCCCACTCCTGCTGCCGGTGAGTGGGTTGTAAGCCAGATACTGGCGCCCGGCGGCTCTGCCGAAACCGTGGGCCGCGGCGTCATCGACCCCGGCGAGAGCGCCCAGATCACAGCTGAGTTCGCATCGTCCGTCTGGGCGTCCAGCGGCAACAAGATTCGCGTTTCAACACCGAACGGAGCCACCGCCGAGATCGATATCTCCGGCTCAAACCCCTGCGGCTTCTACTTGCATAACTCCGCTGCTATCCCAACCGCAGATACAACATCCGCGGTGGACCTTCCCGCCACGTCGTACTACCCGAGCCAGTCAACGCTCTACAACTACGACACGGATCAGGACGCACAGGCCGGAATCGTGATCGAAATGGGCGGAAGCGGCCCAACTGAGGCGAGTTCGACTCTCTACCAGAACTGGCAGACGGCAGCACTCACAGCGGATCTCAACCTGCAGGGCACCGTGACGTTGAATCTCTGGGCAGCCGTCGAGAACTTCAGCACATCATCAACCGGAAGCCTTGTGGCCTACCTGCGGAATTACAATGGCGCAACGTCCCCGGAGATCGCCAGCACCATGCTTACCGTGGGGCCGTGGGATGCCGAAGCGACCGGCACGTTCGTCCGCACAGTGCTTTCCTTCAGTAACGTCGATTACACCATCGAGCAGGGACGGCAACTCGAGATCAAAGTAATCGTGGGAGCCTCATCAACGGCTGCAATGTGGCTGGCGTACGACACGCTCTCGTACCCATCGAGTGTGAAGTTTCCACTGGTGCGAGACCACTACGGCCACGGCGAGCAGCGGAAAGTTGCCACGTCCACCTACTACGAGCTTCTCACCTCGTACCACGATAGCGGCTATTACCTGCACAACAATCCCACTCCGGTCACCACGTCCACTCAGGTTCAGATTGATCTCGGCATGACGCTGACTTACCCGAATAACGCGACGTTGTGGAACTACGATGATGATCTGAACTCCACCGCGGGCCGCACGATTGGCAAGGGCGGAGTTGGCGCGAGTGAGACAAACTTGAGCCTCTACCAGAACTGGCTGAGCCCGGCGTTATCTGCGGATACCACCATCAATGGCAACGTAGTAGTTGAGGTGTGGGCCGCCGCTCAGGGATTCAGTGCAACATCATCGGGCGAACTCGTTCTTCACCTTCGGGACTACAACGGAGCAACATACACAGAGATTGCCAGCACAACAATCACCGCAGATATCTGGGATAGCGCCGCATCGGGTACGTGGGTGAAGAAAGCTGGAGAAATATCCGTCTCCAGCTACACCGTAGTAAACGGCAATCAGCTTGAACTCAAGATCACCGTGGGCAGCGGCTCCAGCGGCGGAATGATGATCGCCTACGACGCATCGGACTTTCCATCGGTACTCGTGCTGCCGGGAACTAATGAACCTGATCCTCAAGGCATTGCCACGATCTTGACCGCCGATAGTGGCAACACGATCGCGCGGGTCCGCCCTGCCGAAAACGGGGGCGACTCCTCTACCCGCTCAAAAGCTACTCAGCTATTTCTAACTCCACCTGGGATGTCTCATACCGGGTCTGGACCGGTGAATCGCCCAACGGATTCCGGTACTTCACCAACGCCATCGATATCACCCCGGGCGTCGCTGGATCATGGCAAGACGCGGACTTGACTACAGTAGTTCCGGATGGAACTACCGGTGTTCTGGTCGAGATTGTGAACAATCATCCAAGCAACAATCTCAGTGGCGTTGTACGCGGAAAAGCCGACACCCGTGACTACATGGCATCGGGGGGCAATCTCTGGGAGGACGCGGGCATCGCTGGCAAATCGTCAAGGTCGACTCCAACCGACTCATTCAGGCATATGTCCAGAACACAGCAGATGTGATGGTCAAAGTAGTCGGGTACACAGTCGGCGTCGACCCCACGTTTGAATTGATCCCGCCGGATGTAACCCCCTCAACCACGACCCAGTGGACAACTGTTGACCTCTCGGGGGTGATTGATGAGGACACTACCGGCGTTATCTTGATGATCGACAATACCGGCAACGGCGCGGATTATGCGGTGCGAGAGATTGGCAGCACCGACTCCGATATAACGAATGGAATTGGTCTCCAGGCCAACGCTCTCTACATGGTTGGAGTCGACTCGAACGACGACTTTGAGGTCTATCTCGGTACAGCTGATATAAAAATCTACGTGGTCGGCCAAACGAAACAGTCCGTGGTCTATTTCACCAACGACGTCGCCGTGACAGACCCTTCCTTCAACTCATGGCAGCAGATCGACGCAACTGCGCACTCGGTCCCATCGACCGCGAACGGGGTTGTGCTGCGCGTCGAGAACAATCAGAACAAACGAAACGAACTGGGTCTGCGGCATGGCGATTCCACGGATGATTGGGAGAAGTCAATTGGAGCGAACAACCATACCGGCGGCATCGCTGGCCTAAACGATCTCTCGGAGTGGGGCGAATACATGAACTCAACCAACGTTGATGTATCCATTGGCGCCTACACTATCTACCAGACAGCGGCAGCGAATATACATGCCGATATGGATGTCATTATCCGCACTTCAACGGGGGATGTGCGAGCAATTCTTGGCTCAGATGTCGCAACTACCACCGCTATCGGGGTAGCCGTTTGGTCACCCTGACCGGAACGTTTGCTCCCGCCGAATACACCATCATCGACCAGACCGACTACCTTGAGATTGATCTGTATGGCCACTTCACGGGCAACCAGTCAAGTTCGACCATCTTGAAGTACATGCTGGACGATAAGAGCGTTGCAATATCCAACTGGACTCATATCGAAAATATCGGTCTGCTCAGAGATTAGCGCGGCGCCTTAATCAGGATCCTCTGGATGCTCCTTGAACTCGGTGCGGTCTCGGTCGGGCAGCTTGCTGTTGGGGTCTATCTCCTTGCCGGCATCGTCCTGCGGATCGTACCCAAGTAACTTACGCGCCCGGTCTAGCGAGAAGATATTCCAGTAGTTGTTCGACGTGGCGAACACCACTGCGTAGTCCAGATCATCCGGCGCATCGACCGCCTTGTAGAGAATCTGGGCAGTATCACGCGAGCTCAGCCACATCGCCAGGCCCCCGCCGGAACTCGTTGGATCATTGTTTGAAATCGTCCAGCCAATGCGAACATGGATGGAGTTGACGCCATAGTAGTCCTTGTACACGCTGCCCAGAGCCTCGCCATACGCTTTCGAGGCGCCGTAGTAGCCCGACGGCCTGATCGCGATGGACTCCTCCATCAACGGGTACGGCCGCGTTACCTTGTCGAACTCGCCAGCCAGGATTGAGCGATACGGCTCGTCAAGGTAGTTGCCGCCAATCGAGTGTTGCGAACTGCCAAACACCACGCGCTTCACGCCGGCGATTTTCGCCCCTTCGAAGATGTTGTACGTGCCGACGAAGTTGTTGCGCAGCGCAGACTCCCAATCGGCGGTAGCACTGCGGTCGGCCGCAAGGTGAACAACCGTGTGCTGTCCCTGAAATGCCGCCACGACAGAGTCCAGATCAGCAATGTTGCCCTTGTGATTACGCTCATCGGGCAGATCCTCAGCACCGTAACGGGAGAAGCCTGAAAGGTCATACCGCTCCTCAAACTCCGAGCGTATCGCCTGACCAACAGTGCCTCTGAGGCCGGTTACAAGTACTTTCTTCTTCGCCAATGGAGTGCTCATTTCAATATGTGTGGATTACGGGTGGAGGCAAGTATAGGGAAATAGCGCGGGTCATGGAGCGACACAATTCGTCACACACTTAACATCAGTCACCCTGAGTGGCGAAAGAAGG
>DBZV01000077.1 GCA_002311865.1 Dehalococcoidia bacterium UBA1151
CATAACGGACAGCCGCCGGGATGGTAAACGCCGGTCGAGAACAAAACCAGTTTTCCTCTCTCACCGAGACTGATCCATGTGTGTCCTCGTCTACGCCATCGAGAAACCCCAACTCCCACCCTTCGAGATGCCAGCGCGATTCAAACACGACATCACTTATTTCGTTACAAAGGCGGGAGAAGAAGGTGTGCCCGACTGCATCGCGGAAGGAGAATGGTGGGTACGGCAGGAAGACGCTCGGCGCATCTACGATGAGGGCGTCATTCGCATCGTCTCCCCCCTCGACAGTGCCAATACCGCGGAGCTGGAGATTACCGAAGAACAGGAAGCGTGGCTCCATTGGATGATCCAGCATGAGATCGAACATGTGCGGCTGGAGTAGTTGCTTTCATCAGAACTGATTGACTGATTGACTGATCGTCCCGTCAACTCAACCGTTTCTTGGGAATTCCGAAAAACGACCGAATTTTCGGACGCATCGCCTGCGCCGCCGGCATCGTCCGAAAGGTAGGGGCCTTCGCCCTCACCTCACCCTCTAGCCGCTCGTCATTATCATGCGTCGGTGTTCACGCCCGACGTGGGCTGAAGAGCGTCGCTTGGTCTGCTCGTTAGTTTCCCCGGCACCGTCACGCTGCGCCGTCGAAAAGACGACAACGCGACTTCGCCAAACTGTGTCGGTTTTGACGACCTAAGCGGGGAACGGCAGCTAACCAGAGCGCTCAGGAGACTGCCATGGGGATTTCAAGTAGGGGCTCATAAATTGTGTAGTTGCGAACATTCTGCGCACCACCTGCTGGTGGTTTTTTGAATAGAGCCGGAAGGGTCGGTCGGTTAGGTCGTGGGAGGATCATCTCTGTCGTTGGTGATCACGTTTCGCCGTACTGGTAATGCATAAGAGGGACGGCCCCAAACTGCCGTATCAGGCGGTAGTGACCCGACAGAGCGCCATACTCATGAAAGGCAGGAATGCCATAGGGCGTGAAGGCGGTGCGGATCCTCACACGAGTTTAGGACCGGTCCCTGTTTTTGTTTATTTCGGTGGTTCTGATATTCAAGCGAGCCAGGACAGCCGGTAGCACGTCGCCGATGAGACTGGCGCCTCGACGGCGACGTGTGTGCTGCTTTAAGACGTCTGCGACGATTTCCGCTTCATGATTGCAAGTGTTGTAAGGCAGTTGCTCGACAGCGGCTTCCAGGTCGGCGAGCAGAACATCCATCGGCGTCCGATGCACATGATGAAAGCGCCGCAATTTGTCCAGAATGGAATCTGGCTTCTGGAAGCACGGATGGCGCATCGGTTCGTCCCCGGCCACGCACGCCAGTATTAAGCGGCTGAATCGCTTGGCAATCTTGACCCGACTAGCGCGCTTATCCACGCCCCGGGCTTTATCCACTTCTGCCTGGCCGCGATAGTAATTGCAGTGGCAGGCCAAGTTGTCAGCGATCCGCATCAACACACACCGCAGCCGGCGATTGGCGCAGCGGATCAAGGATCCGCGGTCGTTGTCCGTTTGATCGCTTTGATAACGGGAAGGGAACAAGCCCGCGCGACCCGTAATGGCATTCGCATTGGCATACCCTGAAATGGGCCCCATTTCTGCTGCCAACTCGGCGGCGGAAACCACGTTGATGCCGGGAATAGCCATCAAGCGCACGTAGGGAGTTTGCACTACGTCACGGGCAAGTTTCCGCTCTAAAGCAACTATTTGCCGATGAATATGCTGGTAAAGCTCGTGCAGGTCGGTCCAGATCGCATGGTGCATTGGTCCGTCTTGGATGTCGTCGCTGACTGCTCCAGAGGCCCACGCTAGGACTTTATCGATAGTGCGGAGCTGGTGGCGAATCTTGTTCTTGCGCAGATATTGGCTCAGGCGAGCCGGCCCGAATTTGATGAGTTTGGCTGGCGAGTCACAGCGGGCTGCGATCCCCAGTGCCGTGGGAGATTCGAACAGGCGATCGAACAGACCGGCATAGCCAGGCATCGCCAGATGCAAGTGTTCGCGAATCTGACAGGCGATGGCAGCCGCCTTCTCGACGAGGTTGCGGCGATGGCGAGCGCGCAACTGCAGATCACGATAAGGAGGTTCCAACTCCAACTCGCACAGCCCGAAGCCAGCCACAGCGGCTCGATGTTGAGCATAGAGGTCATTTTCATCGGTCTTGTTGCCCGGATTGGCCGGCATTCGATACTGCTTGGTGGCGAAGGGATGGACTACGCGCGTTTCAAACCCAGCACTGGCAAAGGCTCGTTTGGGAGGCAGATGGTAGTTCCCCGTCCGTTCCACGACGACGATGATGTCTTGGATGTTGTGTTGTTGTTGCGATTGCCGGATCATCTCCACCGCCACTTTGAAGAAGACGCTCTGGTGTTCCACAGTTTGGGGTTGGATGAGCAGGTTCCCGAAGTAGTCAGCCATCATCCACTCCGATCGATGCTTGGCGGGATCGATACAGACAATGGCAAAGTGCTCACCCCCTACTTTTTTGACACGGGAACTGATAGCTCCATTGGGTTTTTGCAGCGATTGTTTGCTGCGTGACTTGGCTTTGTGCTGCCCACGGCCGCTTCGTCTAACGTGGTACATTCTGGATTCTCCGAAATCGAGGAAAGTAAAGGTGTGAACCTGAA
>DBZV01000202.1:0-17116 GCA_002311865.1 Dehalococcoidia bacterium UBA1151
GGCAACCTCGTCGGCAGACTCGATGTGGAATGACTTCACATCCACCACGCCCGCCACCACATCCTTGCTCTCGGTTATCTGGGCGCAGACGTCGAGGTCACGCAACTCTCGATTTGCGAACTCCAGGACCAACTCATCTGCCGTCACATCCATGATCTTCGGGAAGATGTCGGCGTATCCGCGCTCGAAACGTGGTCGGCTGGCCAGGTTGCCGAAGCAGATGTGCAGGCCCACGCGGGCATCCACGCCTTCGACGGTCCGGTTGAACAGATCTACATAATCTTCAATCGTGCCGCCGATTATCGAGTGAGACGGCTCGTCGATTTGGATGTACTTCGCACCAGCGGCAACCAGCGCCTTTAGCTCGCCGTTGATGGGCGCAACAAACTCGTTGGCCAACTCAAGACGGTTCTTGTAGGCGCTTGGCCTCTCACGAATGTGGATCGACATGGTGACAGGCCCGGGGCAAGTCGCCTTGAGGGCGTGCGTGGCCTGCGTCTGGGCGTAGTTGAACTCGCCAACGATGCCCAGGCCCTCCGGCACAGTGATCTTCTCCTCTGCAACGTAGCGGGGAACGCTGTCGTACCCCTCCGGTCCAAGTTTGCGAAGCGGGTCTTGCGAGCTGAGGCCGCTCATTCGAGAGTAGAAGCTCTGAACGAACTTCCACCTTCGCATCTCGCCGTCTGTGATCAAGTCGATACCTGAGCTCTCCTGATCCTGAATGGCGAGCTTTACGGCATCGTCGTACATTTCGCGCTCATCGGTGGGGCCAAAGTCGCCTTCTTCAACCCGCTCAAGGGCGGAATACATCCAGCCGGGTAGGCCGTGGCTGCCAACCACGCTGGTTGGAATGAGCGGAAGATCACGGTTTGGGGACATGTTCACTCTGCCTGATGGCGACGGATTCTAGGTTGCATTTAGATGACTAATTGAGCCAATGGTATGACAATCTCACACACAGGTCGCGCCAACGCGTCAACATAGAACTCAATCAAGCCGCTTCGGGAGGCGCAAATTTCATGACCCGCAAAAAAGTTGTAGTTATTGGTGGTGGTTTTGGCGGGGCCGCAGCTGCTATCAAGGCCCGCGCTCTGCTCGGCTCTGAGCACACAGTCACGCTGGCAGATCGAAATCGGGAGGTTCATCTCTGCGGGATGAATCCTATGCTGATCGCTGGCCAACGCGACCCCCGCAGAACCACTCGGTCACTTGGTGTACTTGGAAACCGTGGAATCAACGTCATCAACGCCCAGGTCGACGAGATCGATTTCAAGAACCATGCCCTCAAGGCCGGGGACGGCAGAATCGACTACGACTATCTCGTCATCGCCGCAGGCGCCGAATACGACTGGGGTGCGACCCCCGGTGCTCGAGATGCGTATTCGTTTTACGACATCGCATCCGCCCGGCGGTTACGGCGGCGCCTGAGTCGGATGAAGCGAGGACATATCTCCATTGGCGTCGCTTCAGCGCCTTACAAATGCCCGCCTGCACCATACGAAACAGCGATGATCCTCGACTGGTTCTTCCGGCAACAGGGAAACCGACAGGACTTCGAGATCACCGTATCGACGCCAGAGCCGGGGCCAGTGCCGGTGGCTGGCCCCGACGCGATGTCAGCGATCATGCGCGCGTTCGACCGCAAAGGAATTCAACTGAAAACCGGGGTTGGTGTTGCCTCTGTCCGGTCCGATGGCCGCGAAGTTGCGTACTCAGATGGCTCTTCGATTGGTGTCGATGTTGCGATCACCATTCCACACCACATCCCGGCGG
Organism: Dehalococcoidia bacterium UBA1151; assembly: GCA_002311865.1. Lineage (GTDB taxonomy): Bacteria > Chloroflexota > Dehalococcoidia > Lucifugimonadales > Lucifugimonadaceae > UBA1151. The sequence goes on from DBZV01000202.1 coordinate 1,774, forward strand.
CGATCGTCCGAGGCAGTTCACTGATTGGCCCATCAGGCTGGGTGAAGGTGAACTCGCAGACCCTGGAGACATCCGAGAAAGATGTATTCGCCATTGGTGACGTGAACGCGGTGCCGATGGCAAACGGCAAAGGCATTCCGAAGGCGGGAGTGTTTGCGTCGGCAGAGGGGGAGACCGTCGGCTACAACATTGCGGCCACCATCAATGAGTCCGAGCCAGTTGATTTCCCCGGAGAGGGTTACTGCTTCATCGGTTTCGGAGGTGAGACTTCGGCCCTGGTGGTTGGTAATTTCCTGGCGGAACCGAAGCCGGAAGTGCGTCTCACCGCTCCTACGGCACGCGGCATGAAATCCAGAGAACGGTTTGAGCGAGACTGGAAGAGGTTCCGGGTCTGAGTCGTCGGGGGTTATCCAACATATAATTGACAGCCGTCTCAGTAGGCGGACTTATTTACGTTTGGAGAAACTTGGCTTCAGGAACGGAATCATCAGAAGCTGCTACTGCAGGTCCCCCACCATCCGTGGAGGAGATCAGGACAACCGCACTTGCAGCGCTTGTAGACGCCGATAGTGAGGTGGTACTCGATCAGTGGCGCGTTGCGTATCTGGGCAGGAAATCAGATCTCACCAACGTCCTGAGAAGCATCTCCTCGCTCCCTGCTGAAGATCGAAAGACCGTTGGCGCATCGGCCAACCAGCTGCGGGGCGCTCTTGAGGAGGCTCTGGCGGAGAAGGCTCAAGAGCTTAAGGCAGGCCCAAGTGAGATTGCTGATGCATTGGATGTCACTCTGCCCGGCCGACGCCGACGAAGTGGCGGCCTTCACCCCACGACGCAGACCATCCGCGAGATTACAGACGCATTTGGTGCAATGGGTTTCCAGATCGCCGAAGGTCCAGAGATTGAGTGGGAGCGCTATAACTTTGACGCGCTCAATATCCCGGCAGACCATCCGGCCCGTGATCAGTGGGATACATTCTGGCTTGACTCCCCGGACGGCAAAGGGCGCAGTGACATGCTGCTCCGGACCCATACTTCCCCAATGCAGGCCCGGCTCATGGAGCAGACCGATCCGCCAATTAGAGTGGTCATTCCCGGACGATGTTTCCGCTACGAGGCCACTGACGCCACCCATGAGTGGCACTTCTTTCAGGTGGAAGGTCTTGCTGTGGACAGGGGCATCACATTTGCTGACATGAAGGGCACGCTGTTCGAGTTCGCGCGCCGCATATTTGGGCCTGAGCGCAAGGTCAGGTTCAGGGTCGATTTCTTCCCGTTTGTCGAGCCCGGCGCCGAGATGGCCATCGATTGTTTCAAGTGCAACGGACAAGGATGCTCAATGTGCAAAGGAACCGGCTGGATCGAGATCATGGGCGCCGGGATGGTCCACCCCGCCGTGCTTCGGAACGTTGGCTACGACCCGGAGGTGTACACGGGATTCGCATTTGGGATGGGCGTTGAACGCATCGCCATGCTCCGCCACGGAATCGACGATGTCAGGCAGTTCGCCTCAGGCGACCTTCGATTCCTATCGCAATTTTGATCTCCTTCACTTCGACCATCAATCACAGAAAGTCCGTATGAAAGCTCCCATTTCCTGGCTGAAGGAATATGTCGATATCACTGAGCCGCTCCAAGAGGTGGCTCACCGCCTGACGATGGCGGGTACTGAGGTTGGGTCGATCGACCAGGTAGGCGCTGAGTGGGGTCCGGTTGTGGTGGGTCACGTTCAGGCGGTCAATCCCCATCCCGACGCAGACCGACTCCAACTGGTGACGGTTGACTTCGGAGGTCCGGAAGGGCCGGCGGAGGTTGTCTGTGGCGCACCGAACGTGGCGGAGGGTCAGAACATCGTTTACGCCGGAATTGGCGCAATGCTCACCGACCCTTACAAGGGCGGCGTTTCGAAATTAAAACGCTCCAAGATCCGAGGCGTCGTCTCAAACGGCATGGTCTGTTCAGGGAAAGAACTGGGCATCAGCGATGAGCATGAGGGCATTCTTGTGCTGCCTGAGGACGCGACTGTTGGCACGCCGATGGTTGACTACCTTGGCGATGCGATATTCGATCTTGAACTCACGCCAAACCGCCCGGACTGTCTGGGTGTGCTGGGGGTGGCGCGCGAGGTAGCCGCGACTAGCGGCAAGGCAATCCGCGAACCGGATATCACCTACCCCGAAGAGGGTCCGCCCGTCGATTCGCTGGCGACTATCCGCATCGACGATCCCGACCTGTGCCTTAGGTACACCGCCACGGTGCTGCAGAACCTGAAGCTTGGCCCCTCGCCGGAGTGGCTGGTAAAACGGCTCGCAACCCAGGGCCAGGCATCAATATCCAACGTGGTGGATGTCACAAACTACGTGATGTTTGAGTATGGTCAGCCACTCCACGCATTCGATCTGGATGCCGTTGAAAACCACGCGATTGTGGTGCGACGCTCATTCGAGGGCGAATATCTCACTACGCTGGACGACGTTGATCGTGAACTTGAACCGGACACGCTTGTCATCGCTGACCCGGTGAAGTCGATCGGACTTGCGGGGTTGATGGGTGGCGCCAACTCCGAAATATCAGGTTCAACCGTCAATGTTTTGCTTGAGTCCGCCACCTTCAAGGGATCGAATAATCGAATCACCGCTGGTCGGCTCGACATGAAGACAGAAGCAACGCTGCGATTCGAGAAGGGTCTCAGGCCCGGGTTGTCAGAGGTTGCGTTGCGACGGGCCACCAAGCTGATATTGGAAGTGGCCGGTGGCACGGCTGCAAAAGGCATCCTGGATGCCTATCCCGTCAAGGATGACGCCATTGTCACGCTGACCGATGAGAAGCTGCTCAAAGTGATGGGGGTCGAATATCCACAAGAGCAGGTGATCGCCACTCTGGAGAGTCTCAGCATTGACGTAACCCGGGTAGCCTCCGGTTATGAGGTTCGACCTCCCTACTGGCGGCCAGATATTGCCATCCCCGAAGACCTGTGCGAAGAGATTGGCCGCATCGTTGGCTACGACGACGTGCCGGTGACCACCCTCTCCGGTCGCGTGCCGACCTGGGAGCCATCGCCAGACAGAGATCTGCGAGAGAAGGTCCGGGCGTCGCTTGCCAGCCACGGCCTACAGGAGATCATCAGCTATCCGACCGAGAGCGACAGTGTCATGGAAGCGGTAGGCGGGCCAAAGGGATTCTCGCCCTTGCGGCTTGAGAATCCGATGTCGCAAGATCAGCCCTTCATGCGTACGACCATTCGGGCGTCTGCGTTCGGTGCTGTCGCCCGCAACGTCCGTACGTGGCGTGGTGGGATAGCCCTGTTTGAGATTGGCGCTGCATATCTACACAGCGGTGAAGGTCTCCCGGAGGAGCGGCAGATGGTTGTGGGCGCGTTCAACGGGCCGCGAGACGTTGACAGCTGGGTCGCAGAGTCAGGTGACGCAGATTTCTACGATGCCAAAGGCGCAGTCGAAGGCATGCTGGAAGATTTAGGACTGCAAGCTGTTTTCGAGATTGCCGAGGATTCCGCGTTCGAGCCGGGAAGGTGTGCTGCGATAGTGGTGAACGGCAAACAGGTTGGTGTAGTTGGAGAGGCCACACGGGCCGTGCTTGAGGCAATCGATTGCGATCGAGCGCCCCTGGCTGCGTTTGAGATTGATCTGGCGGCGCTTGTTGAAGCGTCGGGTGATCCCGGCGCACCAAGGCCATATCAGCTATTCACCCGGTATCCGTCATCCGTACGCGACCTGGCATTGGTGGTTGACGCTGGCATCTCTGCCGGTGCAATCCAGGCCATCATCGCCAAAAACAGACTCTCCAGGCAGATAGATATCGTGGATGTCTACTCAGGCAAGGGTGTGCCGGAGGGTAAGAAGTCGTTGGCAGTACGTGTTCACTATCAATCGGACACGAAGACTCTCACCGCAAAAGAAATTGAGAAGGCTGAGGCGACAATATTGAAGATACTGAGGCAAGAGCTGGGCGCTGAGCTCAGGTCTTAGTTCGCACATGAGCGAATCACACGACCACAGCCGCGACCACGGTCACGGCCACAACTCTGGGCACATTGAGGCCAATCCTCATCGGCATCACTATGATGCCGATATGCTCAGCGTGGAAGAGGCGCTTGAACGGATCCTCTCGTACTTCCACGTCCTGGACCCAGAGACAAAGCCGCTGCTGGAGGCGCAGGGCCAGGTACTTGCGGAGGATCTGATCGCCGGGTTCGATATCCCTTCGCTGGCAAACTCTGCAATGGATGGATTCGCCGTCCGCGCCGCTGATGTGGCGGGCGCATCGGTAGATACGCCGATCGCGCTCTCCGTGATCGGAAAAGTCGCCGCGGGCGAACTGCCGGACCGACCAGTTGAGGCGGGTACTGCAATCCGCATCATGACCGGCGCTCCCCTGCCGGATGGGGCAGATGCTGTAGTGCCGTTCGAGGATACCGATGAGCTTGAGCGGTCAGACCTGTCCACCATAGGCATCCGGCTGGACGTGCAGCTAGATGAAAACGTGAGACCACCGGGCGAGGATGTACGTTCTGGCGAGGTGGTGCTGACCAGTGGATCCAAGCTAGGGCCATCGGAAATCGGCGTCGCCGCATCGCTGGGACTTGCCGATGTGAGCGTGATTCGCAGACCGGTGGTGTCCATTATTGCCACCGGTGACGAGCTCCTGGAGCCGGGGCAGCAACATCGTCCGGGATTCGTCTACAACAGCAACACATTTAGCATCGCCGCAAGCGTCCAGAAGTACGGAGGCACGCCTCGGATCGTTGGGACCGCTCGAGACACCATCGCGTCCTTGAACATGGCGCTCAGCACCGCTCTTGAGGACGCAGACATGATCATCACCTCAGCAGGAGTATCGAAGGGCGACTACGACGTGGTCAAAGATGTTCTTGAGCAGCGAGGCGAGATCGCCTTGTGGTCCGTCCGCATGCGGCCTGCCAAGCCACTGGCCTTTGGCGCTCTCACTTCAGACGATGGACGCAAGGTGCCTCATCTGGGTCTGCCAGGTAATCCGGTCAGCACTATGGTGGCGTTTGAGCAGTTCGCCAGGCCTGCTATCCGGCTCATGCTTGGCTTGCCGGTCCTCGACAAACCGGTAATTCACGCTACGCTTGATGATGCAGTCGTAAATCACGATGGCAGGCGCGTATATGCCAGAGTGATCGTGTATCGCGATGAAGATGGACAGTACAGGGCCAAGAGTACAGGGAGCCAGAGTTCCAATGTGTTAACTTCAATGGCACTGGCAAATGGATTGGCAATCTGTCCAGATGATGTTCCCCGCAAGGAACCTGGCGAGGTTATCGAGGTTCAAATGCTTGACTGGCCGGACGAATATATCTGACCATGGTGTGCGTGGATCGCCGCTAAACCCAATCGAAAACGGAGATACCTAATATATGACCACTAGTGATCCCGCTGGCGTCGAACAAGAAGTCGAAGACCCCGGACCCCCTCGTAAATATCAGGTCGACTTCAAGGCAATCGAGGCATCGGGACATTCTGCTGCTTTCATGGTGCAGGGTCGATGCTGCTGGCAATGCCAGAGTGTAATCGACGAGCAGCCAGAGCTGGCTGGCGATATCAAGTACCTCATGAAGCAGATTGCTATTGATTGTTCGCAGCGCGCCGATTACCTGCTGCCCGGGACGCCTCTAACCGAGGCTGTGTTCCGCTTGATGATAGCCACCGGCAACAAGCCAATGACAATCCAGGAGATTGCTGACCAGCTTTCAACCGCCTGGGCCAGCATCATCTACATGAAGGATCTGTCTGAGGATCTTTTGAGTCGGCTTCTGGACACTGACAATGAGTACATGATTGGCCCCGTGGCCCGGAAATAGACCTGGCAAAAATACCATCTGGAAAAGCGGATCATTGCGATCCGCTTTTTTGTTTGGATGAATTGCGAGGTCAAAACGCCATCGATCATAGCAATGTCATGCCGGACGCCGGTAGCCGAGCTGGAATCCCGTATATCTCTGCGGAGCCTTCGATTCTGGGATGACGTTACGGTGGACCGGGGAACTAGCCGTTCAACTTATCCAAAAGTGCCAGGAGCGATAGGAATATCGCTATCGCCAGGAAAAACGCCGCACCGAACAGGTATGTGAACCACTTGTTATCAAACTTGAGGTGCATGAAGAATGCCACAACCATGAAAAACTTAATGGCGGACAGTGCGAACAGGCTGGAGTTAACCCACACTTGCTGAAGATCTGTGGTGAATATCCAGTACTCACTCAGCGTGATAACGCTGAGGATAGAGCCAATTACGATGTAGAAGAAGACAGTGGAATGATCGCCGCTGGTCCAGTCCCACCACTTTCGCTTCCACGTGGCGGGTGCCCGGCCGAACGGGCTTTCGCCTTCAGGCTCAGGTTCTTCCGCATAGGTGGTGGGGATCACCAGATAGCGATAATCACCATGCCACAGCCAACGCCTCAAGAAATTGGGGCGTTGCTGTTCAGTTCCTGACTCTTCTGTAGTCAACTTACGTATCTTCCTGCCCTACCCGTTTAGAAGGCCTTCTGATAGATGTGGTCCATCGCCAGCGGAGACCAGATAGACGACTGTAAAGATCACGATCCAAACAATGTCAACAAAGTGCCAGTAGAGGCCGGTTATTTCAAGGTTTTCAGCCTGATGTTTGACGCTCATGGTGGTCTTCATGGAGAAGTGCCAGACGCCCGCGATCACTGTCGACGCCACGCCAACGATAAAGATGATTACTGAAGGTGAGCCTTCGATATCAGGAATGACGTCAACCATTCCCAGAACACCCACCATTCCCAGATAGAAGGCCAGCAGCGTGGCGAGCAGAGAAACGGCCCCCATGCCCTTAGGCGTGATCGTGCCGGACATCACCAATAACCAGATCACTCCCAGCGTTACGTGCGCTCCGTGGAACCCCGTCAACACGAAGAATGTGGTGCCGAAGAGGTTAATACGAGGAGTCAGGCCTTCGTGGAAGAACTCTGTAAATTCGAATGCCTGGAAACCCAGGAATCCTGAACCCAGGGCTGCCGTCATGAGAATCCAGAATCGGGCAAGGTTGGGTCGGTTGCGCTGGGTGTAATTCAGCGCCAGAACCATGGCGAGAGAACTCATCAGGAGGACGAACGTGCTCACCGTCGTCAGCGGTACGTCGATGATCTCTTCTGGCCAGGGGCCAACCTTGCTCTGGTTTCGGTAAACCAAATAGGTAGCGATCAGGGATCCGAAGAACATGCACTCGGAACCCAGGAAGGACCACATCAGGAGTTTGCGATGGCCGAGGCCAGTCGAAGTCTCCTCGTGGTGCTCCACGCCGTGATTTTCTGTTGTTATTGCTGCTTGTGCCACTTGTATTTCCGTAAGGACCCGCACGTGAGCGGTCTAACTTGCCCTAGTGGTGGTCCTCCGGGTCGTTTACGGGTTCGAATATCCAGCCCAGCGTTCCATAAAACATGACGAGACCGGCGATCAAAGTAAGCCACCATGCGCTCATCAGTGATCCGCCGAAGAATGCCAGACCGAATCCGGCAATCAAGGGGTAGTAAGACCCGTCAGGCAGGTGAATGCCATGGTCTTCGCCCAATCTCTCTTCTGGGCTGACCTTGGGCACCAGCGGTTGCAAGTCTTCCGCGCCGGCCGGGGCCACCTGCTCTGTGTCCGAATCATGGGACTCTTCGTGAGCAACGGTCTCCGGGTACTTCTTCGCCCACCAGTCATCCAGAGTCTCAACCTGAGGAATGTTGACGAAGTTGTAGACCGGCACCGGGGAGGGGATTGACCACTCAAGGGTTCGGGCATCCCACGGGTCTGCGCCTGCCACCTCACCGCTACGCGATGTCTTGAAGAAGTTCACGATGAATACCACTATGGAGAGGGCGATGATGAATGCCCCTACAGTCACCCACTCGTTCGTCCGTTCCCAACCTGAATCGGCGCTGTAGGTGAAGATTCGCCTTGGCATGCCGTCCAAGCCTAGCCAGTGCATCGGGAAGAAGGTGAGGTTCATGCCAATGAACATGAGCCAGAAATGAACTTTCCCAAGCTTTTCACTCAGGTACTTACCGGTGATCTTGGGCCACCAGTAGTAGACGCCAGAGAACAGCCCAAACAGTGAGCCGCCAAAGAGCACGTAGTGGAAGTGAGCAACGATGTAGTACGTGTCTTGCTGCTGGGCGTCAGTTGGTGGCGAGGCATGAGTCACTCCTGACAGTCCGCCAACAATGAATAGCGCCACAAAGGCAAGAGAGAACAGCATGGCTGAGTTGAGTCTTACCTGTCCGCCCCAGACCGTGCCAATCCAGTTGAATATCTTGATACCCGTTGGCACTGCGATCGCCATTGTTGATAGTGCGAACGCCGATGTTGCAGCGGGGCCCAGTCCGGTGGTGAACATATGGTGAGACCATACGAAGAAGCCCATGAACGCGATGGAAGCCCCAGCGAAGACCACAAATGGGTAACCAAACAGCGGCTTCCTGGAGAATACAGGGAGCACTTCTGAAACGATTCCCATTGCAGGAAGGATCAGGATGTACACCTCGGGGTGCCCAAAGAGCCAGAACATGTGCTGCCAGTAGACGGGCTCGCCCCCGGCATCAGGGTTGAAGAAGTTTGTCAGATAGAGCCGGTCGAACTGAAGTTCAATCAGCGCAACAGTGATGACCGGGAACGCCAGCACCAGCAGGATCTGGACAATGAGTGCCATCCAGACGAACACCGGCATCTTCATAAAACTCATGCCAGGAGCACGCATATTGATGATTGTGACAAGGAAGTTGAACGCTGCCGCCAGGGATGCGATTCCAAGAACCTGCAACCCAATGACCCAGAAATCTGTATTGTTGCCCAGCGAATAAGCGCCTTCTGTCAGGTTGGCGTATCCGAACCATCCGGCATTTGGAGCTGAGTTGAACGCAAAGCCAAGGTTCATCAGCAAGCCACCGGCGAGGAATGTCCAGTAACTGAATGCGTTCAATCGAGGGAACGCAACGTCTCGAGCCCCGATAAGCAACGGGATCATCCAGTTGAAGAACGCGGCACTCAGTGGCATGACCACCAGGAAGATCATCGTGGTGCCGTGCATGGTGAAGAGTTGGTTGAAAACTTCTGGCGAGACCAGATCGTTATCAGCCCTCGCGAGCTGAAGACGCATGATGAGTGCTTCTATGCCGCCAACCAGGAAGAACATGAAAGCGGTCATGCCGTACATCGTGCCGATCCGCTTGTGATCGACTGTCGTTATCCAGCTCCAGATCCCCGAATAACCCTTGGGGCGCGGAAACGGGTTCGGGAACTTTGAAATTACTGCTTCCTGAGCCACTTTATTTCTCCGGCCAACTTACCCACATGCTTGATGTGGGCAATCGGAGTGCGAGTGATACTCCTTGCACCGATGTGTTTCTAATTATCATCATTCGATTGATAGCAAGTACGCTACGAGGTCATCAACCTCACCGTCTTCCAACTGCGCTCCAAATGTACTGGGCATCGCACTAACCGTGCCGCCACCAACAATAAAGGCGTTTGGCTTCATTATCGATTCGCGTACGTACTCTTCCGCAGATTGTCCTTCAACAGTTGAACCTGCCCTGTCCGATAGGCCACTGAAGCCAGGCCCAACTAGCGTATTTGTTCCTGTGCTGTGACAGCCGGAGCAGCCGACTGTTGCGAAAAGCGTTTCGCCGTTTGCTGCTGATGGTTCACCGCTACCCGACCCTGGCCCTTCGACTTCAACTACAGCATCTGCGGCTGCCGGTGTCAGTGACAACAAGTAAGCAACCAGCTGATCGACTTCCGCTGTTGAAAGCTCTGAGCCGGGTACATTGTAAATAGCCGCCTGCTTGGACATGCGGTTGCCTTTTTTGATGTCATCGGGATCAATGATCCACTGCTTGAGGGTGTCCGCATTCAGTTCTTCGATGCCTGCAGCAAAGTGAGTGCGCAGGGCAAGGTGGGTCAGGTTTGGTGCAGAAATAATTCGAGCGTTTTCGGGGTCGGCCTTGAATCCATTTTGTCGTGCGATCTGCGTGTCGCGCTCCGCACGGGCGACGGCTGGCTTGTAGCTGTTGTTGGTGTGGCAGGTGCTGCAGTTCTGGGCAAACACCAACTGGCCAGCAGCGGCGTCGGAACCCGGCTCTGGAGTCACCGGTGCGCGGCGCATCCCGTCCAGCCATGCCTGGTAGTCCTCGGCGGTGTGAGCGGCGACGCGGAATCGCATGTTGGCATGCGCTTCACCGCAGAACTCTGCGCACTGACCGAGGAATGTACCGGTCTCGCTCGCCTGGATCCACATGCTGTTCCCCTGACCAGGGATCATGTCAACCTTGCCCGCGATCTGAGGAATCCAGAAGCTGTGGATTACATCATCTGAAAGCAATCGGACATCGACTGCACGATCGACAGGGATGTGGAGCTCATTGGCGGTAATGACATCTTCACCCGGGTATTCGAACTCGAACCACCACTGGTGGCCAACGGCGTTGATTACCAGTGGGTTGTCCGGGACACGCCCATCCAGAGGGCCCCTGTCCTGGTCGATAATCATAATGAGGGTTGGCACGGCTATGGCAACCAGGAAGACAATTGGTGCCAGAGACCAACCGATCTCAAGTCGAGTATTTCCGTGAACCTGATTTGGCGGCCTGGCTGCAGTGCCCTTCTGCCTGAATTTAAGGATTGAGTAGAGGAGGGCAGCCTCGACAATTACGAATACAACAACCGCAATGACGAAGATGAAGATGAAGATATTCTTCTGATCTTCGGCAACGGGCCCCGCGGTCTTAAACGGGGATTGATTACTGTCAAGGATGCACGCCGATAAGAGGGCCGGCGTAAGTATTGCCAGTAGTAGTACAGAACGCCGACGCAGAAGCGAGGACCGGAATAAATTCATTTGTGGAGAGGTACGTCTCCGCTTATCAAGAGTGACCCGGGCATTGCCCAGATATCATAATCCAAGGTGGTTCCTGCAATCGCAAGAACCGTTTGTGCTTTTTGTAACAAACCACGTGGCAGCATATCATCGTCGTTTCGAGCGATGCAATAGATTAACCGGCACCTTGAACCCCAGACGCTAGCACTGGTTGCAATTTGACAAAGAAAATCCTCCCTCGTCTTGCGATCGCGACGCGTAACCGCGGCAAACTACGGGAGTTCAAAAGACTCCTCCGCAGAGTTCCCTATGAGTTGTTGAATCTTGACGATCTTGGTGTCAGTTTTAACGCCGAAGAGACTGCCGATACGTTTGAGGAGAACGCTCGAATCAAATCAAGGGATTACGCAGCGGCAACGGGCGTCCTGACGTTGGCGGATGATTCTGGGCTTGAGGTTGACGCGCTTGGAGGCGCGCCGGGCGTCCACTCCGCAAGATATGCGGGTGAACACGGCGATGATGAAGCTAACAATGATCTGCTGCTCGCCAATTTGGTGGATGTGCCAGCTGGCAAACGAACCGCCCGCTACAGAATTGTGATCGCGCTCACGGACCCTGCGACGATGGAAACGGTCACCGTTGAAGGAGCGTGTGAGGGTGAAATCGGGTTCGAGCGCAAGGGAAGCAACGGATTTGGCTACGACCCGCTTTTCTTCGTGTCGCAACATCAAAAAAGTATGGCTGAGTTGACCGCTGAAGAGAAAGATGCCCTGAGCCACCGCGGCATCGCAGCCAGGAAGATCGCGGAGATTCTGATCCGACGTGGAAGCAAATAACCGCGATTTGCTTGCCGAGCAGATAAAATACCTTGTGCGGGCTACTCCCCGTACGATCACGACTCTGGAAACGTCTTTTTGGCTGCTACCAATCTTAGTCAACACCTCAATCCGGTAGATCAGTACCAGCGGCCCCTGCGCGACCTTCGGATTTCTGTCACAGACAGATGCAACTTCCGCTGCCCCTACTGCATGCCTGCGGAGGTCTACGGTGAGCGATACAAATTTCTGCCCCGTGCGGAGATCCTCACATTTGAAGAGATCACCAGGTTCACCCGACTGTTCACCAGCCTTGGCGTCTCCAAAATACGCCTCACTGGCGGAGAGCCACTGATTCGCGCCGACTTGTCCCAATTGATTGGGATGCTGAGTGCAATCCCGGAGGTAGAAGACCTGACACTGACCACCAACGGTTATCTTCTTGAGAAGTTCGCCGATCAACTCGTGGACGCTGGCCTCCGTCGGATTACCGTCAGCCTCGATAGCCTGGACGAGGATGTCTACAAGGAGATGAACGGCCGCAATTTTGGCACTGAGAACGTGCTCAAAGGCATCGCTGCGGCAGAGAAGGCCGGGCTGAGCCCAATCAAGATCAACGCGGTCGTTGAGAAAGGCGTCAACGACCATACGCTGGTTGATCTCGCAAAGCACTTCAAAGGCTCAGGCCACATTCTTCGATTTATCGAGTTCATGGATGTGGGTAACCTCAACGGCTGGAATATGGACAAGGTTGTCCCGGCCAAAGACATCATTAGTGCCATCAGTGCAGAACTGCCGCTGGAGCCGGTCGATCCAAATTATTTGGGCGAAGTAGCTCGGCGCTGGAGATACGCGGATGGCGAAGGTGAGATCGGCGTGATCACATCGGTCACGGAGCCGTTCTGCGGCGACTGTACGCGGGCTCGGCTATCTACGGACGGCAAGCTCGTCACTTGTCTGTTTGCAGAAGATGGAACCGATCTACGCGGACCAATGCGGTCAGGAGCCTCAGACGAAGAGTTGCTTGATCTGATCTCCGGAACATGGCGGGGACGGGATGATCAATACTCTGTTGAGCGTACGGCAATGCTCAAGTCAGGAATAGAGCGTCCCGCGAAGAAGATCGAGATGTACCAGATCGGCGGCTGACTTAACTTTCGGCGAGTTTGACTGCCCGTTTGGCGACGCGCTTGTTTTTCATATTCTCCAGGTATCTGGGTCCGTAAGCCCGCGCCACTGCACTCCGTAGTTCGATGGAGCCGAAAGGCGTCGCCAGAGATACGGTGGCACCGTAGCTGTGGAGCAGTGCCCCATCCGGCCGGCCAATGAACTCACCAACAACCACCAACTCTGGCGGACGAAATTGATGCTGCCCCAGCGCGGCGATCACATCACCGGGCAACGCATCCACCGTGTTGATGTTGAAGAACATCGCATCGAAAGAGCTCTGCTCCAGATCGAGGAACGCTGCTTCCAGGCTGTGGGCGATCTGCACCGTGTGGCCATCGTGTGTCAGAACTTGCTCAAACGTGTTGCATAGATCGCGGTCTTTTTCGACAACGAGTATGTTGAGACTTACGAACGAAGGAGCGAACGCCACCACTACTCAACCTGCCACGAAGAGTTCCAACTAACAGAGCGGGCAAATCGCCCGCATGTGCATGCTCCGGGCTAAAACGCCACTGTTCAGGAACAGAAGGGTTACGAGAAGGTCAATTTCAGGTAAACACCAATTGAAAACGCGGCGGTTTGGCGTTGCATTTCTGTCAAAGTGAAATTGGTACCCCGTACCGGATTTGAACCGGTGATCTTCACCTTGAAAGGGTGACGTGTTAGGCCGCTACACTAACGGGGCAAGGTGGTCGCAGGACGCGACTTACTCAGAATACCAGTCCGGTCCCATCATTCGACACCCCCATTCGCGCCTATAGTGGTTTGCCACTTCGCGTGGGCCTTTTGTATTTGGGTTTCTTGAATGCAACTGCAAACGCTGAGGCTGATGCGCACACATCCTGCAGTGCACATCGATCGCAGAGAGGCCGGATCGCCTTGCAGGTTTGGCGGCCGTGGGCGATCAGCTGTACGTGATATGCGTACACCCGCTCTTCTGGAACCTGCCGCTCCATGATGACGTGGGCGTCATCCACGCTGGTTTTCATCCCGATGAGGCCAATGCGTTTGCCGATCCGGTAGATGTGCGTATCCACGGGCATTGCGGGCATCCCCAACGAAAACGCGAGTGTGACGGCTGCAGTTTTTGGTCCTACGCCCGGGAGCGATGTCAGCCACTTCCGGGCCTCTTCTAACGGCAGGCCACCAAGAAACTCGATTTCGAATTCACCTCTGCGCTGCAATATCTCCAGGAGAATTGCCTGTAGCCGGGGCGCCTTCTGGTTGGCCAGCCCACCGCTGCGGATGGTATTCGCCAGTTCGGTCGTGTCTGCCTCCACCACCACGCCCCACGTTGGGTATCGCTCGCGCATTGCGGTGAATGCGATCTCGGCGTTTGAGTCGGATGTATGCTGCGTCAATACCGTGAACAGCAGCTCATCCAGCGCCGTCATACGTGGGGACCACCCTTCAAAGCCGTACGCCGCTTCCAGTCGGTCCAGGATCAGTTCCGGAGAAACGCGAGGGGTGAATCGACGCTTTGCTTTCATGTGCCATTCTCCCCCAGATAATTGATTCTCCGACCGTGAGCTTCGCACTCCGCAAGTGGGAGCGGCACCAGCTGAGTGCCGCCCTCATAGCGAATCAGAGCCAGCAATGAGTGCTCATTTGCACCCTCAAACGATAGTCGGACCACGGGCCGGTTCATCGATTCGCGCTTCAGGTGCTCGTCGATTAGATTGCGGGTCGCGTGGTCCACCTGGTTCTAGGTGTGGGAGTGGTAGACACAAACAGCGGATCCAGCCGGCAGCGTTGCGATAACTTTCGGAATGACGATAGCCGCATCGCCGCGGTGGATTGTAGGCGGTTCGGACCGAAGAAGCTCCAGCGCGGCGCGTGAGAGGAGCAGATTGTCTTCATGGTTCCGCCAGATCAGCGCTTCCAGCCATTCGATGGCATCTGGGTCATCGGCGTCGACTGGCTCGAACTCAATGCCTATGCTCTCGTCCACGGACGGAAGTTCAGTGAAATCAGCGGGTAACGGCTCGCCAGTCATTTCCGTCACGAGGCGAACGGGTGAATTGGCATCTCCTATCGGGCGTTCTGGGCGATATCCGTAGTGGAACTGCTGCCAGAGCAAAGTGAGGCCAAGGCTGCACCCAATCTCGATGTTTACCAGAGGACCGTCGCCTACCTTCCGTCTTGCGTGGTGCAGATCAAGTGCCAGCACGGCGGCGCGGCGCACCACGTTGGACTGCACACGTCGCGTCTGGAGAATCGAAATGATCTCAGCGGCTTTTTCAAGAATTAGTTCTCGAAACCGGGAGTACGTTGCGTCGGAGTCATCGGGAGACCATTGCGGTGGATACCGTGCTAACAACTCCGCATTGGCGCCTCGGTTGAGCAGAAAAAGCACCGCAGCGAATAGCATATTGGGCGGCGGCTGGCCGGTGGAGACGTTCGACGCGATGGCGAGCACGTCATCGTCCTGCCAGATTCGCTCTGACATCGCGGAGTAGAAAGGCGACATCGCCTGGCTTTCGACGCGGGCGAAG
>DBZV01000202.1:17449-18717 GCA_002311865.1 Dehalococcoidia bacterium UBA1151
GCAATGGCGACCTGGAGCGCCTCGATTGACTGCGGACCGACCCGTGTTGGCTCGATTGACGAGCTTATCGCGAGACTGAGTGAAGCCATGCCGAACAGTAACTCTGGCTGGCTCTTCGGTGTGGGGTACGACGATCTGTTGATGGCAGAGAGGCGACATCCCGCTGCCGTCGATCTTGATCGCGTCACTACCTACCGGCCAATTTTGCTCACGCATAGCTCCGGTCACGCCCACGTGGTGAACTCCACAGGCCTCGCCCTGCTGGGCATCACCGCGTCATCGGCGGAGCCACCTAGTGGCACCATTGCTCGCATCGGTGAGACTGGCGAGCCATCCGGGCTATTGCTGGAAATGGGTGAATTCGTTTCGGATCGGATGCCGCGGGTGTCTGAGAGCGAGCGAGAGGCGATGATCGCGAGCAGTCTTTGCAAGCTAGCGTCCTTCGGCGTGACATCTATCACGGACGCCGGGCCCAGGAACGATATGGCACGCGTCGCCTTGCTGTCGGCTGCTGCTGCGTCGATGCTAGGCGGACCTCGCCTGCGCGCCCTGGTGGCTCCGGGCATCAAGCGCGGCGAGCTTGAGAGCGACCTTGCGGCGCTCGCTGATTTCACCAAAGTTATGCTCACGCGATCGAGCGGCACGTTGAGCCACGGGTCCGATGAGCTTCGAGAGTTGGCCATCGCGGAACATGCTATCGGCGCGGCGGGTGTCGCAGTCCACGCGGTCGAAGTCGAAGCGGTGGTTCTGGCTGCTCAACTGGCCAGCACATTGGCTGAAACCTTGCCGGACTTCGGCATTCGCATAGAGCACGCGTCCGAGGCGGTTGGAGACGTGATCGACGCGGTAGCTCGTTCAGGAGCAACCGTAGTCACTCAGCCGGGCTTTATCTGGTCACGCGGTGACCGGTATGTTGCCGGCGGAGCTGCGATCGAAGCGCTCTATCCGCTGAGAGGGTGGCTCACCTCCCAGACGCCGCTGGCATACGGCAGCGACGCGCCATATGGGCCGGTATCTCCACTCATGGCGATTCAAGCCGCGGTGACGCGACGATCCAGTTCGGGCCAGTTGATCGGCGGCGATCAGACCATCGACGTCTCAGATGCGCTCAGGTTAGTCACCAGTGGGGTTGACGGGACGCAGAGAACGCTACTGCCAGGCCAACCAGCGGACTTCGTCGTGCTGAGCGATAACCCTATGACGATGGAGCCCGATCGAATCGGAGAGATTCAGATAATCGCGACATACGTGGCAGGCCGCAAGACCTG
>DBZV01000216.1:0-2211 GCA_002311865.1 Dehalococcoidia bacterium UBA1151
GCTCGCCGACGATCCCCGCCTCACCGCCCGACCAGGTGGCGAACTGACGGATATTCCACGCCCACGGTTGCGGGTGCTTGTGGATACGTCCGGTCAGGTTCCGCCTTCGGCCCGCATGTTCTGGGAGCCGGGTGCTGTGCTTGTTGCGTATGCGATCAGGTCGGAGGATGCGGGACCGCTGATTGGCCTGCCAGATAACGTGGAGAAGCTTGAGCTGCCGTCCGGTTATGGCGGCATCGACCTCTTGATGCTGATCGACGAACTGGGCACTCGTGGCCTGGGAACGGTGGTGGTTGAGGGTGGAGGACGACTGATCGGCTCGCTAATCGATCTTGATCTCGTCGATAAAGTTGAGGCGTACATTGCGCCCGTGGTGATTGGTGGCGCCGAATCGCCGGGCCCGGTTGCTGGCGGTGGGGCTGAGAGACTGCGAGACGCGCCGCGACTGGAGCGCGTGACGACACAATCACTGGGGCCGGACACGCTGATCACCGGGTACGTGCCGGGGCACACGGATCACATTCCGGGATGACCCCGATTCGCTAGTATTTGCAACTCGTTATCGTGATAAAACTGCTGGGCTTGCTGCGCTTTAGTTCCGCCAATCAATAATTTGGACCGACAGATGAATCAAGCCTTCTGCCCTAACTGCGAATACGATGTCTCGCCTGACGCGTCCTTTTGCACCAATTGCGGGGAGACCATAGCGACCCACAAATACTGTCGAGAGTGCGGCGCACAAAACGAAGCAACGGCGAGATTTTGTGGACGGTGTCGTAATACTCAATTCGATTCCTCACGTGCGGCTGGGTTTGTTGAGCCAACTGCTGCGGGCTTCGGGCCTTACCAGCCACGGCCGGGCAGGGTGAGGGCAGCCGAACTGGACCTGAACGTTGTAATTAGCCTGCCAAGGGTGATCATCCTCTCCGTGATCTCTGGCGGCTTCTACTCCATATGGTGGATGTACAGAACGTGGGCTCAACTGCAATCCGAATCTGAAAATCGTCACTTCCCCGTCTGGCACTCATTGACGCAGGGTGTACCCGTTTACGGCCTGTTTCGCCTGTTCGCCCACATGTCCCTGATCCATCAGCTTCGATCACGACTGGACACACCAAGTTCGCTCAATCCGGGTGTGATTGTCACAATTAGCGCCGTGGGCTGGCTCATGATTATTGTCAGCTGGAACGCGGCGGGTGGCGCGGCGTTGTTTTTCATGGCACTGCAAGCCCTCATGAGCACAGCGATTGTTGCCTGGCCTCAAGTCGCGCTCAATGAGTACCGGAGCGGTAGTCGCGGAGATACAGTCGAAGGGGCAAAAATCGCGCCGGGGGAAGTCATCTTCACGATCATCGGGACATTAGTTTGGCTTGTGACCTTCATAGAACTCTAGCTCGCCCAACAACACACTCGGCGATTTTTAGCTGCGTCTCGTGCCAACCAAACGCCGTCTCCTATTCCCGTCGCGTGTGCAATGCGCGAGAATCGCGGCCATGTTTAGCGGAATAGTTGAGGAACTGGGTGAAGTCGTCGTGTTTGACGGCGAACGGCTTGAGATCAAGGCCACCGAAGTGGTGGAAGACCTTGAGGTCTCTGAGAGCATCAACGTGAGTGGCGCGTGCCTGACCGTGATCGAATCGCTTGAGGGCGGATTCGTGGTTGAGGTGATGCCGGAGACGGTTCTTCGAACAAATTTCAACAATCTGACCACGGGAGGCAAGGTGAATCTGGAGCGGTCGCTTCGGTTTGGTGGCCGCGTGGGTGGGCATATCGTCCAGGGTCACGTGGATGGGCTGGCCAAAATAGTGTCTATCGACGATGACGGCAACTCAATTCGCATCTGGCTGAAGCCGCCTGAATCTATAATGAAGTACATAGTTGAGAAAGGGTTCATCGGTCTCGATGGCATCAGCCTGACGGTGGTGGACGTGACTGACGACTCATTCTCAGTAGCAATTATTCCTTATACGCGCGAACACACAACGCTGGGAGAGCGACAGCCCTCCGACAGCGTCAACATAGAAGTCGACATCACCGCCAAATATCTTGAGAAACTCGCCAAACCACATGCGGATGCCAGGTCTGCAAAATCTCCCGGATAAACACACCATTGCCTGATAATAGCGGTCCAGAAACACTTGAGGCCCTTGAAGTCGCCATTGAGGCGTACCGAAATGGTCAGATGGTCATCATCGTCGACGATGAAGACCG
>DBZV01000216.1:2339-2554 GCA_002311865.1 Dehalococcoidia bacterium UBA1151
CGTGGCCTGATTTGCGTTTCGATGGAGGGCGATCGCCTCGATCAACTCGACCTCCCAATGATGGTGCGAAGAAACACCGCCCGGCTGGGGACTGCGTTCACTGTCTCGGTGGACGCCACAGATGGAATCACAACCGGCATATCGGCGTTTGACCGGGCGCATACCGTCAAAGTTCTGATCAATGAGGAATCTTCCCCTGACGACCTCGCGCGTCC
>DBZV01000216.1:2808-17973 GCA_002311865.1 Dehalococcoidia bacterium UBA1151
TGCCTGCGCTGGAGAAGATCTCCGCCCGGTATGACATCCCCATCGTGGCGGTGGCCGACATTATCGAGTATCGGTTCCAGCACGAGAACCTGATCGAGCGCGTTGCGGAGGCGCGAATTCCTACTGCACATGGTGAGTTCACAGCGTATGCGTACCGGAGTGGCGTTGACCCGGCCGAACATATTGCGNNTGGTGATGGGCGATATTGACCCGGATGTGGCGGTAACGGTTCGGGTGCATTCCGAATGCCTCACTGGCGATGTTTTTGGCAGTCTGAGATGCGATTGTGGCGATCAGGCCGAGCAGGCGTTGAAGCAGATCGGCGAGGCCGGCGCGGGCGTGTTTCTGTACATGCGGCAGGAAGGCCGGGGCATTGGTCTGGTGAACAAGCTGAAGGCTTATCAGCTTCAGGACGAAGGTCTGGACACGGTGGAAGCCAATGAGAAGCTTGGCTTCCAGATGGACCTACGGCACTACGGCGTTGGAGCCCAGATTCTGGCGGATGTTGGCGTTGGAAAGTTCAAGATCCTCACGAACAATCCAAAGAAGATGGTTGGCCTCAAAGGCTACGGCCTTGAGATTATTGAGCAGCTACCGCTGGAGATTGAGCCTAACTCTGAGAATCAGACGTATCTTGAGACGAAAAAGAGGCGCATGGGTCACCTTCTGGAGTTTCCGGAAGTGCAGTCTGAAGCGTCAGACAGCTAGATGCCGGTAACCGATATTCAGGGCCATCACGATGGCTCAGATCTCCACATTGGCATTGCCGTAGCTCGCTTCAACGAGTTTGTGACGGAGCAACTGCTTGAAGGCGCGCTGGCCAGGTTGCGAGAGTTGGGCGTCAAGGACGAGAACATTGTTGTGGCCCGGGTGCCCGGCTCGTTTGAGCTTGCCACCGCAGCACGGCAACTGGCGTCGGCTGATGGTAATGATATGGACGCGGTCATCTGCCTTGGCGTGGTGATCAACGGGGAGACTGCCCACTTTGAGCATGTTGCTGCGGGCGCGACGTCCGGCGTTTCGGCGGTACAGGCAGAATCTGGAAAACCCATCATATTTGGCGTATTGACCACGTTCACCACTGATCAGGCGGTTGAGCGTGCTGACCCCGATCGACAGAACGTTGGCAGCCAGTATGCCGAAGCGGCCGTCGAGATGGTGAACTTGCGGCGCACGCTGGCTGATTTGTAAACGCGCTACCGATGCGCCGCTCCAGATAATGGCAGCGGCACGAACATAAGTCATCGCGGGCGTCTGGGCTAGCCGCGCGCTCTGACGTACCGCGGGCATCCTGCCCACAGCGGCCCAGCCGCGTCGTTACACAAACGTTCGCTCCCCCGAGCGGTGCGGGCAGGTATGCCCGCACTACGCGATGCCGAAAGCAGCGTTCAGCCTGGACGGCAACTGAACCCCGCCTACCCCCGCTCCCTCCCCTCCAGTGAACCGAATTGCCCGCCTGTGCGAAATACGTGTGTCCGCTACTCTGGAGGCGGACCAACTCACTGCGCGAGGTTCATTCATCCGGAACTCATCTCGGAGAGAGTAAATTGAAAACTCGGTACTTGAACCGCCAGCGCGGACTCGGGCGGATGAGATCTATTACGCTGATCTTGGGGGCACTCGCCGCCGCCATGGTGATTGCGTGCGGTAGTGACGATGATCCGTCGCCAACGGTTGCCGGACCTGCAGCTCCGGCTAGCGGTTCAAGCGCCGCATCCGATTTAGTGATCCAACTCGGCGAACTGAACGATTCGGGTCAGACTGGCATCGCATCGTTCAGGGCCAACGGCGCTCAGACTGAAGTCACCGTGAGCATCAGCTCCGGGGCGGCAGGCGTCAATCAGCCCATTCACGTTCACGATGGCACTTGCGACCCTCTTGGCGGTGTTGCGCATGGCCTGAGCGCGGTCGCAGATGGCTCCTCAGTCACCACGATCGATACATCGTTAGCGTCCATCATGGGTGGCGCGCATGCGGTCAACCTTCACCTTTCGGGTGACGACGCAGGCACATACGTGGCTTGCGGTGACATTCCTGCGGAAGGCGATGCGACCACAATTGCACTTGGCGAGCAGAATGACTCCGGTCAATCTGGCACGGCATCGCTGATCGCGAATTGCAGCCAGACGTGGGTCGTGCTGAGCATCAGCCCGGGCGCAGCGGGTGTTGGCCAGCCGGTGCACATCCACCAGGGAACGTGTGCTGATCTGGGTGGCGTTGAGTACCCGCTCACTGCCCTCAGCAACGGCGTTTCAGTGACCAACGTTGACGAGGCAGTGACCATCCTCCTTGGCGGCACGTTCTCGATCAACGCCCACGAATCGCCGGACAACGCAGGTACATACGTGGCCTGTGGTGAGTTGAGCTAGCTCAAACGTTCGTCAGAAAGTGAACAGGGGATCCCGATTGCTCGGGATCCCCATTTTAATTACAGGCCGCTAGCGGAGCCGGCCGGGGGCAAACACGGCCGGCTCCCTGATTGAGCATGGGCAGGGGATGGTTGGGGTGCCCGGGCTCCGCGGCGGCGTCAACGCGCGACCACGGCTGACGACGACGAAATATGTTTGCGGCTAGGCCGCTACTGGATCTAGCTCAGGGTGATCACATACCCGCTGAGCCAGATTGCCGCCGGACTTGATGGCCCAATCCGTGCGAGTCTCCACTTCACCGTCATTCCAGGGCTTGGTGATGTAGTCGAATGCACCCAGCACACGAGAGCGCTCCCGGTTGGCGAGTTCAGCTCTACCGGAGAGCATTACTACAGGAATTCCGTGGGTCGCTGGCTGCTGTCGAAGATCCTGGAGCACGGCGAACCCGTCCCGGCCTGGCAGTGTGATGTCCAGCAGGACCGCGTCTGGCTGTGAGATAAGGGCTGCTTCAAATGCTTCGTCGCCCGTTGCGGCTTCGCATACTGAGTATCCAGCATCTTGCAGCGTGATACTGAGTGCCATTCTGATGTCTGGGTCGTCGTCCACGATGAGTACTTTTGACATCGCGTACCTCATTCCTTTTATTGCCTACCTCCCGTTGCGCCGGGGTCCTCCTGCAGAAGCTTGCCTGCCACAATCACCCTGCTCCGGCGACGCCCTCGTGTTGAAGAGCGCTTACCCAGTTTGCCCGTGGAGACCGCAGCTTCTCAGTTCCAACAGATTCGTCAGATCGAACGCGCGGCTCACTCCGGGTGGGTATTTACTTGCAGACAGGCGGCGCGAATGTGCGCAGATCGTTCTGTCGATCGTGAGATGGGTGGGAGCGGGAGGAGGACGCTGGGGCCGGTGTCGAATCACGCCCCGCACATCTACACCGAGGCGCGGCTATGACGGTCGGCGGGCTGCTAACCTAGCCTGTCGTGCGCCCCTGCTTATGGCGCGCGGGCGAGAGTGTTCCAGGAACAGGCAGATCAATTGAAACTTCACGAGTATCAGGCACGGGATATCCTGGCGCGCTTTGGCGTTACGGTTCCCGACGCCAAGTATGCCGAAACGCCCGAAGAGGCACGCGCTGCCGCTGAGGGGTTTGGCGGCAAGGCGGTGGTCAAGGCGCAGGTTCACGCGGGCGGACGCGGGCTCGCTGGCGGGGTCAAGCTGGTGAGCAGTGCTGACGAGGCTGCAGAAGTTGCGAAGTCGCTGATCGGCACCAACCTTGTTACGCATCAGACTGGCCCGGAAGGTGCGCCCGTTAATGGGGTGCTGGTGGCTGAACTGACCGATATCAAGACTGAGCTCTACATCAGCATTGTGGTCGATGCAGAGATGCGAACTCCCGTCATCATGGCCAGTCAGGCCGGCGGAATGGATATTGAGACAGTTGCCGCGGAGAGCCCGGAGAAGATCATCCGGGTGGCCACCGACCCCGTGCATGGTCTCTGGCCTTACCAGGCGCGGGACATCGCAATCGCACTGGGCATCCCTCCGGCCTCTGTTCGGTCGGCAGCGAGCCTCATTATGAATCTGTTCAAGGTTTTCACCGATACCGATGCGACGCTGGTAGAGATCAATCCGCTCGTCGTGACCGGGGACGATCTGGTGGTCGCTCTGGACTCCAAGGTAGATATCGAAGATGACGCCCTGTTCCGGCATCCCGACCTTGCGAAGCTCGCTGACCCGGCGCAGGACGGCGAGCTGGAACGGCGCGCCAACGATGCTGGCCTCGCGTACGTGAAGCTGGACGATGGCAGCGTTGGTTGCATGGTAAACGGCGCTGGATTGGCGATGGCCACCATGGACATCACGCTGCGGGCGGGCACGAACCCGGCCAACTTCCTGGACGTTGGCGGCGGTGCGCAGGAAGACAAGATCGCAGAGGCGTTCGACATCATCGTGTCGGACCCCGATGTGAAGGCGGTACTGGTCAACATCTTTGGTGGGATCCTTCGCTGCGATATCGCGGCCCGAGGAGTTGTGCAGGGCGCTACGGCAAGCGGTTCATTGGTACCGATAGTGGCGGTGATGCGAGGAACGAACGCGAAGGAAGGCCTGGAAATCCTGAGGGACTCAGATTTGAACGTGACATTTGCAGATGCCCTGTCGGAGGCCGCACCGACTATCGCCCGGGTGATGGCGGAGGCCAACTGATGAGTGTTCTTGTAGACGGCAACACGCGACTACTAGTCCAGGGCCTTGGCCGTGAGGGCAGCTACCACGCCAGTGCCTGCCGGGCGTACGGCACCAACATGGTTGCGGGGGTCCATCCCAACCGCCCGGGCATGCAGTTTGAGGACGCAGTTCCTTATTTTGAGACCGTGAAGGATGCGATTGCCGAAACGCAGGCCAACGTGGGCCTCATCTTCGTTCCCGCCCCGAGCGCGGCTGACGCGATTATCGAGCAGGTTGACGCGGGTATGCCGCTGGTGATCTGCATCTCAGAAGGCGTGCCTGTTCAGGACATGGTGAAGGTACGCGCCTACATAGAGGGCAGCGGCTCACGCCTCATCGGCCCGAACTGCCCCGGCCTGATCACTCCCGGAACGAAGACCAAGGTCGGCATCATGCCGGGAGCGATTCACAAGCACGGCAAAGTGGGCGTCGTGTCGCGATCAGGCACGCTGACGTACGAGGCGGTCGACCAACTGACCACGCGCGGCATTGGTCAGTCGTCGGTGGTGGGCATTGGCGGCGACCCCATCAACGGCACAACGTTTGTTGACGTGCTAGAGCTTTTCGCTGCTGACGATGAGACGGAAGCGGTGGTGCTTCTCGGCGAGATTGGTGGAACACGCGAGCAGGAAGCCGCGGAGTTCATCGCCGATAAGCTGGGTAAGCCGGTTGTCTCCACGATAGTCGGCCAGTCAGCCCCACCCGGCCGGCGCATGGGCCACGCCGGAGCCATCGTCACGGGACCGTCAGCGCTGGCCTCCAACAAGATCGCCGCACTCCGCGAAGCAGGCGCACACATCGCAGAGACCCCCGCCGACATCGGCGAGGTGATGGCAGGCGTGCTGGCGGGGGAGTTCTTATCTTGTCCCCTCTTCCCCTGGGAGAGGGCCAGAGTGAGGTCGCTGTTCCGCCGCCCCGCGGCAAGTGCTCGTACGCCAGGCACCCCTCACCTCAATCCTCTCCCAAAGGGAGTGGAGGCAGGTCACCTGCCGAGCAAGTGGACCAGGTCTGCAATCGCCTCTATATTTGCGTCGGGGCGTTCTGCTTTTGATGCTGGATCAATCGCGCTCGTGAAGCCCTGGCGAATCCTGATTGTCTTCATGCCGAGGGCTTTCGCAGGGACGATGTCGTTGCCGGTGCTATCACCAATCATGACCGCCTGACCTTTTAGACAACCGGACAGCATTAAGGCATGTTGGAAGATTTCCGGATCTGGCTTACTGAGGCCGACATCGCCTGATCCCAAAACTATGTGGAAGTATTGAGCCATATGCTGCGAGCGCAAACGGGCAGTCAGCCTGGGACTCTGGTTGGCGATAATGCCGAGACGGTAATAGCGCGCCAGTGTGTCGACTGTCTGACGAGCGTTCGTGTATGGGACTTCTAGCGAGCGCTCAAATGTGGTCTTGCCGCGCACCACAGCACCATCGCCCTGGCTGAGTCCGAAGCTCCTAACAGCGTGCTCAAACATGCGACTTGGTGCCCACGAGAACACATCTTCATACGCTTCTGCCCACTCGTGCATCGTGATCGAAACTCCGAGTTCCGCCATGGCATCAACCACCTGCGGAGCACGGGCATCATGGGCGGCTGTCTCATCCATGAGCGTGGAGCCAACGTCGAAGAAGAGCCAGCGGACGTCTTTGAAGATTTGACTCATCACGGTTGTTCCTTCAGTTTGCGTAGACGGATGAGACTACAGCTTCAATGGCTCGAAAAACGTCAAGTCTGCGCCGAAGTTTTCCATTGCTTCGACGGCATCGCCTTGCATTCGAACGCTGATCTGGCGCGTGCGATGCTTGAGCACGATCTCCGACGGCTCCAGAGCAAATTCGATTCGGAGTTCTTCGCCCACTGGCATGTCGGCAAAGAGCAGGTAGCCGCCCGATGCGAGGCCTTCCGCCTCCGCTCCTGAGAGGGTGGCACGCACCTGAGAGGCCCAACTGGGAATACGGATTCGCAGTGGACCCGGCATATTAATCGCGATTACGAGCGCGTCATGCGTGTACGGCGACTTCACACTCATGGCATCTGTTTCATGGTCGAAAAGCAAGTTCACTGAGTGGCCGGTGGCGTCGAGTCGTGTTGTGTCGCGGTAGACCTCACACAGCGTGCCAACGGTGCCGCCCACGATGTCCATGTTGAAGCTCACCACTGGCAGCGATTGATCCGGGTACTTGGGATCATCGCCCGCATCTACTGGCTGGTGGCCGTATGGGGCGGGAAATCCGAACGCCCCGAGGTGTCGATTGGCGACGTCTCTCAGTCCATCCTCGTTATTCGGATTGGGCGGATCTTCGATGAACGAAACATCGCGTAGCTGTGATGGCAGCAGGTGACCGCGCAGTATCCGTTCGGTGTCCTGATAACAACCGGCATAGCCCCAACGGCCGAGAATCAACGCCGTCTCAACGATATCGCCCGTGTTATTGACCTCGCCACGGTCCGGGCTGCTATCGGCCACATTACTCTCGATCACCCAGCCGAGTTCATCTCGCATCGCCCACAGGCCGTTATCGTAGAACGCCTTCACTCGTGCCATCAGTGGCGCGTCAGAGGTGAGATCGGCCAGCTGCGCCAGACCAGACATCACGCACGTTGCTGAGTGCGTGTGGGTTCCAAAGATATCAATATCGTACTGACCGTCGGCCGCAAACCAGCCATTGATTACCTTGTCCTTCAGCACCAACGCCAGTTCCAGCGCTGGACCGTATCCGGTGGTGCGAAAGTACTTCACAAGCGGGCCAATCGCCCTTGCCAAACCAACGATAAAGGACTGCTCTTCATAGACGATGATGCCGTACTTGCGGCGCAGCTCCTCACTTTTCCAATCTTGCTCAGGGTCCCAGTATTCGAAGATGCTCTCGATGCTGGCCTCAGCCATTTCACGCGCCTTCGCCGAGTCCCGATAGGCCACGAGTGAGTAGAGGGCGTGGAAACCTTCACGGACGTTGTGGGGCGAGAAGTTGACCAGATCGCCGTCCAGTTCAGCTCGATTCAACGGCAACGCGACCGGGCCGCTGTAGGAGTAGAAGGCCGCACGGGTGTGTTTCTCAATTGCTTCCTCATCGAGTGAGATACCGATCGCATTTTCGGCGTTCAGAAGGCCATTGAGGTGTCGTCCGGGCACATGCGATTCAGAATGTCGTGGACTGAAGCTCAGGCTCGCAACTGGTCGCACCCGGGAGCCAAAAAAAGGGATGTCGTTATCATCGGCGTTGAAGACACTAGACATGGTCCGGCAGCCCAGGCGGATGGCGTCTGCTATGTCAGTTGTGTTGACGTTCTCGACTCTCATTTCGTTTCATCCTTCTTAAAACCACAACAATTTTCGCGATGATACGGGCTAGCTGACAGCGTGATCTACAGCAAAAGCCCCGGCAACTGGCGGATGTCTGTGATCTCTGCGTCAGCAATCTCGTCCGGGTTGGATGGCTCGTCGTTGGCGTATATGCCCTGCCGGGCGCGGATTGTGAGCATGCCAACTTGCTTTGCACCGGCGATATCTTTGTCGAGGCGGTCGCCGACCATTACGGCGTTTTCAGCCGAACAGTCCGCGAGTTTAAGTGCACCCTCGAAAATTTTGGGGTGTGGTTTTGAATAGCCGAACTCCAATATCCCGACCATGACACCGAAGAAGTGGTCGATCTCTTCGCGTTCGAGGAGTTGGGCGACCTCTTGTCCGTTGGATATCACGCCGAGGCCATACTTCTCGCCAAGCGCGGCCATAACATTGGAAACGCCCTCGTACGGAGTCTGCGCGAGCAACGTGGGAGCCGTCTCCGCTGCGTTCGCTGCCTCGTCGGCGAGGTCCGGAGGCACGTTCTGTTCGCCCAGCGCTTGCGGAAGGCGAATCGCTGTGTCCTGCCTCTCGAGCACGAGCAGGCGTTCATAGAGGGCTGTCTGATCGATAACTATGTTCTTGTCAGCAAGGAACGATGTGGCTGAACTGGCGATCTGACGATAGATTTCGAACTCGTCTTTGAGGACGCCGCCCCAGTCGAAGAAGATCCACTTCACGTTGGCGAACTGCGGGTCCATCAGATCTTGTCCGTCTCTGACATCTGACTACTGTTCGATCTCAACATTCGGCCATCTCTCGTGGTAGCGCTTCTTGCTCAATCGGCTCTGATATTTTGCCTCACTAACTTGTACTGGGTTGTGCCGAACTCGCATCGCGAGGAGATCGTCCAGACCGTGAGGCGCGATCACATCGAACTGGTCGTTATCGATGCGGACTGCGATGGCGGTCGCGTGCTCGGGCCAACTGGCGACTGCTTCTTCGATTGAAGAATATGGTGCGATGTCGTCTCCACAATCTTCAAACCAGAGATGCACCCCGGCTTGATTCGTAACTTCCCATTCGACAGCTGGATGCTCCTGGGTAAGCCGCTTTTGTAGCTCGGCATCTGAATCCCCGCCTATGCGATGGGTATCGAAATAGACCACATCGATGTCGTTTATGGCATCGTGATCAGAAAAGCCGAACATTTGGTCCCACACCACGTCTCGCACGGCTCCTGCACCGATGTAACAGCGCGCTTCGGTGATGTCGCTGACAATCTGCAGCAGCGTCATCAGCCACTGATGAGACCTGATTATTTCTTGCAGCCGAATAGCGGGCGCGTCCATGTCGCCTCATCTCTCAATGAATCTAGTCGAAGAAGAGCAGGTAGATAACGTTGAGGCCGATTGCGCCGTAGATGCCGGCAGCGATATCGTCGAAGACGACGCCGAAGCCGTTGTGGATGGCGTCGATTTTGTTGGCGGGCCAGGGTTTGCGGATATCGAGGACTCGGAATACGAAGAATCCGGCGAGGAGCCACTGCCACTCGTTGGGCAGGAAGGCCACGGTCACATAGACGCCGGCCCATTCGTCGATGACGACGCGTTTCGGGTCTTCGTCACCGGGTCGGCTGAGGATGGAGGCGGCGGGTATGCCGATGGCGATGGTGATCGCGAGCAGCACCCAGAACCCCACGGTATCGCCGTCGAAGCCCAGCAGGAAGTAGAGAATGAGCGCGGCGGCGCTGCCCCACGTGGCGGGCGCGACGGGGCCGAGTCCCGACCCGAAGCCGGTGCCGACGATCTCGCCGAACCAGTCCTTCGCGGATTCTGGCCTGGGTGGAAGTTTGATCAATCCTGACATATGTGGTTCATGCGTTTCCTTCGATCCCTTCGACCGGACTCAGGACAGGCACCTCAGGGAACCTGGAGGTAGGGCTTCACCCAGTCGAGGCCGTCTTCGGTGTGGCCGATGGGGTTGTATTCAGCACCCACCCAGCCGGTGTAGCCGATGCGGTCCAGATGGTCGAAGATGAAGGGGTAGTTGATCTCGCCAGTGCCGGGTTCGTGGCGGCCAGGCGTGTCGGCGATCTGAATGTGGCTAATGATGTCCAGATGCGCCTCAAGGTGCGGCGCGAGGTCTCCCTCCATGATCTGCATGTGGTAAACATCGTACTGAAGTCCGAAGTTCTCATGCTCGACTTCCATCACGGCCATCGCGCCACCCGCGGAGGTGTTGATGAAGAAGCCGGGCTGGTCGCGGGTGTTGATTGGCTCGATTGCAAGTTTGGTACCGATCTCTGCGAACAGCGGCGCGGCGTACTTGATGTTCTCTATGTAGGCGCCCCACATATCTTCTTCCGACACGCCATCGATGGCCGGGCCAACGCCGCTATTGACGACTAGCACGCCCAATCCTTTGGCGTACTCAAGTCCCATGTCGATGCGCTCGCGAAACAGGTCCTGGCGATGGGGATTGATCGCCAGATTCTGCTTTCCTGAGTCCGGGTCGGTTCCTGGCAGGTTGATGAGCACCTGCGTCAGGTTGTTCTTCTGTAGCCGCTCCATGATGTCTGGAATTGACACGCCGTAGGGCGCCTGGAGTTCCACGCCCGTGAAGCCGGCGCGTGCAGCCGCGTCGTACCGGTCGAGCACTTCGTACTCGTTGTACATGAACTGGATGTTGGCTTCAAATTTGGGCATTTTGGTCTTTCACTCTGTGTAGCGGGGGAAGGGCGGGTTTCAAACCTGCCCCTACCGGAGACCCGTGGTTCTAGAGATACTTTTTCGTCCAGCCGAGGCCCTCGACTGTGTCGCCTGCCGGAGCGTATTCGCAGCCAATCCAGCCGTCATAGCCCAGCTGATCGATGTACGGTAGCAGGAAGTCGTAGTTGAGCTCTCCGGTGCCGGGCTCGTGCCGGCCGGGGTTATCGGCGAGTTGCAGATGGCCGATGCGGTCAAGATGCGTCTCCATGGCGATCGCAACGTCGCCTTCCATGATCTGCATGTGGTAAATGTCGTACTGGAGCTTTACGTTCTCGCGGTCGACCATATCGATCACCTGCAGGGCGTGGTTGGTTCGGTGCACGAAGAATCCGGGTATATCGCGAGTGTTGATCGCCTCTACCATCACCGTCGCTCCGACCTTTGCGGCGGCGTCTGCGGCGAACTGGAGATTTGAAATAAGTGTGTCACTCAGGTCAATGGGGTTCTCGCCGTGAGGCACTTTGCCGGCCAGCGCGGTGATCCTGGTGCAGCCGAGCGCCTGTGCGTACTCGCACGCCGTGCCGACGCCATCTTGAAATTCCGATACGCGATCGGGGTGGATCGTTATGCCGCGTTCGCCAGCAGCCCAATCACCGGCCGGGAAGTCGAACAGCACCTGCTCAAGACCATTGGCGTCGAGTGCTTCTTTGATCTCGCTGGCGTCGTTGTCGTATGGGAAGAGGTACTCGACGCCTTCGAATCCCGCGTTTGCAGCGGCGGCGAAGCGGTCCATCATGTCCACTTCGTTGAACATCATTGAAAGGTTAGCGGCAAGTTTGGGCATGGTTTGTCCTGCAGACTATCTTGTGATTGCGAATGGGAATCGTACGACCTACAGGGGTACCACGACAATGAGCAACTTCCAGCCTTACTCGTTCAAGGCCTTGGAGTGGGTGTCGGCATAGGCAATGTGGAGAACGCGGCGGCCGCTTTTGATTCTCTCGCGATCTGGAGGTACCAAGTCCTTTGGACCTCAGCAATCGCGTCCTCGATTCGTTTTTCAATGCGTCGAGGAATCGGGAGACTCTGAAATGACACCTCGCGGTTGAGGTCAAGTACGGCGGCAAATTGACGTCCAGACCACCCAGAGTTACCCATCCATTGGCAGATCGCTAGCCCGATCTTCAACTGTCCTGAATCTGGCTCACGTGCGGCCATGTGGATCCTCATCTGATAGTCGTGGCCACCGATTCTCAAGGCGATCTGGGATGCGAACTTCAGATTGACTGGGCCGAACATCTCACTGACGGGCTCCTTCTCAATCAATTCGGCCTGAGATGTAGCACAGAACCGGGCAAAATGATGAGCGAGCAGCATGAATCTTGCTCTATCCCGCTGATGTGAAGAATCTTCTGTGGCTTTCACCAGTTCATCTTCCGTCCCATTTGTGAAGAGCCACTTGCCAAACATTTTGGCCAAGCTGACATGCGGATTACCACCGCTCGTTTGGGTGCGTCGCCTCTTAACCATGCCGTCTTTCTTTTCATCGCTAGCTTCCATGAATTCAGCTAGCCAGTACGGATTCAGAGATCGCAACTGCTTCGGCAATGAATCGCTCCTAATTATTGGTTGTTTCGCGCGCGATACCGTAATTATTCTGAATACATAGTCATTCTCAAATCCCTTGATGGCACAGCTACAATCAACCCCTCATGTGTGGCCGGTACACGCTCTCAAATCCGCGGGGTTCTTTTAGCGAGACTCCTGAGATCGACGCGCGTTTTCTGGCGGAGTTTGTAGAGACCGGAGGGGTTGAGCCCCGGTACAACATCGCCCCAACTCAGGATGTGCCGGTGATCACGAATGAGGGTGCCCGTCGCATTGAGCGGATGCGTTGGGGGCTGGTGCCGTTCTGGGCCAAGGACATCAAGATTGGCAATCGAATGATCAATGCCCGAGGCGAGACGGTGGCGGAGAAGCCGGCTTTTCGGACGAGTTTCAAGCGGAAACGCTGCCTCATTCCCGCATCGGGCTTTTACGAGTGGAAGCGTGATGGCAAGACGAAGACTCCCATGCACATTCGGCTCCACGGTGGCGGATTCTACGCGATGGCGGGATTGTACGATCGATGGAAGAACCCGGAGGGGGAGTGGATCAGCTCCTGCACGATCATCACTACTTCAGCCAACGAACTTATGGCGCCAATCCACGATCGCATGCCGGTAATTCTGCCTGAGGAAGCGGAGGAGGCGTGGATCAATCTTGAGATCGATGATGCTGAGATGCTAAAGGCGTTTATCAAGCCGTTTCCCGCCGCGTCATTGGAGGCGTTTGAGGTGTCGAGCATGGTGAATGCTGCGAAAAACCAGGGTGCGGAGTTGATTGAGCCGGTTGAGAGTGGGCGGTTGCCGGGTTTTTAGGGTGCCTGCCGCACGGGCACTGAAAACAGCCCCTCGGCCTTCTTTCGCGGCGCGGGCGCCCCATCACCATGCCCTCCTGAGCAAAGGCGGCTCCGGGCCGGCGTCGAAGGATCCAAGAGCGCTGTCTTGCCGCAGTGGGTATTTCCGCGGGATCACGTGGGTTCTCCGGCAGTTCTAATGCGAGACACAGTGGCTCAATTGATCACTCGCTCTGGTAGTGACATTTGAGATCCTTCGATTCCGCTATCGCTTCACTCAGGATGCCATCGCGTTCTGCTGAGGTTCGCGGCTAACTCAACGTGGCTGTGCCTGGGCCCCGGATGTTTGCGTGTGGCCGCAGAATCCGGGATGTTGGACGGGGGATGGTAATTGGAGCTAGCCGCGTTGATGCGTAGAGAGCGATTGATGGCCGGAACGGTGCCCTTCGAGTGGCCTCAGGGAACCATTCCTCGCGTGTGATGGCGAATGTGAGCACTCGCGCAACCACAAAGCTGTCCCTACGATGGCATGCCCGGCAGCTTTGTTCCGGGGACGTCGGTACGGAATTTGTAGACAGACGTGCGGGCGGTGACGTAGATGGTCTGTCGGTCGGGGTCTCCGAAGGCTAGGTTTGCTGGGAGTTCAGGGAACTGGATCAGACCTTGCTGAGTCCCGTCTGGGTCAAATATCCAGATGCCGCGTGGACCGGTGCAGAGGATGCGGCCGACCTCGTCTACTTTCATGCCGTCGGGTACGCCGCCCAGTTCCTCGCGTGAGCGCCACACGCCAGGGTACTTCTCAAACGTGCCTTCTGCGGGCACGTACGGCATCTCAGCGAGTTGCCGCGGGTTACTCAGGGTGCCGTCGGCGGCGACGTCGTAGGCGCGCAGATGCGGGTCGGGACGGGAGTTTGAGGCGTACAGGACTGTCTCATCGGGTGAGAATGCGAGGCCGTTTGGGTGGTTCATATCGGAGGCCGCGACCGACAGTTGTCCGTCCGGTGTGAGTTTGAAGATTGCCGAGAAGCCCAGCTCTCGCTCATCGTCGGGCATCAGCACTTGCGGGTCCGTGAAATAGATATCGCCGCTGGAGTGAGTCACAATATCGTTGCTGCGATTTAGTCGTGCGCCCTCGAAGCAGTCTGCCAGGAGGGTGATCGCCCCATCAATGTTCTCTGAGGCCAATTCAGGCATGCGCACGATTCGCCGGGCGTCTTGCTCGGCGTACACAACGTTGCCGTCCAGATCGAACGTGGCGCCGTTGGCGCCCCCGGAGTCTGTACGAATGACTGACTTATGTCCCGTCATGAGATCCACGACGTAATGGATACGCGCATCCACATCTGACACGAAGATTTTGTTTGTGGGGTGCCAGAGTGGCCCTTCGGTGAACACGAAGCCTGTGGCAACCAGCTCAATTGCGCCGGTCTTGAAGTCGCTCATCCCGGTAATCCAAGTTGAACCTCCATCTGACTCTTCTTGTTCACCCTTAACGGCCTTCTGGGCGAAACCGACCACATGGGGTCGCACCGGGTATGGGCCGTTTCCGAAATCTTCTATTTCCATCAGTTCGAGGTTGCTGGCCTTGATGGCTGCGATTGTATTGCGGTTGGGGTGGCAGCCTTCGGAGCAAATTCGCCAGAGTGGCGTTGCCAGGTCCTGCAGTCCACCTCGGAGTCGCCCGCCGCTGCGGACGTGCTCCATGAACCGGAACTCACCGCCGGGACGGAGCAAGCGTGTGACCTCGGCGATCACGTTTTTCTGATCTTTGACGCTGCATAGCATCAGGGTAGCCACAATCACATCGAAGGCCTCATCTTCGAACGGCATGTCGGTGGCGGGAGCGACTAGCGTTTCGACACTGATTTCGAGTTTTGTCGCTTTTTTCGTGAGCCTTCGAAGCATGAAGGGGTTCGGATCGGTGACCGTGAGCCGGATGTCTTCGGGGTAGTACGGCAGATTGGCGCCGGTTCCTGCGCCAATCTCAAGAACATCGCCGTGAGCAGGGCCCGCGACGTATTCCCGATGCGACTTGTAGGTGCCTCTTTCCGAAGCTTTCAGTGCGGGGTCATAGATTGCGGCGAAGAGGCGCTGGGTGAATGCGGACATGGGGGCGAGTTTGGACTCATCACGGCGTGTGGTCAATCGAGGTCTGCGGGTGGCCTGCGCAATCGGGCCATT
>DBZV01000216.1:18028-25408 GCA_002311865.1 Dehalococcoidia bacterium UBA1151
CGCGCAGAGTACGTGATGCGCAACACGAAGATTGTGCGGCCGCCAAAGCAATTGCTGGCGACGTTTGGCACGACCATTGTTCAGTATCACATGCTTAGCACACCGATCTACGCGGACATCAAGGGCCTTGGCGGCGTTGACGAGACGGTGATCCGTAATGGCACCGTGCGCGCGAACAAGCCAGAGGTGGTTACGCCCTACTACCTGGCCCGAGCCGAGGGATTTGGCGATTCCGCGGCAGCATTCCTGGAAGAGATCACGCGTATGTACGGCCCAAACTCGCCTGGACTTCTGTACGAGTATCAGAACGAGTTTGGCGGCACGGAGATCGTGTCTGGCAACCCGGATGAGGTTGCAAAGCGCATAGAAGCACGGTTAGACAAGGAAGATCGTCAGTTGGAGGCTGTGATCAAGGGTGTTGATGATCACTGGGATCTCTCGCTGCTCAAGTTCATCTTTGACCTGACGAATCAGTCGGTGAAATCGAACGTCAGCGACCTTAATTCGCGCGGACTGCTTGACCTGCAGAACGACGTGCCACGCGCGGCGCACGTGCGTATAGAGAAGATGCTGGCAGAGGCCAGAAGGGGCGAGCGCGATCCGTCCGAGGTTCATCGCGAGCTGGACCGCTGGGGTCTGTTTGACCAGTATGAGGATCGCTTCCTGGCTCTGTTCAGGCGATAGTTCAGGAGGGCCTACCGGAGAACTTCCTGCCGCTCGTCATCCCGGACACGCATCAGCTCAGCCCTCACGGACACCACCCCCAAACCGCCATCCCGGACGCCACCCCCGACCACCCTCACGGACACCACTCTCACCCGTCATCCCGGACGCCGGTAGGCGATCCGGGATCCAGTCACGCACCGCTCTGTGCTGCTGTGACTATCAGCACGCCCTTCACGTCCGGCACGATGACAGCGGTGCGTTGACATCAAGGGTGGTTTAGTGATCCGTGTATTCGTGCCTGGGTCCCAGATATCTCCGCAGAACCTCCGATTCCGGGATGACGGACGGAGGCCGCTTGTCCACAACTGGGTGTGAATCCGTGGCGAGAGTGGAAGGGACTGTTATCCTGGTGACTCGATCACCCTTGACATTTGTTACTGCCCTAATATCCTTCCTCTACAATTCACGCGCGCCCTCACGCCATAGTGATTGAGTTGCGCACACAATCGGGAGATCAAAAACATGACAATCAGACTTGGAAGCCGGGTTCCAAACTTTCAGCAGGACTCCACCGAAGGCAAGCTCGACTTCTACGAATTTCTTGGCGATAGCTGGGGCATTCTGTTCTCGCACCCGGCCGACTTCACTCCGGTATGCACTACGGAGCTTGGCGTCGTGGCTGGCCTGAAAGGCGAGTGGGAGAAGCGGAACACGAAAGTAGTTGGTCTGAGCGTTGACCCGCCAGACTCTCACATGGACTGGGCGAAGGACATTGAGGAGACTCAGGGTCATGCGCTCAACTTCCCGCTGGTTGCTGACGCGGACCGCAGTGTCTCCACTGCCTACGACATGCTGGACGGCGACGAGGAGGTAACAGCGACGGTGCGATCGGTCTTCATCATCGACCCCAACAAGAATCTGCGGCTGTCGCTCACATACCCACCATCAACGGGCAGAAACTTCGCGGAGATTCTTCGAGTCCTTGACTCTCTACAGCTCGCGGATTCCCACAAGGTGGCCACCCCGGCGAACTGGCGAGACGGCGAAGATGTGGTGATCCTGCCAACGGTCTCAGACGAAGACGCCGATAGCATGTTCCCAAAGGGCTATGAGGCGGTGAGGCCTTACCTCCGAGTGACGCCTCAGCCGAACAAGTAGCGGCACTGGCGTTTGCCTGGCTTAGATTGAAAGGCCCTGCTCGGCGAGCAGGGCCTTTCTTATTGTTCCGGCATGTTGCGTGAGATCAGGTGCTCGTCCTCAAGTGACTACTCTGTTGGTTGGCGAAGAATTGCCGTATACGTATGGGCCAGACCCCCACGGCTCTCGGCTATTGGCACTATGTCCCCAGGGAACGGCGTCGGTTACGGTTTATCCAGTAATACAGGCAGTGTCCACACGACGCTGCGGCAGCGAAAAAGACACCGTCCCTACAGGCCTTCAGGGTGACCTATTCAGCGTGAAGTTTCACCCCGGTATCAGTAGCTGGACCGAGAAACGTGAGAATTTGGCAGACTTCGTACCAGAAACCGCTCCCTGAGTCGTGATAGCGGACGACTCAGAGAAAAACCGAGAAGCGTTCCGCGAGATGTTCACCAAGTTTGTAGAACTTGATTTGACGGAAGCAGAGACGGCTGCCCAGTGCCTTTCACTCTTGCAGTCAGGTGAGTTCGATGCGGTGTTCGTCAGTCTAACGATGCCTCAAGCACATGGATTTACCATCTTGCGGGCCGTTTCCGACGGGTCGATTCCACGACCTCGCTTCGTTGCCGCGATATCTGAGCGGGCCGATGTCGATAGCGGAAGACTGGATGATGAGGGATGCCAGGTCGATACGGTGATCCAGACGCCGTTCAACTTTGATGAAGTTCAGAGTGTGTTGAGCGACCTAGCCAACTCAACCTTTGAGGATGATCTTCTGGCTGCATTACTGGCCTAGATCTCCGATGAGAACCCGCCGTTCGCTGAGCCTGGCACTCGACCAACTCCACCCGCGGCCTTATCCTCTGCACCACCAACTGATCAACGTGGCGGGGTGCATGACGAGTCAACTTTCTTCTCAGACGATCGAAGTCGCGGACGTTATCGCGGCGAATGAGCTATTTCACGAACGTGGCTGGAGTGATGGTCTGCCAATCATTCCGCCCACCGAAGAGGCGGTTGCCGAGTTCCTGAACGTTTCCGGCTTAGCGGCGGATGAGGTGCTTGGTGTGGAGCCTGTGAAGGGCGGAGTCGTGACCGCAGAGAAGGCTGCCATCAACGCTGTTACTGCGGGTTGCAGGCCCGAGTACATGCCCGTTGTGGCGGCAGCGGTGCGAGCGATAACGGCTGAAAAATTCGCACTGCACGGACCCACTGTAAGCACCATGGGTGCGGCGATTCTGATCGTGGTCAACGGTCCTATCACCCGTGAACTGGGCATGAACGCGGGCACGTCCGTTTTTGGGCCGGGTAATCGAGCTAATGCGACCATTGGAAGAGCTTTGCGATTGATTTTGATCAACGTTCTTGGCACCCGGGCAGGGGAGCTAGACAAAGGCACGCTGGGCCATCCTGGCAAGTACACATGGTGCATCGCGGAGGCTGAAGATCGGTCGCCCTGGGAGCCGCTTCATGTTGGACGCGGGCTGGTCGAGGGGTCGAGCGCGGTGACCGTGGTCGCGGGACTCAGCGGACTCCAGGTGGGCGAACACGCAGCCAACACGCCAGAGGGCATTCTCGATTCGTTCGCTCATCGCATGTATGCGCTGGGGCCGAACATGAAGGAGGTGGTGCTGATCTTCTGTCCTGAGCATGTGGCATTCTTCCGTGAGGCGAACTGGAAGAAGTCACAGATTGGTGAGTACCTGCTTGAACGGACCCGCAAGCCACGTTCTGAGTGGGCGGGATTTGGCTTCCCGGTCAACTGGACGCCGGAACAAGAGGACGACATGGTTAGCGCTATCGCATCACCCGACGCGGTTGTCTCGGTGGTGGCAGGCGGCGATGGTGGGGCTTGGAGCATGATCATTCCAACCTGGTCATTTGGTGCGAAGACGCTGGCTGTCACTCAGGAGATCAGATAAGCGATAGAATTCCGCCTGAGATGCAAGCGAGGAGTAACCCCATGACGCTCAAGATTCTCAATCCAACATTTGAACCCGCCATCAGCGCCCAAGGCATGGCAGAGCGGCCTGCGAGCCTGGCCGGCAAGCGAATTGGCCTGTTGTCTAACGACAAGCTGAACGCCAGCGAGTTGCTGGATGCCATTCACGAGGTTCTTTCTGACACGTTTGAGCTTGGGATTCCGGTGAGGCTGAACCGGGGCAACGCTTCTGCGCCTGCTCCCACCGAGATGCTGGAAGGGATCGCGACGGAGATTGATGTTGCGCTCCTTGGCAACGGCGACTGAGGTAGCTGCTCGTCGTCCAGTGTGTACGACTCAATCGAACTGGAGAAGCTAGGCATTCCGGCGATTGCCATCTGCACGGAGCCGTTTGAATCTGGAGCGAAGGCAATGTCTGTGCTGGGCGGAATTCCCGACTATCCGTTCGCCCTTATTCAGCACCCAATTGGCAGCCTCACCCCGGAGGAACTCCACGAACGGGCGATGAACGCGGCGCCGCAGATCCTGGCATCGTTGCTCGCTAGGCCCGACGAAAGGTAGCGCCGGTCCAGACGTTAGGATGGGCATCTCTAGTTCTCCTGAGCCAGCCGAAGGGCCCATGCGAGTGGATTGCGTACCGACGTAGTACGGGCTTCCAGCCCGCACGAGTAGCTCTCTTGGTTGCCAGCACATCCCTGCCCGCTTGAATCAGCGATAAAGATCGAACGCGGGCAACTCGCACGGGCAGAGATGCCCGTGCTACGCGGAATCTTGCGGGCTGTAAGCCTGACCTAAATGGGTGCGTTCGCTGGCGGCCAGCCGGGGCGGAAGGCGGTACCGTAGAGGTGAGTGGGGTTGAGGATCATGGCGACACGTTTGTCGGCGTCGACCAGGCGGTCGTACTCGTCCCAGTCATCCGTCCGTTTGCGGGTCATGGCGCTGTAGATTTCACGGCGAGCCAGGCGTAGCTCTTCGGCATCAGTATTGCCGGTCCAGATCAACTCCGCTGTACCATCGAAGACAAGGAATCCTGACCACCAGTCGGCGGCCGAGACCAGCAGCGAGCAATCACCGTTCCGGAGCAGGTTTTTGAACTTGATTCGACTCTCGGTAATCGAGATTCCGATGGCTCCCCGGTGCGGCCGCACGGTCACGATGCTCATCTGCGCCTTGCCGTTGCGCCGGTATGTTGTGAGCACCCCCTGCGGGTTGTCGGCGACGAACTGTTGGACTTTGGGATCAAGTGGCATGGCGGGGCCTCATTACGGATCTGGTGAGCGGGGTGGAGGTGCAGTGTACGGGATGCCTGAGGTCGCAAGCTGCGCGTTCAATCTCTAAAACTCATGTCCATGTTCCACTCGTAAACCACTTCCGGCAGCATCACGCCTTCCTCATCAAATTCTCTCTCCAGGGCGAGCCGACCTCCGATCGATTCGTAAAATCGCCGGGCTGGCGCATTAGAAGCCAACACTCCGATGTGCAGGACGTTCACGGAAGTTGGTCCGTATTGCCCGACCACAGCGCGGACCAACCTGCGCCCGATTCCGCGTCGCTGGTGAGTAACTTCCACATAGAGAGCTTTCACGGACGCGAGATCTGGCGTGGCGGACGATACAGAGCTATACACCAGCGCCACGACTTGATCCGCATCCATCGCCACAAGCAAGGCATCATCAGGAGTCGTCTCATCGTCGATATCCGCAATCACCCGACGCCAACCCTTTTCTGACTCGCTGTACGTCCACTCGTCGCGGCGTTTCTGCCACAGGTGCTCCGGCATCTGCCCACGATGGGCAGCAAGATACGTGTCCACCATGACACGCGCCATCGCTGGGGTGTCCTCCGCTGTCGCCACTCGAATTTCAATTCCCATGCTCAACGCGCTTGCCTTTACTTAGAGTTTCGCAGCGGCGCACTACAGTACCTATCGAGCCACCACAGCCCCGACGCCAGAATCGTGGGGTTTGGTTACCGACGATTCAACCCCGCTCGAGTTTTATCACGAAGGCGCGGAAGAGCGACTGTGGTGGATTGCGGCCGAAGCGTAGGGTTGAACGCCATGAGAATGACGTTCGTGAGCGCGGATGCCTGGGTCCCGGATATCTTCGCGGAGCCTACGATTCCGGGATGACGGTGCTTGGCCTCGGACCGCCCGACTCGCGACAACGGGGACAACGGAGGTGACACAACCGATTCCGGTCTCTTCATGTAGCTCCATGCCAATGGAAATGAGTGGGCAGCCGGGATGTCTTTGCGTGTGACGCCTGATGCCTGACATCGCGCCCCTCTCAAATTGCGAGTGAGGTTATAGGGTTAACCGGCCGCTCACGCGAATTGTACTGCGCCGTTTGTAACGGTGCACGTTATCCATTAACTACGCCCATTTTGGGGGATTTTTTGGGCGCTTTGCGAGGATGTCTGCCTATACAGCTGTCAGGAAGGCGTCAGCTGCCGCGACCATTCAGCCAACGGCAGGCCAACATCCACCCGCGTTTTAGTTCAAATGCGGCTACATGCCACCCGGCAGCGGCATCGCCTCGTGGACTTCTATCGAACATCCGGTAGCCCAGCCCAGGTGCGGGTGTCGTTGTAGGAGAGCCTCAGCGCCTGCCATGTCATCAGCCTGCAAGATGGAGTATCCGGTGACTTCCCTATCGCTGGGCGAGCTGCCATCCGGGGATAGCTTCAGGCCGCCCATGAGTGGTGTCCCCATGTCAACGAGTCCATCTCCGCACGACGCTGCCCAGACTCCCCACGCCTCCATCCCCTTTTGCATGTCCTCTTGCGACATTGCCTAGGTGGCTGCGATTGCCTCGGCGGGGGCATGGTATATGACGATGTACTTGTTCATGATTCTCCCTTAGACGAAGTGGCCTACTGACGGTGCAGACTATTTGCACGTACGTTGGGCGTCAATGCGCGGCTGTCAGTGGGAGATATTCAAAGCGAAGTATCCGCGCACATCGGGATTCCACGCTCGCACTCAATCTAGCCTCGCTATCGGGAACCGAACGTGGACGGCACGTGTATTCGATATGCAGTCTGCCGCATTCGGCGGCGAGATGAAGCCGGGGTAGTTTGAGCGATTAGCTTTGGCGATCCAGAATCTTCTTGAACGAGCACTGTAGCTTCATCACTTTGGGATCGTAGTCACCCAGGGGATAGTCGGAGGGATGGTCTTCGACCCACTTAAGGGTTATCTCTCTCACGACCTCATCGGTGACCACGACAACGTTTTCTGCTCGTGCCAACACAAACGCGTTTATCTGGCGTTTCCGCTTGATCATTCCCCATATTTTGAACGGAAGCCAGATGGGGAGGAAGATCAGGCGGAAAAAGAGTTTGGCCAATATCGCCTGGTCGGCGAGTTGGGAACGGGCGGCCATGCCCTGGCTTTGTCCAATGACAAATTGCTTGGGATCATGGCCCAGATCTCGCGGTCGCTCTACTGGCATGTTTATCTCCTCCTTGGACTATAACCCCAGCCGTGAGTTCGGGGTGAAGGCGGACGCCAGGATGCCAACAATCAGAAGGACGATGAACACTCCCATTATCTCCCCGCGGTTCTCCTGGTGCCGGGAGCAGGATTCGAACCTGCACTCCTTACTAAGGAAGCGGATTTTAAGTCCGCC
>DBZV01000216.1:25679-25872 GCA_002311865.1 Dehalococcoidia bacterium UBA1151
AACGTACCGTTCATTCGTACTGAGGCTAACGAGTACCCCCCTTTTCATGAGTTCCTGCCGTGCGGTCACCTTCACGAATTCTTGATCGCCCTGTGAGAGATTTAAGACTCGAAGCTTTCCCCATGGATTTTGCGAGATCGGATCATCCCAGGAGCCGGAAAAGTCAACTTCTAATTCTCCGGATTCAATTTCT
>DBZV01000014.1:0-8527 GCA_002311865.1 Dehalococcoidia bacterium UBA1151
AACGGTGGTGGGAACTACACCTAGAGAAGCCCGGCCCCAACTGATCAACTCACTACATCGATTGATCAGACTGGAGAAACCACCAATGCACCTCTGCGCCTGCGGGCACGAG
Source organism: Dehalococcoidia bacterium UBA1151 (assembly GCA_002311865.1). Classification (GTDB taxonomy): domain Bacteria; phylum Chloroflexota; class Dehalococcoidia; order Lucifugimonadales; family Lucifugimonadaceae; genus UBA1151. The sequence goes on from DBZV01000014.1 coordinate 113, forward strand.
CTGGACCGTCACCTCGGCGGCAATGTCTGCGGCCACAACCAGTGCGGCTGCCGCGGCTTCCGATGGCGTCCAGTACTGGACGCCGCAAAACAGCCGGTGCCTGCACGACCCGCCCGCCGCATCTCCATGCCCGGCGGATTCTAGAGGCATGTCGAAAGAGACTGCGAACTCGCCGTTGCGCATCGCCTGACCATCTTGCAGTTTTGGCTGTCTCAGTGCCAGCTTCGCTGTGCCAGAATGGTGCGGTGACAACTCCAATACACGATGAAATGAACTACAGCGCATGGGCGCGGTGGTACGACATCGCGTACTCCACCGTGTCATCCGACGACGTCGATTTCTACACCGCGCGGGCGAAAGAAATCGGTAGCCCTGTGCTAGAAATAGGCACCGGAACCGGACGCATTTCACTGCCCATTGCCCAGGCCGGAATCGACATCGTGGGCATCGATCTATTCGAGCCAATGCTTGATGTAGCGCGGCGCAAGCTAGCCGATCTGGGCGCCACGCCGGGTGGCCTTGAGCTTCTGAACGCCGATATGCGCACACTGGATCTCCAGCGCAAGTTCAACTTCGTCTTCGCCCCGGCACGCGTCCTGCTGCTGGCACTCACCCCGGAAGACCAGCTCCAGACCCTGCGATCAATGGCCACACACACCGAGCCGGACGGCCGGGTAGCGTTCAACTTTTTTGTCCCCAACGAGGACATGATCCACGGGCCGCAAGGCTTCCCATACGTCTACCAGGGCATCGCTCACCCGGTGACCGGCAACCGCGTGCTCTTCTGGGTAGTCGACCGGTGGGATCCCGATGCCCAGACCAACCACGGGCTACACATCTTCGAGGAGCTCAATGAAACCGGAGAAACTGTTGGCAAGACCACGATTGACGTGGCCATCCGATACATCTATCCCACAGAGGCCATCGTGATGATTGAGGATGCCGGGATGGTCGTCGAAGAGGCATACGGCGACTTCGACCGATCACCGCTCACAGAAGAAAGCTCAGAACAGATCTATATCTGCCGACCTGCGTGAGCCGGTGGCACCGCTCGGACGAGACTTACCGGATTTTAAAGTATGGAATCCCAAACTGGTTGCTCAACTTGACCACCTTCAAGGTGTCAAGCGTCGCATCGCGGTAGGCGATCACAGGCAGTCCGTCTCGACCAACCGCGAGTGCAGTGTGTGACCCAACCGACCCGACACTGTCAATCACCGTGATGGCATTGCCGTCTGTGCAGGCGGCGTTACCGCAGTGGACAAACTTCAAGTTGAATAGTTCGGCGTCGTAATAACTGATTATCGGAAGCCCATCGGCACCGATCGCGATCGAGATATCAAAGCCCACCTTTATGCCATCGTCAATCGTGGTTATCTGGTTCCCGGAAGAACAGGTAATATTGCCGCACTTCGCAACTCGCAAATCACTTCCGGAGCCCTCCCGGTACGCGATCACTGGCATGCCGTCGTTCCCAATCGTCATCGCAGTATCAAATCCGGGTATGCCAGCGCTATCCACTCTTTCGATTATGTCTCTGATCTGGCACGTGACGTTTCTGCAGTGGACGATGATCAATTCCGTCGCACCGGCTCCATGGAAGCTGGCGATTGGGAAGCCGTCTATCCCGATGGCCAGCGACGAATCGAATCCGTCAGCGTCGTTGTTCTGGACCCACTGGAAGGTGTTGTCTGTTGAACAGGTCGCATCCCCGCAGTGCAGTACTTTGAGGAAGTTGTCGAAGAAATCGCGGTAGCTGACAATCGGCAGACCGTCGATACCTATCCACATTGAGGTATCGGAATTCACAGCGCCCGTACTGTCCGCGACAGAGATTGAATTGCCCTCGGTACAGGCGAGATTGCCACAGCTTAGAATTTTGAGATTTCTGGATGTATCATCACGGTAGCTGACTAGGGGAAACCCGTTGGTTCCAATCACAATTGATGCGCCGCTTCCGACGTTTCCATCCGCATCAACCGTAGTAACCGCACTCACGACGGAGCAGTCGTCTGTTCCGCAGTGGGCCACCTTCAGCGTCTTATTGAAGTCATCCTTGTAGGCGATCACAGGCATGCCGTCAGTTCCAATGGCAATTGCTGTGTCAATTCCGATCAGAGTGCCTTCATCAACCACAGATATCTTGTTTGCGGCCGGTGCAACCATGCGACTTTCTAGCGCGCCGGGAGCGCCATCTTCCCCGTCAGCTCCAGGCTCTCCCTGTGCGCCGGCCGGACCAGTTGCTCCAGTTGGGCCAATTGGACCCGACTCGCCTCTTGACCCCTCTGCGCCCGCCTCACCAATTGGCCCTTGAGGACCTGTAGATCCTGTAGATCCCTTTGAACCTTTTGGGCCAATTGGCCCAAAAGGTCCAATTGGACCGGTCAGGTCCAGAACGGTGGTCTTGCCATCTACTCCAGTTTCACCTTGAGCACCCGCAGGACCAACGGCGCCGTCCAGCCCCGGTTCACCCTGCAAACCCGCCGGACCTGGCTGGCCCTGAGGACCAACCGCGCCATCGATGCCGTTTGTACCGGTGCAAGCCGCCGCTAAAACACCCGCGAGAACCGCGATTATGAAGAGAGCGAGACGACGACTCTCGGCTCGCAAGAGTTCAGTCATCGTGTTGATGTTGATGGACTGCATGCAGATGTCCCCAGGATGATTCATGAATCGTACCGACATTCATGTGAAATCCGCCCCAAACATTTGGGGCGGATTTCGGCTCATATGGATAAATCGACCCGCCCCGAAATTGCCAGAAATGGATCTACCCAAACCATCTGCCGGGTCATACCATCAGTAGATGGACGCAGTTGAGACTTACCCCGCATCGCAAATACCGGATACCGAGCTTGAGGAGGGGGAGGAGATCCTCATCCAGGGGTTCGGTAAAAATGATCATCTCTGGCTTTCCAACTACCGTGTGATGCAGTGGAGCCCCAAAAGCCTGTTGAAAAGAACCGCGAAACTGGGACAGATCCCGCTGGAGTCCATCAACGAGATATCAATTGGGTTCGTACGACACACGGAACTCCTTATCCTAGGCACGGTAACCGTGCTTATTGGCGCTATGGCGCGGATCGTCCTACCGGATTTCCTTGCGGACGCCTTCTGGCTAATTGGCATCATCTCAACCATTGCTTACGTCATCAGCGGTCGGCGGGTGGTAGTGGTCAAGAGTCCCACTGCGCAGCTAAAGATCCGCACCAGCAAAGTCAAGGCAGATGAGGTTCGCAACTTCATCTTTACCCTAGAATCGGCCCGCAACTCCTTGATGGGGATTGAAGGCGACCCTGAAGATGCGGGTAACCGAGCCGGTGGCGTTCAGCGCGAAGAAGGCTAAGCCACCGGTGCTCCTGGAATCCAGAAACGCGTCAAAAAGGCGATCCCCATGAAAATCAGTGTCCTCTCCAGGAGACCATCCCTCTACTCAACGCGGCGGCTGGTTCAAGCAGCGCGGGAGCGAGGCCACGAAGCAGTCGTCGTCGACTACCTCCGCTGTTACATGAACATCACGGCCAGGCACCCACCTGTCATGTATGGCGGAGAGGAGCTTCACTTCGACGCGATAATCCCGCGCATTGGCGCCTCGCACACGTTCTATGGAACCGCCGTTATGCGGCAGTTTGAGGTCATGGGCGTCTTTCCGGCCGTTGAGTCCCAGTCGATCAACCGGGCGCGCGACAAGCTGCGATCCTTCCAGTTGCTTTCGCACGCGGACATTGGCCTGCCAGTGACGGGATTTGCGCATGCCACAAGAGACACCGCTGGCCTGTTGGACTCGGTAGGTGGGGCGCCCGTAATAATCAAATTGCTTGAAGGGACCCAGGGAATTGGAGTGGTTCTGGCTGAAACGCGCAAAGCGGCAGAGTCTGTAATCGCAGCGTTCAGACAGCTGAAAGCCAACCTTCTTGTCCAGGAGTACATCCAGGAAGCCCAGAGCACGGATATCAGAGCTTTCGTTGTGGGCAATGAGGTGATCGCATCCATGATGCGCACCGCTCAGCCCGGTGAATTCCGATCCAACCTTCACCGCGGAGGTATATCCGAGAACGCGCTGCTCACCCCCACGGAGCGCCGAATGGCCAGGGAAGCCGCAAGCGTCCTTGGTCTGAACATTGCCGGTCTCGACTTGATCCGGTCCGATCGCGGGCCGCTGGTTCTTGAGGTGAATGCTTCGCCTGGACTTGAGGGGATAGAAGAAGCCACTGGTGTGGATGTGGCCGGCGCAATCATCGAAAACATCGAACAGAGCGTGACTCCCGGACTAGAAATCAAGCGCACAACTGTCTGATAAGCCCGTCAACTTCTCATGACCAAAGAACCATCACAATCGCGCGAAAATGAAGTGCAGAACGACGATAGCTCCGGTGTGCTCCAGGGCGAGTCTGGACGTTTCCGAAGCCAGCACCTACCCGTAATTGGATGGCGAGAACAGCTGCCACTTCCGGATCTTGGAATATCCAGCATCCGGGCCAAGGTGGATACCGGCGCAATGATCTCCGCACTGCGCGCATGGAACATCAGAGAGGTGGAGCGGGATGGAAAGCCCTACGTGCGCTTCACCGTCAATCCAACCCGCAACCGCTCATCTCAGCGACGAGTAGAAGCTCCCCTCAGCGGCCATCGAAATATCACCAGCTCAAGTGGCCACAGAGAGTCTCGACCGATAATCCGCACCAGTGTCACAGTAGGCGACCGGACGTTCCCAATGAATCTCACCCTCACGCGTCGCGCCGGGATGACCCACCCCCAATGCTGCTGGGTAGAGAGGCCGTACGCGGGCGCTTCGTGGTTGATCCCGGCCGCTCCTACGTAAGCGCAGCCGAAGTGAATGAACATCTAGAGGGCGACTGATCCCGGTATTACGCCTTCAATCCACCTGAGGCGGATCGCTGCGCCAGCACGCGCTCCAGCAGCAGCTTCATGCCGAGATCAGTTGCGATGGCGATAGCCTCGTCCTGAAGCTCGGTGGCCTTCTCGCGATCGCCGGGAGCGTCGCGGTCGAGGAGGAGGGCAGCATAGTCGTGCAATGACCAGACCTCCTGCGGTCTGAAACCGGCTTCTCCGGAGAACGAAATTGCCTCCTCAAGGTGGATCTCTGCGAGATCAGGATCACCCGCCGCCAGGGCCGTCATTCCTAACAACCGATTGCCTGACATGACGAAGGCGTGCCTGTTCTGGAGGGGTAGAAAATGCTCGTCATCGCTGCGACTCCCGGCATGTCTCCTCGCATGAGGGCCACCAACGTGCGGGCCATGTATGCCCACATCTGGTTGAACGGGGTGGCGTTTTCAGCCGAGAGCTCGAGGTCGGCGGCTTCCACTGTAAATGCGAGTCTGCTTTCATTGCCGGACATGTGAGAGGCGGAAGCAACCGTCGCCGAAGAGATGGAATATTCGAATGTTGGCCCCAGGGGCATGTTCCCAGCTGATTCGATCATACGATCAAGAAACTGATCACCCTCATCTCGTTACCCGTCTCGTATTCCACTAAAGATCTGATGAAGAGGGGTCTCGGATCACGAGGATGATAGGAGATCGCCTGATCTGTATTTTCCCTTGCGGTAGCCCAATCCCCTTCAGTGGACGCGAAGAATGCCATCAAGAAATTAGTGCGCGACATGAGGCTTCGATCTCGGGATCTTTCAGCGGCACGGAGGGAGCGCTGGACCATCTTGACCGCCGCATCAATTTCACCAATCTGCAAATGCATTAAACCTTTGACATAACAGACCATCGCCTCCGAGCCGGGATCGTCAATCGACTCCGACAACTCGATGCCGCGATCACAGATTCGTGAGATCTCGATCTCCCGGTCGGTCCAGAGAGTGTGATACAGGACTGTGATTGACGCGGCGGCGAGCGTCTTGAACTCGAGAGCATGGTCATCTTCCCGGCGAGCGATGGCGATGGCCTGGTCCAGCGCCCGAGAAGTGATTTCGTAGTCGCCGTACTGGAGTCCAACCAGCCCAAGATAGTTTGGAAGAATCTGCCCGGCCTCGTGAGAATCGGGTGGCACAAGAACCAGAGCCCGCTCTGCGAGGTCCGTCGCGCCCGGGAATACGCCGAGAGCAGCGGGAAGAGGATACGCGCCGATCTCGATGGCACGCTCCACGTCGCCTGCTCGCTCGTAGTATTCGAAGGCCTTGCCAAAATGAGTAAGGGCGGCGTTGAAGTCCAGTAAGGCGATTTCGGCTCGACCGAGACCGAAGAGGATGGCGGCCGAGTCGGCGTCCGCTTCTACCTGATCTTCCCCGCCCAGTGCTCGCTCGAAATGGGTCCGTACCTCTTCGTACGCATAGGCGGTCAACGCTGCTTTAGCGGCCAGTATTGAGTATCGGACCATCTTCTCTTCGTCCAATACCGTGACCGCCTCTGCGTAATGGTGAGCCAGTTGTGAGGCGTGGGCTTCAACGTGGTCACCATAGAGGGTCTCAAGTACAAGGGCGATGCGGGCGTGGAGGCGTACCCGACGGGTCAGCGATAGCTCCTCGACCAGGGTCTGCTCGATCAGGGCGTGCGTGAATTGGAAGACGCCGGCATCAGTTGGAAGCTCTTCGATGACCCGAGCATCGAGCGCTTCATCAAGCACATCCAGTAGTTGAGATTCTGAAGTATCTTCAACCAACTCCTGCAACGCGTCGAAGGAGAATTGCCGACCGATGACAGCGGCGATAGTAAGAGTTTCATTGGTGCGGTCCGATAGCCGGTCAAGTCTGCGGCCGATCACCTCCCGGATACCCTCGGGTATCTGTATCTCCCACGAGCTGGTCCCAGACGCAACCTTCCCGCCAGATGAGATATCGCCCTGCTGAATGAGAAGGCGAACGGTCTCCGTCACGAACAGCGGGTTGCCTTCAGTCTGTGTATGCACCACATCTACAAGAGCATCCGAGGGCTCGATGCCCGCAGCTACCTCAATGAAGCGGCGTACATCGTGTTTCTGAAGCCCCCTGAGCACGACGCGATCGTACAGACGCTCACGCGTAAGCTCGCCCAGAGTTATCGAGAGTGGGTGCCTGCGATTGAGATCTACGTCCCGGTAGTTGCCCACGATCATCAGGTGGGAATTGCCCAGTTCGCGAGCCACAAACTCCAACAGCATCAAGGACGGCCTATCTGACCAGTGGAGATCTACCAGCATCAGCACCATAGGCTGAGTTGCGGAAGCAGTCTTCAGGAATGTTGCAATGGAGTCGAACAACCTGAAGCGCGCTGACTCTGCATCACCCAGCTGTTGAGGAGGTTGCACATCTGGCAGACGTTCCTTCACGTCGGGCACGATCTCAGAGATCACCGACGCCGTGCTGCCCATTGCTTGCCGGACTGTCGCAGCATCTCTTTCCGTGACATAGCTGCGGATGGCCTGAACCCACGGCCAGTAAGGGGGTGCACCGCCACCTTCGTAGCACCGTCCCCATAAAACCTGCCCTCCGCGCATCGACGCGTAGGTTCCCAGTCCCTGTGCAGTACGGGTTTTGCCAATGCCTGGTTCACCGACGAGCGCCACCATCTTGCCGTGACCACCCAGTGTCTCCTAGAAAGTGGACTTGAGAGCGTCCATCGCGCGGTGCCGACCCACGAAGACACCGCCCGACATGGCGTCGAGTGATCCCTGCTCCTCTTCACGAGCGGCTGTGGCCTCGGCAGGGTCGATAGCCTCCAGGGCCTGCAGCAGTTCCGTGGCGCTCTCCGGCCTCTCGGCGGGGTCTTTTGAGAGCATACGCATGATGAGTGAATCCAGCGTCTGCGGTAGTGCCGGGTTGTGCCATCCTAATGCAACCGGAGGCGTGTTGATGTGCTGGCCGATGGTGGCAATGTCGTCATCACCCTTAAACGGGGGGCGGCCGGTCACCTTCTCATAGAGCATCGCGCCGAGCGAGTAGAGGTCGGCCTGTGCGGTGACTTCTCCTCCTGTTGCCTGCTCAGGCGGCATGTAAGCGACCGTCCCCACCATCACTTTTTCTTGCGTTAGCCAAGAGCGATCAAGAGATAGCGCGAGGCCGAAGTCACCGATACGGACCGTGCCGTCATTGGTAAGCCACACATTCCCGGGCTTTAAGTCGCGATGAATGATCCCCTTGGCGTGGGCAACCTCCAGTCCGCTGCATATCTCACTGGCGATGCGTAGCGCGACCTCAAGCGAAAGACGCCCATCTTCCGCATCTTCGATCAGCGCCTCAACATCCCCACCGACCATCAGCCGTTGGCCCATATAAGGCTGCCCGTTCTCATCGCCCAGGTCAAAGATCGGCATAAGGTTGGGGTGATCGCCAAGCCGTGCCATCGCCTGCGCTTCACGGATGATCCGTTGGCGGGAGTCGGCATCCAGGCCCTCCGCCTTGATCAACCCAAACGCGACATCCCTGTCCAGCGTTGTGTCGTGGGCCAGATAGACCTTCTTCTTGCC
>DBZV01000014.1:8564-9446 GCA_002311865.1 Dehalococcoidia bacterium UBA1151
GACCTTCTTTTTACCGCCTTCTCCAAGCACGCTTTTGACTTCGTAGCGGCCGTTGGCAAAGGAAGTTGGTGTCTCAATTGGAGAGCTGGCGGGCGCTGTGGCGGCAGGATTCACTCACTTCCAGACGCGACCTCCCCCTCCAACACCGAACTGAGCGCCATTGCATCCGGGTTATCTGGATCCAGACCAAGGACCATACGCAAGCGCTGGGCGGCCAACTCCAGATCACCCTCGGAAAGTGAAGCCGCGGCTTGAGCGAGGAACGTGTCGATCTGCTGTTGGATGAACTCACTCGGCATGGTGCCGGTCATGATAGGAGAAGTTAGACGAGTGCGTACGGCTTATCGCGATATCGCAGCCCTCTGCAAAGTCACCCTGATCCGCGTAGCCGGACGGAGATCATTGAGATGTTTATCGTGGTGGTGGTGGCGATCTGGCGTGCCGCGACCGTTTATGCCGTTGGCTTGCCGGTGGACCAGTTCCAGTCGTCTGGTGGCCAGATGTTGGTGCCTCGGATGGCGGGGCCGCGTTCTCCGTCGTACCAGTCCTTCACCGTGTCCGCCCACTTCTTGATGTGTGGCGTCTGGCGGTGGTACTCGAACGCCTCAGCGTTGGCGTAGACCTCATAGAGCCACAGTTCGGATGGGTTCTCAATATTCTGATATAGATCGAATCGATGGCATCCAGGCTCATGGTGGACTGATCCCAGCGCGTCCAGTGTTGCGGCCTCAATGAAGTCGTCTACTTTGTCGGCCAGCACGGGGAGTGCTGCATGGATGATGTGCAAGCTGCCTGAGAAGAAGCTCTCATCACGACCAGATATTGCGGCGGGCCATACGGCGTAGTCATTTGGGAAAGCGTTGCGGCATTTTGAGACTTTGG
>DBZV01000014.1:9572-10327 GCA_002311865.1 Dehalococcoidia bacterium UBA1151
GTGGTGTGAACGTTGAAGGCTTCTTCAGAATCGTACACCTCCGTGAAGCCAATGCGTGTGGGATCGGTATTGTCCTGGATGATGTCGAAACGGTGGCAACCGTATTCATGCGTCACCGAGCCTCGGCCATCGCCTTTTGACGCCTCCAGAAACTCATCAATCTTGTCCGGTTTCACATCGAACTGGGCCATCACGATAAACATGCAGGGCTTACCTCTCGCGTTTCACAAACATCTGGTTTCGACGCGCCGATTAAATGCGTTCGTCGGCGGAAGTATAGACCCGGATGTGAAACTGGCGCGTCCGAGGCGATTAATCGATCGGATGTCGGTGAGTGGCGAGCCACGCGCGCATCGGGTCACCTGCGCCAACCCCTGATCTGGCCTCGATAGCCTCAACAAATTCTCTTGCGGCACGCGGCCCCGGAACATCCAACAGCCCCTGCATGAAGTCATCCAACGAGCTATTTCGTGTCGGCGTATCCAGACGGGAACGATCGACCCGATGTCCTGACTGCTCAAAAAGGAACTGATCGATCGCCTCACCAACCGCTCGTGGATCCGTCCAATCAGCCTTATAGACCAATTCCCCTTGGGTGCTGATGATCCAGGACATGTTTGGCAGAGTCCCGTAGGCCTGGTGAAGCTGCCCATCCAGTGAATCCACCATCATCCTGCGCTTCAAGCCGTTGTCGCTCACAAACTGACGAGCGCGGCTTACCTTCTCTTCAATGGTGCTGTGGTGGGGCCAGGCAT
>DBZV01000014.1:10453-12029 GCA_002311865.1 Dehalococcoidia bacterium UBA1151
AGAGATACGAAAGTTGGGTTAATTCGCCGGTGGCAGCGTCAATCAGCTCGCCATCTGGAGCGGCCGAGCCAACAGGTAGATGTGCGGGAAATCTAGCGAAGTCCGCTGATTGCATATCTTTCGGAAAGTTTGCGTAGTTGTACTGGTCTTGCTCCATCGCGGAATCTCACCGGACAACCAGCCTACGCGGATGAGGTGTCGGGCATGCCGACAGGACTTTCAGGCGGCGCGACGGCGTGGCCTGCGAATCACCCGCCGGACGGGGCGGCGACGACGCAATGGGCCAGCAACTGCACCGGCGGAGATCATCCTGGTGGGCGGGGCACCCGGACCAGCTCGCGGGACCGGTGGCGCTGGCGGAGCGATTTTCCGCGCCGAGAGCGAAGCCGACCCAGCGGCCAGTCTGCACCCAGATTCTGTGGTCTCTTTCTGGGATATGCTCCGCCGATTTTCCTTGGCCCATTTCCGCTCGATGCTACCCAGCGCCATATTGACCCGGAACTCTATTTCGCCCTCGCCCCAGGGCTTATTCACCTAGCCCAAGGCGCCAAGAGACTTCGCCAGTGCCTTATCGTCAGGATGACCCCGCGCACTCACGACAATAACGGGGATGTTTGAGACGCTGGCGTCATTGCTCATGGCCTCAAGAACTTGAAAGCCATCCGTATCTTGCATGGAGAGATCAAGCATGATGAGATCCACGCCTTGCGTGGTTATGAAATCCATCACATCTTTACCGTCATCAAGCTATATGACGGAGTGGCCTTCCTCTTCAAGCAGCATAGCAATTGCTGTTCGAACGTCTGGCTCATCATCTACTACCAGGATTCGGGACATCTCTGTTTGCTCCGTTACCGTGCAATCCAGTCACTAGATCGGGTATAAATTACCCCTATCTGCAAGGTCTTGTCACTCAATGTTGCAGTGGTTACTCATCCGGGCATATCGCAATATCCGCCATCGATATGCGCGTTACATGCCGCGCTCAATGGGTTTCATCACCCATGCCACCCGCCATCTCTCCAGGAAAGTTGAGCGCTGGCTCATCGTGACCGACCTCTTTCCACAAAAGGAGCATCCAATATCTGCTACTATGGGTTTTAACCGCTTTTAACTGTTTTATTGGTACCTGGTGGGAGTGGCCTCACCCGTTTCAGCGTTCAACTAACAGGGGGCAACAGTAGTGACAACCGCAGGAAGTGTGAAAACGCCATCCTGTCCCCGCTGTGGCAGTCGTCAGTCGCTGACATCCAGAGGCGATTTTTATGGTGAATACCTCGCATGCCTTATGTGCGGCTGGAATGGCGACGCCGATGAGTTTGGCAATCCCATAATGGTGGTAATCCCACCGCCCCCAATCAAGCGACGCAAGCGCAGGAAGCGGCTTCCAGATGGCCGACTTGTGGACCCTACGGACGTGGCTATCGAATAGGACCCGGCGTGATGATTGATCTGCGCCGATGCCTGATAACGATTCTGTTGTGAGCGGAATTCGTTTGACATATTTTTCACAATGTCTCATATTTGTTCTCTTGGTAACGCGAATTACGTAACAGTTCGCGCTCGCGTGGGGGGG
>DBZV01000014.1:12232-12408 GCA_002311865.1 Dehalococcoidia bacterium UBA1151
GGGACGGTCAAAGGCTTCGCCATTACGATTGATGAGCTTGAGCACGTCCTCCACAGAGGCGCGACCTTCGATGGGTCCGCAATAGATGCGTTTGCCAGACAATCTGAGGCAGACATGGTGGCCATGCCTGATCCATCAACATGGCAGGTGCTGCCATGGCGACCGAAGGAGAACGC
>DBZV01000013.1:0-126 GCA_002311865.1 Dehalococcoidia bacterium UBA1151
TAGGGCGGAAGGCTGTCTTCGTCGAACTGGTCCGGGCGAAGTTCCGCGCTGGGTGGCTTATCGATGACCTGCTGTGGGATCGGCCTTTCGACAGGCTGTCGGAGGGATCCTTCGAGATCCTCAGGA
>DBZV01000013.1:140-4305 GCA_002311865.1 Dehalococcoidia bacterium UBA1151
GGCTTGCATGGGGTGCCTCAGGCGAGATTGCGTATTGCGCATCGTGATGGCGGTCATCGACGAGGTTGCCTAACGCCGAGCCAGGGATGTTGGCGTTTCGGTAGTTGGAGATTCGGTAAACCAGCGTTTTGGGGACGTCTTTCAGCACCGCGAATCCACCGGCCATATCGCCGTAGAGCGTGGCGTATCCGGTGGCCATTTCGGACTTGTTTCCGGTGGTGAGAACCAGCCAGTTGAACTTGTTTGCGAAAGACATCATCGTGACGCCGCGAATTCGCGCCTGCACGTTTTCTTCAGCGGTGTTCGGTTCGGTGTCGGCGAACTGCTCGCTGACCATCTCTTCGAATGTCCGGTGTGCTGGCTCTATGGGAATAGTCCACATGGTGATGCCAAGCCGACTAGCCAGCTCCTTCGCATCCGAGACGGAGCCTTCGGATGAGTAGCGCGATGGCATGCCGATCCCCACGACATTCTCTGCGCCGATGGCGTCGACGGCAATCGCTGCAGTGAGCGTGGAGTCTATGCCGCCGGACAGTGCAATCAGGACGCGTGAGAATCCGGTCTTGGCGAGGTAGTCACGGGTGCCGACGACTAAGGCGTTGTAGACCTCTGCTTCCTGACTTATCGCTGATGCAATTTCGGAGGCTATTTCAGGTTTCGCCTCTTTGTGTTCGATAGAGCCGGATACGTGGAATGCGCTACCTACTTCATCCAGAAGTTCGGCATCCGGTGTGGGCGATGCAGCGGTTACAGGCGCGTCCAGATCCAGATCGACTACCAGCAACGCCTCTTCAAACTGCTTGGCTCGTGCGATCACCAAACCGTCAGGACCGAACACGGCGCTTCCGCCGTCGAATACGAGCTCGTCCTGGCCACCAACCTGGTTCACGTAGACGGCGTAGGCCGAGTTGCGTTTTGCCAGATCAGAGACAAGCTTTCGTCGAGTCTCAAGCTTGCCAAGCCAGTACGGCGACGAGTTGATGTTGATGATCACTTCGGCCCCGGCTGCACACTGGACCTCAGCGGGGCCAACGTCTGTCCACACATCCTCGCAGATGTTGATTCCCAGTTTGATTCCCGCGATATCGAACACAGGACATGAGTGGCCGGACTTGAAGTAGCGCTCTTCGTCAAATACGCCGTAGTTAGGCAGAATGATCTTATCGTAGATGTGCCGAATTTCGCCCTGCGATATCAGCGCTGCGGAGTTCGTGATCGCGTCGCCACCAGCGGAATCACGGCCAACGAATCCGATAACTGCGGCCGGCGTTGTGACCTGCGCTGCGATCTTCTCCAGCGCGGCGCGCTGATCGCGCACGAAATCTGAGCGCAGCACGAGGTCTTCGGGCGGATACCCGGTGACCGTCAACTCAGGGAATGCAACGATGTCTGCGCCCGCCCGGCCTGCCTGATCCAGCGCTTCGAGAATGAGCGCGGAATTGCCGTCAAGATCGCCAACTGTTGTGTTGATCTGGGCGAGTGCAACCCTTAGACGACGCATCTTAATCCTGCGTTACTCAGGTGAGGTGATCAAACCGTTGCCAGGTCTCGGAAGTATCGCTTGACGCCTGGCAACTTCGAACTGCCCATCATCTGCTCATCGGCGAATCGAGCAACGGCGCGTCCACCGGCAATGGCATGCACCACAAGCGACTGACCGCGCTGCATGTCACCCGCGGAGAAGATACCGGCTTCTGAGGTCATCATATTCTCGTCAATCTTTACGTTGCCGCGCATGTCAAAATCGACGCCAAGATCATCCAGAAGGCCATCGTGCTGGGGATGGAGGAAGCCCATCGCCAGAAGCACAAGGTCGGCCTTCAGCGTGAACTCGGTACCCTCAATCGGCATCGGATCTGGCCGCAGTCCGGTTCCCTGGGTCTTCCACTCGATCCGCACGGCCTTGAGCTCTCGAACGTTCCCATTCTCATCGCCTACGAACTCGGTGGTCATGACATCGAAGTCACGAATATCGCCCTCTTCGTGGGCCGCGGTGATGCGGAACACCATTGGGTACTCCGGCCAGGTAAATTGCGGGTTGTCCAGTTGTCGCTGTTCCGGCTCAAGCGGGTCGATCGGCCGATCGAGGATCTCAATTTGCGTCGTGCTGGTGGCACCCTGCCGGTGCGAGGTCCCCAGACAGTCGGCACCCGTATCGCCACCGCCGATAATGATGACGTTCTTGGCTTCTGCGGTGATCGTCTCTTCAGGCGAAAATTCCTGTCCTTTGCCACGGCGATTCTGCTGCGTCAGGAAATCCATCGCGAAGTGAATGCCGTTCAAGTCGCGGCCTGGTACCGGAAGGTCGCGTGGGACGGTTGAGCCGCCCGTGAGGATGATCGAGTCGAAGTCGGCTTTGAGTTGCGCGACGCTGATATCCACCCCAACATCAGTGCTGACCCGGAATTCAACGCCTTCCGCGCGCATCTGGTCGAGTCGGCGTTCAACGACTTCTTTCTCCAGCTTGAAATCAGGGATTCCGAGCGCCAGAAGGCCGCCTAGGTATTCGCTGCGCTCGAACACCGTTACCAGGTGACCAGCGCGGTTGAGTTGCTGTGCAGCTGCCAATCCTGCGGGGCCAGAGCCGATTACTGCAACGTGTTTCCCGGTGCGTTCGTCCGGTGGTTCAGGCTTGATGTACCCACTTTCCCAGGCCTTATCGCTAATCTTCTTCTCGATCATCTCAATGGTGATCGGATCCTGATTGATGGCGAGCGTGCAGGCCGGTTCGCATGGGGCAGGGCATATGCGGCCTGTGAACTCCGGGAAGTTGTTGGTGGAGTGAAGCTGAGCAATTGCCTTCTCCCACTCACCGCGGTAGACAAGATCGTTCCAGTCGGGAATCAGGTTTCCAAGTGGGCAGCCGTAGTTGCAGAAGGGGACGCCGCAATCCATGCAACGGGAGGCTTGGGTGCGTGCGTCCTTGTCGGGCCACTCGTTGTAGACCTCTTTCCAGTCGTGGATTCGCTCCTCAACCGGGCGCCTTGAGGGAAATTCTCTTCCCTCTTCCATGAAACCCGTGTCCTTACCCATTTGGCACGAGCACTCTGTCGCCTGTCTCTTCGTTCAATCTGCGTTCTTCCAAGATTCTCTTGTAGTCACGGGGCATTATTTTCACGAATTTCGATCGGAATTCGTCCCAGTTTGCGATGATGTTTTCGGCCACGGGACTGCCGGTGTAGTTGCGGTGATCGTTAATGAGCCGGATCAGTGTTTCCTCGTCTTCAGAGCCGGCTTCCACCGGATCCAGGTCCACACGCTCTTTGTTGCAGCGTACGTAGAATTCGCCATCTTCGTCCAGCACGTACGCCTCACCACCGCTCATTCCGGCAGCAAAGTTTCGGCCAGTCTTGCCGATTATGACGGCTACTCCGCCGGTCATGTATTCGCAGCCGTGGTCGCCAACGCCTTCCACAACCGCGTTTGCGCCTGAGTTACGGACGCAGAATCGCTCTCCGGCTACTCCGCGCACGAACATTTCACCGCCCGTGGCACCGTAAAGTGCAACGTTTCCGGTGATGATCGTCTCTTCGGGCACAAAAGTGCTGCCAGCAGGTGGAACGAGCGTGATTCGGCCACCGGAAAGGCCTTTGCCCAGGTGGTCGTTCGCATCGCCGCTGACGTTGAAGGTGACACCCGGGGCCAGGAATGCGCCGAAACTCTGGCCAACCGAGCCGGTGAAGTTGAATTCGATAGTCCCATCAGGCAATCCATCATCGCCGTACTTGCGGGCGATCCGGTTGCTGAGCATTGCTCCCACGGTGCGATTGTGGTTGCCAATTTCAAAAGAGCCGCTGACCGGGGTGCCAGATTCGATGGCGGCGGCGGCCTTCTTGATGAGAACGTTGTCCAGCGCCTTCTCCAGCCCGTGATCCTGCGGCTCGGTCTGGTGCAACACAGCGTTCTCCACGTCAGGCTGCACAAGCAGCGGGGCAAGGTCGACTCCTTTGCCTTTCCAGTGTTCGACTGCCTTTCGCTGCTCAAGGAGATCGGTGCGGCCGATCAGATCATCGACTGTCCGAACACCAAGCCTGGCCATGATGTTTCGGAGATCTGCAGAGAGCAGCATAAAATAGTTCACCACCGCTTCCGGGCGACCCCGGAATTCAGCCCGGAGTTCCGGATCCTGCGTGGCGATACCAACCGAACATGTGTTGAGGTGGCA
>DBZV01000013.1:4389-7815 GCA_002311865.1 Dehalococcoidia bacterium UBA1151
TTGCGCAGCATGATGCAGCCAAGCGCGATCAGCGCACCGGTTGCGATGCCCCATTCGTCCGCGCCAAGGATCGCGGCAATCGCGACGTCCTGTGCAGTCTTGATCTGACCATCCGTCTGCACGATGATTCGACTCCGCAGGCCGTTGGCCACCAGAGTCTGCTGCGTCTCTGCAAGTCCGAGCTCCCAGGGTAGTCCCGCATGTTTGATGGAGCTGAGGGGCGATGAGCCGGTGCCTCCGGAGTCTCCGGAGATCAGCACTACATCACCTTTGCCTTTTGCAACACCGGCCGCGATGGTTCCTACACCAGCCTTGGAGACCAGCTTGACGTGGATTCGAGCCTCGTCATTTGCGTTTTTGAGATCGTGAATAAGTTGCGCCAGGTCCTCAATGGAGTAGATATCGTGGTGCGGCGGCGGAGATATCAGGTCCACCCCAGGCGTCGTTCTGCGCACACCGCCGATGTAGTCATCGATCTTTCGGCCGGGTAGGTGTCCGCCCTCTCCGGGTTTCGACCCCTGCGCCATCTTGATCTGAAGATCAGTTGCATTGGTCAGGTAGTTGATCGTCACGCCGAACCTACCCGACGCCACCTGCTTGATCGCGCTGCTGCGAGAGTCGCCGTTGGGGTCAAGCTGGTAGCGCGACGGGTCCTCGCCGCCTTCACCGGTGTTGCTGCGCGCGCCGATGCGGTTCATGGCGATCGCCAGCGTCTCGTGCGCCTCGCGGCTAATCGACCCGAGCGATATCGCTCCGGTAGCGAAACGCTTCGCTATTTCGCTGGCTGGCTCCACCTCGTCCAAGGGGATCGCTTTGGATGGGTTTACCTTGAATTCAAGGAGTCCCCGAATCGTGGCGAGCCGACGTGTCTCGTCATTCGCCAGCCTGGAGTACTGAGCGAACACGGTTGCATCGTTGCGGTTCACCGAATCTTGCAGGAGCGAGACGGTGAGCGGGTTGTACATGTGGTGCTCACCGTTTGCGCGCCACTGGTAGAGGCCGGCGACGTCAAGCGGCAGTTCTGCGGCCAAAGTCTGCTTTGGATAGGCGCGATCAAGTCGCTCGATGCAATCCTGAGCAATCTCTTCCAGGCCGATACCTTCTATCTTGGTTGGCGTCCATGTAAAGAACTCATCTACGAGCTTCTTGGACAGTCCAAGTCCTTCAAAAACCTGAGCTCCGTGGTAGCTGGCCAGGGTTGAGACTCCCATCTTCGCCATCACGTTCAGGACACCCTTTTCGAGTCCCTCCACGATGTTCTTTTCTGCCAGGGCGTCCGTGGGGGCTTCGTTCCCAAGCTCGCGCTCAATGCGGCACAGATCCCAAGCCGTCTCAAACGCCAGATACGGGTTAATCACGTTCGCACCGTAGCCAAACAGAACTGCGAAGTGGTGGACCTCCCGCGGGTCGCCAGATTCCACAACGATGCCAACGTCCTGGCGCAATCCTTCATGTATCAGGTGATGGTGGACTGCGCCCATGGCAAGAATCGCTGGAATGGGCGCGCTATCGGAATCGACGCCTCTATCCGAGAGGATCAGTATCTGGTGGCCGGCGGCGATGGCATCGGTTGATTCGCTTCGCACGCGGTCCAATGCGACGATAAGCCCGGCGGTTCCCCGGCTCGCATCCCAAAGAGTTGAAATAACAGCGGCCTTTAAGCCAGGCTCGTCTATTACCCGGATCTTCGCCATTTCTGCGTTTGTCAGAATAGGATGCTCCATAGACAGTTGTCGGCAGTGGAGCGGTGACTCATCGAACAGATTGCCTTCATCGCCTACGGTCATCGACATCTGAGTGACGATCTTCTCGAAGTCTTTGTCCAGCGGTGGGTTAGAGACCTGAGCGAACTGCTGCTTGAAGTATGTGAATAAACTCTGTGGCAGGTCTGACAACACGGCCAGCGGCGTGTCGTTGCCCATGGAGCCGTACGCCTCATGGCCTGTGTCGCCGAGAGGGGCGAGCAGGATTCTGAGATCTTCTTGCGAGTATCCAAACGCCTTCTGTCTAACTTCAAGCGTCTCACGATCGAGGCCCGGCACAAACGATGGCTCAGGCAAGTCAGCCAGGAACCGGGCGTTCTCTTTGATCCACTCACCGTAAGGCGCACGCGCTGCCAGACCGTGCTTGATCTCGGCATCGTCAATGATGCGACCTTCGTCGAAATCGACGAGGAATAGCATCCCCGGCTGCAATCGGCCTTTGTACGCAACGTCTTCCGGGGGGATGTCCAGGACTCCGGTTTCAGATGCCATGACCAGGAGATCATCCTTGGTCACCAGGTAGCGCATGGGCCGAAAACCGTTCCGGTCCAGTACTGCGCCCACCTTGTGGCCGTCGGTAAACGCCATCATGGCAGGACCGTCCCACGGCTCCATCACGGCGGAGTGGTACTGGTAGAAGGCCTTCTTCTCTTCCGACATCGTTTCGTGCCCGTACCAGGGCTCCGGAATCATCATGGCAGCCACGTGCTCGATCTCACGTCCACCGAGATTGAGTAGCTCAAAAACCTGGTCAAATGAGGCCGTATCGCTCTCAGCCTGCTGAGTAATAGGTGTCAGTTTTCGGACGTCGTCACCGAAGAGATCGCTGGTGAAATGCCGCTCCCTTGCGCGCATCCAGTTCTTGTTGCCCTGAACGGTGTTGATCTCACCGTTGTGGCAGAGCATGCGGTACGGGTGGGCCAGCTTCCATGCACCAAGAGTGTTTGTGCTGTAGCGAGAGTGGACCAGCGCGAATGCTGTCCTGAGCCGTTGATCTTGAAGGTCCGGGAAGAACGGAGCCAACTGCTCCGCGATGAAAAGGCCCTTGTAGACGATTGTTCGGGCTGACATGGAGCAGATGTAGAAAGTGTCGCGATCATCGTCCGACAGGTGATCAATCATCGAATCGACTGCGTTCTCAGCGACTTTTCGCGCCACGTAAAGTTCGCGCTCAAGTTTGTCTGAGTCGATTTCAGATATTCCGCTGATGAAGGCCTGGCGGATGGTGGGCATCACTTTCTGGGCTAGGATTCCGATCTCGCTCGACCGATGAGGCACGTCTCTCCAGCCCAGGAGCTGCATGCCCTGCGCTTTGACCGCTGCCTCGATCTCCGCCTCGCATGTCGTACGGGCTTCGTCGCTCTGGGGGAGGAAGACCATTGCCACGCCGTAGTGACCGGGCTCCGGCAATTTGATATCTAGATCTGCCGTGACGCCACTGAAGAAATCGTGTGGCATCTGGATAAGTATTCCCGCTCCATCTCCAGTATTGGGATCGGCCCCACGGGCGCCGCGATGCGTTAGATGGTTCAGCACATCGAGAGCCTGATCAACCATCTCATGGGAGCGATCACCGCGGATATTGGCAACAAGGCCAACGCCGCACGCGTCGTGTTCAAAAGCCGGGTCGTAGAGACCTGACTTCTTCATCGGTTTAAGCGAA
>DBZV01000013.1:7879-9406 GCA_002311865.1 Dehalococcoidia bacterium UBA1151
GCGGGCTGCGCGGATTTTTTAGTGACGGAATCTTTCATTGATAAGCACGGTGAGGGTACAGGTTGCCGCTAGAGGGCGCGCAGATACCGGTTTACCTCGTAATCCGTAACGGTCCTCTCGTATTCTTGCCATTCGATTCTTTTGTTTTGTAAGAAGCTTTCGTGTACCCGCTCGCCAAGAGCGTTTCGCAGCACGTCGCTATTTTCAGCCAGACTCACCGCTTCGGAAAGATTGCCGGGGAGCTTCTGCACTCCAAGGGCCTCAAGTTCTGCCGGGGCTAGTGAATCAAGATTTTCTGAAATGGGTTCAGACAGCTCATAATCATTTTCAATACCTTCAAGTCCAGCTGCCAGCATGACGCTGAACGCCAGGTACGGGTTGCAGGCTGAGTCTGGAGCCCTGTACTCAATGCGTACGGAGTCTTCACGTCCCGGCCTCACGGCAGGAACCCGAACCAGATCTCCCCATGCGCTATCGGTCCAGGCTGAGTAGACCGGGGCTTCATACCCCGGCACCAGCCGTTTGTATGAGTTGACCCACTGATTTGTGATAGCGGTTATCTCCGGCCCGTGGCGCAGCAGTCCTGCGAGAAATTGCCTGCCGATGGTCGATAGATGTCGGGGATCCGCTTCATCGTAAAATGCGTTCGTTTCGCCGGTAAAAAGCGAAAGATGAGAGTGCATGCCACTGCCGTGCATCTTGTCACTGGGCCGTGGCATGAATGTGGCTCGGACACCGTTGGCGGCCGCAACCTCTTTGGCCGCAACCTTGAACGTGATCACGGAATCTGCCATTGTCAGTGCATTGGTGTGACGCAGGTCTATCTCGTGCTGGCTGGGGGCGACCTCGTGGTGGCTCGACTCGACGGGTATCCCCAACTCCTCCAGGGTCAGCACGGTCTCGCGCCTCAGATCGGTCGCCAGGTCCTGAGGGTCCTGATCGAAGTATCCGCTCTCGTCGAGAGGGATTGTGCTCTCGGAGTCCTTGAAGTAGAAGAACTCGATCTCCGGCGCGACGTAGTACGTAAAACCCATCTTGGCCGCCCGCTCCAGGTTTCTGCGGAGCACGGCGCGGGGGTCGCCTTCGAAGGGGCATCCGTCCGGGGTCACGATGTCGCAGAACATGCGCGCGACCGCGTTGGTTCGGGGCCTCCACGGCAGGATGCTGAAGGTGGCGGGGTCGGGGAGGGCGTACATGTCGCTCTCCTCGGAGCGNNCCTTCAGACACCTCATGGTGGCTGTGTTGTACCGGGATGCCCATCTCTTCAACGGCAATTACAGTGTCGCGTCGCAGATCAGCGCCTGAGTCCGCTGAGGTCTGATCAAAGTATCCACCGTGCCCAAGTGGGGTCACAGATGGTCCGCTTCCATCACCGTCTTCAAGGTAGAAATACTCGATCTCTGGCCCGACGTAGTAGGTGAATCCCATGTCGCTCGCGCGGCGCATGTTGCGGCGGAGAACGTGCCTTGTATCCAGGTCTGCTGGCTCACCCTGAGGTGATTGCACGTCACAGAAGAGACGCGCTAC
>DBZV01000013.1:9699-9921 GCA_002311865.1 Dehalococcoidia bacterium UBA1151
AGTATGTCTGTGAACCAGAGGCGCACAAATTTGACATCTCGCTCCTGAGCGGAATGCAAAACGTATTCAATTGCCTCTAAGTTATCGGTTGACATGATTGTTGGTGGTGGCGTCTTGCGCGCCGATTTCCTCGGGTGTCGGTAGGACGAAAAACGTCGTATTAACCGTGAGGGCCGACTTCGCGAGCGCCCTCACGCGAGCGCGAACTGTTACGTAATTCGC
>DBZV01000124.1 GCA_002311865.1 Dehalococcoidia bacterium UBA1151
GGATGGTGCCCGGGGCCGGACTCGAACCGGCATGGAGTTACCTCCGAGGGATTTTAAGTCCCTTGCGTCTACCATTCCGCCACCCCGGCACTTGACGCAATATCTAACTTACCAGACCAGCGGAGTAATCCAATGTTGGGCCGATCTCACTGCATCGGATCCCAGATAGAGCCACCTATGTAGCGTTCTCCTTCTGGCGCGTCGTTCCAGTAGTAGGCGATTATCAGCTTGCCGTTAGGCAGTACTGCGCAGCGCGGGTAGCCGAGGTCGTGGCTGCCGCCGTCGTCTCGGAGGGTGATTTCATCGCTCCATGAGTCGCCTTCGTCATCACTCAACCTGGTGCAGATGCGGTACGGAGCCGATCGCACTCCGTAGATCACGCAGAGTCGTCCGTCGGGGAGTGCTTTTAGCGTTGCGGGATTGCCACCGTCACCGGTGTTGGGCACAACTGCACCTTCGTCTGTCCAAGTGCGGCCATTGTCGCTTGAGCGGTACTGTTGGAGCCAGCGGTCGTCTCGCTCGACGCCATGTGATCGAATAACCGAGAGAATCGAGCCATCGCGGGTTCGCAGTGATGCTGGCATGAGGTCGGACCCGGCCGGCGACTCGTTAAGCCACGAAACGAACTCGAATGTCGAACCGCCATCGTCCGTTCTGGCCACCAGAACGCGGCCTTCGTCGCCAGACGGGACTGTCGATGTAAGCAGGAATATAGCTGAACGAGGGCCTTCAACAAGAACGTCAGTACGAGCCGCGATGCCTCTTTGACCGAACATCGGAAACTCGAACGGACCATCCCACGACCGGCACCGATTGGACGACCAGTAGAACCACGACTTCGCACCTTCTCTGAGCGATGTCCTGCCGCACAGAATCGCTGAATCTGGGTTTGTGAAATCAACGCCGTCTGGCGAACTAAACTCGACAGAGGGCAATCCTTCGATCACATCCTCATTCATGTGCTCGTGCGCTGAAAGTCCAATGCCATATGGCATTTTGGCCTCCTGCACGTCCCAGCTCAAGCCGCCATCTGCACTTCGTGCCTGCATTGTGACTAATGGTCGGCCGCGATCACGGGCGTGAAATCCGCCGGCCGGATCCGGGTAGCCAGCGGTGAACGCCAGGACTATCTCGTCGGCCCACGACCACATTCCATAGTTCGCGGGCCACCCCGCGTAGCGATTTGAATCACGAAATATTTCGAGGTGCTCTACGTTTTCGGCTTTCATTGAAACTCCGTTGTTGGAACGAATGGCTCGGTCCCAGCCAGGCACAGCGGTCCCACTGCGGATGCGATTAGCCTACGCTTTCCACCCTGTCCGGATTGTTTCGGGGTGGAGTAGCGCATAGCATCGCTGCCTATGGATTCTGATTCTCTGAAACTGGCGGCTGAGTACCTCAGCCGTGCCCGGACTACACATAGACGACTGGATGAGCTGGCTGAGTCGATTCGGCCAGAGGGTGAAGCGGAGGCGTATCGGCTGCAGCGACGGCTCCATAAGAATCTTACGCAGTCCGGGCATGGTACTGCAGTAGGCCACAAGATTGGCTGCACCACACCCGTGATGCAGGAGTTCTTGGGCATCCCAAACCCGTGCGCCGGCGCTGTGTTTGGGCCGACGGTTATCGATAAAACCGGTGCTGTGGATTTCGCCAGCTATCTCCACGTGGGCGTGGAGTGCGAGCTTGCGGTGCGCATGTCGCGCGACCTCCCAAAGCGCGCTGAGCCGCACACGCGTGAGTCGGTTGCGGGCGCTGTTGCAGCGGTGATGTGCGCGATTGAGATTGTGGACGACCGATGGCTGGACTACCGGAGCGTGAGCACGGCGACGCTGATCGCCGATGATTTCTTTGGCGCGGGCGCTGTGCTGGGGGCGCCGAATACCGGGTGGCAGTCGCTGGATCTTGGCGCGATCAGCGGTGGCATGTCGATCAACGGCACAAGCGTCGGTCGCGGACTTGGCGGCGATATCCTGGGCCATCCACTTGAGGCACTTGCGTGGATTGCAAACTCGCTAAACGGCCGTCGAAGTCGCCTGCGTGCCGGTGAGTTCGTGCTGCTCGGAAGCCTGGTCCAGACGGTCTGGGTGAACAGGGGTGACAGGGTCGAAATCAATGTAGAGCATCTGGGGAAGGCATCGATACTTTTCGAGTAGAGTTGGACCACCTTTGCGGATCTGAAGTGATAAAACTGGCTGTGACCGCACGTCCTCAGGCGTAGCGACGAGAGAGATTGAGGCGATTGCGGAAGTGGCAGAGTAGTAGCTGGGCAATTGGGATTCGCTACTGCGCGAACTCGCTCGGCCCATGTTCCGTCAGCCACGTGCGCATAAAGCCGAAGACCGCTTTCGCGCTGACAGGGTGATATTCGTATTCGAATATGCAGGCCGCCGTCGCTGCATAATCGACCGTCTCATGATGCATCACAGATCCCGGGAACGCATCGCCCATCGCCTCGAAGTAGGCGGTCTGCGGCACGGTCATGCCGACGTAGCGATCGTACTTCTGTTGCCTGGCAGACTGGCGGCAAACGGGTCTACGCGCTGGAGG
>DBZV01000090.1 GCA_002311865.1 Dehalococcoidia bacterium UBA1151
CCCATCCCATGCGGAATTGAGAAGTGGTGATCCGCCTCGGACTTGAACCGAGAACCTACTAATTAAGAGTCAGTTGCTCTGCCAATTGAGCTAGCGGACCAGTGATGAGACCGGGGTGATGAATCACCATATGACCTGAAGTGGCCTCGATAAATAATTGTATCGGGAGTGGACGTGGCGTGGTCAAGGGTGCCCGGCACTGGATTCGACACCCAAGGACGGTTGACGCACTCCTAGTCGGTGGCTGAGATCGCGCGCGCGCGGAGTTGGCCGCAGCCGGCGTTAATGTCGGTGCCTTTTTCGATCCTGACGGTTACGGGAATTCCGCCTCGACGCAGCAGGTCCCGGAACTTGCCAATGCGGCCTTGGTCGGGACGGTCGTAGCGCGCTTCGGTCGCGTTTACCGGGATGATGTTCACGTGGCAGAGCAGCCCATCCAACAGGCCGATCAACTCCTCGGCGTGGACCGGCTTGTCATTCTCGCCCGCGATCAGGACGTACTCGAAGGATACTCGCCGGTTCGTTTTCTCAATGTATTGTCGGCACGCCTGAATCAGGGTGGCGATGTTCCAGCGTGCGTTGATCGGCATGATGCGTGAGCGGAGACGGTCGTTCGGCGCATGGAGCGAAATCGCCAGATTCACCTGATACGGCTCCTCAGCCAGGCGAAGTATCTGCGGGACCAGGCCCACCGTGGAGATCGTCATGTTGCGGGCGCCAAGGCGGATGCCTTCGTCATCATTGAGTATATTGACGGCCTTCATGGTGTTGTCGTAGTTGGCCATTGGCTCGCCCATGCCCATGAACACGACGTTGGTGACGCGCTCTTCGCCACCTGTTGTTTCTGCAAGGACCTCATTCATGTGAGTGACCTGCGAGACGATTTCGCCGGCCGAGAGGTTGCGGCGGAATCCCTGCTGGCCGGTGGCGCAGAAGGTGCATCCCAGCGCGCATCCGGCCTGGGTTGAGATGCAGACCGTGCGACGCGCTCGTGAGTCGCCGCGGCCGCTGTATCGCATCAGCACGGTCTCGATCAGTTCACCGTCATTGAGTTTGAAGAGAACCTTATCCACGCTTCCCTCTTTTGAGTGGAGGGAGATCATTGGCTCGAGCACGGACACGTCGTATGCATTTGCCAGGTTCGCTCGCAGTAGCTTTGGCAGGGTGGTCATCTCATCGAATGATTTCGCGCTCTCGCCGTAGATCGCTTGCCAGATCTGCATTGTGCGGAACTTTGGCTGGCGCATCTCTTCCATCGACTCCGCAAGCTCGCTGCGGGTGAGGTCAAGGATGGATGGTCGATGTTCGGGCGCGGAAGTATCGGATATTCTTAAAGTTGTGGTCATAGCGAATTCGAGGTCCAGATGCGAATGGGCGGAGTGTATTGTTCAATCATCCCACACTGGGCCGCTAATATGACAACGGGAATTTAACTTACCCATATGGTGTGCTTGCCCCGGCATCTTGCAAAATGCAGTAGTGAACTTCCCGAAGTGGTCTTCTTGATGTGTTTTCGACGAGGAACAGAACAATCGACCAATCAATTAAAGCGCCAACATCCATACACAGGGGCGGCGTAGACCCGGACAACATCATGACTTTTGATGATGATGTTGTGCTGGAAACGAAAGACCTGAGCGTTTTCTACGGCGGTAAGCCTGCAATTGAGCGCGTCAGCTTCCAGGTTCCTCGTAACGAGGTCATCGCGATCATCGGTCCGTCAGGCGCCGGCAAGAGCACTCTTATCCGGTGCTACAACCGCATGAATGACCTGATCAACGGTGTGGAAATCAAGGGCGATATTCTGTTTGAAGGAAGCCCTCTGTACGCGCCGGAAGCTGATCCGACGGAGATTCGGTTCCGCATCGGAATGGTGTTTCAGCGCCCGAATCCGTTCCCAAAAAGCATTTACGACAACGTAGCTTTTGGTCTCCGCATCAACGGCATTGAAGGTGACCTTGACCAGATGGTGGAAGAGTCATTACGCAAAGCGGCTCTGTGGGCTGAGGTCCATGACCGTCTGGGAGACAGCGCCCTTACCCTCTCGGGTGGTCAGCAGCAGCGCATGTGTATTGCCAGGGCACTTGCCGTGCAGCCGGAAGTGGTTCTTATGGACGAGCCAGCGGCGTCCCTCGACCCGATATCGACCCAGGCTATAGAGTCCCTCATTCGCGAATTGATTGAAGATGTCACAATAGTTATCGTCACCCACAACATGCAGCAGGCCCAAAGAGTTGCCAAGTACGCAGCGGTGGTGATGACCGATGAGAGTCGAGTTGGGGAGCTCATCGAATATGGGCCGACGGAGCAGATCTTTGGCACACCTAAAGACCAACGAACAGAGGCCTACGTGACGGGCAGAATCGGATAGCGGTATGGTGCTTGGACGTGAGGCATTTGATCGCGATCTTGGCCAGCTTGA
The DNA here is from genome assembly GCA_002311865.1 of Dehalococcoidia bacterium UBA1151. GTDB lineage: Bacteria > Chloroflexota > Dehalococcoidia > Lucifugimonadales > Lucifugimonadaceae > UBA1151. Next base: position 2,423 of record DBZV01000090.1, read on the forward strand.
AGCCCAGGTGGTGCTGCTCAGCGCGCTGGTGGAAAGCTCAGTTCTCATCTCGTTGCTTGCTTTGAAAGGACGTGATCTGGAACTGGCGAGCAGGGTAATTGCTGACGATGATCTCATTGA
>DBZV01000050.1:0-202 GCA_002311865.1 Dehalococcoidia bacterium UBA1151
GCTTACCCTCAACAATCGGCGCGGCGCCAGCAGCCTGAAAACCCATCATCCGGGGAAGCGTGCGCGAATGCTCCGCTTCCCAGTACTCCTTGAAGCCCCACCAGTAGGCGGTGATATTTCCTGCATTGCCGACGGGAATGCAGAGCATATCTGGCGCGTCGCCAAGCTCGTCAACAATCTCAAAAGCCGCCGTTTTTTGGCC
>DBZV01000050.1:438-4011 GCA_002311865.1 Dehalococcoidia bacterium UBA1151
GGTGTTGCCGGTGGAGGCGCACATCACCCTGGTTTTGCCGTCCTCAAGTGCCTTGGCAATCGCCACGCACATGCCGCGGTCTTTAAATGACCCTGTTGGATTCATCCCCTCTAACTTGAAGTAAAGGTCACAACCAAGTTCCGGGCCAATCTTCAGGGATTTGACGAGAGGTGTGTTGCCTTCGCCCATCGCCACATTTGGCGTCGCGTCTGTGACAGGAAGATACTCCCTGTATCGATCTATGACTCCCTCGTATACCGGCAAACACCCCACCTGGCCAAAGGTTCTTAATCTATGGGGCCATTTTATCGCCCCTGTCCATATTCCCGCGTGATTGGCGGGACCAACTCGCTATCCTGACGAATCCCCGTACGGCTCAATCCGCAGCAATGACGCGAATTTTTCGACACTTGATACCGCGCTGATCTGCTCAACCGCCTGCTGAACTTCACGTTCCCTGGCCGGATGAGTTGTTAGGACAATATCCGCGGTGCCACGCTCTGGATCTGAATCCATCTGCAGCACGGAATCGATAGAAATATTCCTGTCCGCAAGTATCCCGGCTACCTTCGCAAGAACACCTGGCTGATCTTTCACAACCAGTCGCAGGTAGTACTGACACTGATAATCAGACATCTCCAGCAGCGCTGGCGGCGATATGAGCTTACGGGGCGGAGTTATTGAGCCGGGCGCTCTGGCAACCCTGATAATGTCGCCCAGAACTGCGCTGGCCGTTGCGTCGGGACCGGCGCCACGCCCCTGCAGCCAGAGTGGCCCAACCAGATCGCCCTCGATCTCACAGACGTTGAGCACACCGTCTACCTTGGCCATCGGCACATCATTTGGAATTAGCGCAGGATGCACCCGCACCAAAAGACCACCATCCTCAAGCCTTGCCGCGGCAATCAGCTTGATCGTGTACCCCAGCGTGGCAGCGTTGCTGATATCCGCGGCCGTCACAGGGCGAATACCCTCTCGATGAACGGAGTCCAGCGGAACCGACGCGCCGTATGCCAGCCGTGCAAGAATCGCGATCTTGTACATCGCGTCCCATCCGTCAACATCGGCGGATGGATCAGCCTCAGCGTAACCAAGGGCTTGAGCATCCGCGAGAATATCGTCAAATGCCTCACCTTGCGCGGTCATTCGGGTGAGGATGTAGTTGGTAGTGCCATTGATGATCGCGCGCAACGACTGAATACGATTGGCCAGCAGATCGCTGGATAGCGGTCCGATGATGGGAATACCGCCGCCAACCGCAGCTTCGTAAAGAAGCCTCACGCCGTTCGCCTCAGCCAGGGCGATCAGCTCATCGCCGTTCTTGGCGATGGCCTCTTTGTTGGCCGTGACAACATGCTTCCCAGACTTTAGTGCCGCAGCAATGCTGGCGGTTGCCGGTTCTTCACCGCCCATCAACTCAACAACTATGTCAACTTCCGGGTTGTTGACCACAGAAGACACATCGGAAGTAAGCAGATCGCTGGGGACCGATCGATCCTTGTCCAAATCTCTGATCGCGGCCTGCTTCAGGACCAGCGGGTGACTCCCGGGGACGGTCTCCTGAGTGCGTCCGTCCAGTAAAGCCTGGGCCACGACCGTCCCAACGACCCCGACGCCAAGAAGTCCCACGCCAAGAGGATCACGTTGAGATGCAGTCATTGTTCCGTGCTTGAGCCCCATCAGCTGTTACGGTCTTGTGGCCGGTACGAGCTGGCCAGATTCATCAATCATGAATCCACCATCGAAAGTGTTATCGGGTTCCGGCGTTGGGAGTGCACGAGAAAGTTTCACTTGCTCGTTTACCCAGTCCGCGATTGTGCTGTTCAAGATAAGTTCCACTTCTACCTGCGCTCTGAACTCATTGAACCAGCTCGTCAGCGCCGCATCTTTCAGAAGCTCCAGCGGACCCCGATCGATTTCCCGGGCGGGCAAATATTCAGCCACATACAGCACGCCAAAAGAACCTTCGCCCGGAACTCGAACGATTTCTGAGACTTTGCCAATCGGCAGATTGCGGTTGCCCTCGTCATCAAGCCCGAAGAAAAGCGGGTCGAACTCCGGAAACACGCCCGCGGGTAGCCAACCTTCATCACCACCACTGCGCCTGACTTCTGAGTCAACCGAATACTCAAACGCCAGGTCAGAGAAATTCTCACCACCGTTCACACGCTGAGCAATTCGATTTCTCACGTCTGGCTCGAATCCATCAAGGATAATTCGGTATACGTGCACCTGTTCCTGAATACGTGGAACATTTTCTCCAACCCGCTCACGAACTCGTTTCCGGAACAGGCCTTTCTGGATGATCTCCCGGTATCTCTCTTCGGTAAGCCCAACGTTGTTCAGAAACTGGAATTGCGCTTCTGCTACTTGAGCATCAGATGACTCCGTCCGATGTTCCTCGGTCAGATAGCCATACCCGAGGAGACGACGCACCTCATAGTCGATCTCAAGATCTGAAACTGTGATGCCAAGACCCGGAGCGCCCTGAAAGGCCATCTCATTTTCAGAGATCGTCTGAAGCGACTGAAACAGGCTTGAGCCTATGTTAAATTCCTCACCAACTTCTTCAGTTAGACGTTGGTGAAACCGGATGAAATCAACAACTTCACCACGCGTGTAGGAGCGATCTTCAACTCGTACCGCCAGCTCGCGCGGTGGCAGCACAAATTCGTTGATGAACGCCCACGCGGGAATTGCGGCAATACCAACAAGGATCAGGACGCCGGCCAGTATCCAGGGCCGATTTTTACGACTCTGATCGGCTTTGGCCGCCATAATCTCTTTCCGCGTCAGATCACGCGGAGTCCAAATTGAATCGTCATCAACAGGATCCATCGTCTGATCGATATCGGAAGATTCAGGCATTGAGCCAGAGGGTAGGGTGCCCTCGACTCCCGCTTGACCTAAGTTTTCACTCATCGCAGTTGATACTCAGTTGGCAGGCATCTGGATAACACCACGGCACTTCGATGTTGCAGGGCGTGGAACAGATACCGTGCCTACTCTTTTTCTTTTTCGGTTTCTGCGTCTGGTGAAACGTCCTCTGCGGCATCTTCGGTTTCGCCAGCGGCTTCATCCGTTACGCCTTCTGGTGCGTCTTCAGCCTCTTCTTCGGCGGGAGATTCCTCTTCGTCAGCCGTGTCATCTGCCACTGCTTCTGGCTCTTCTGGGGCCGCTTCAGGAGCATCTTCTTCAGCTTCGTCTTCCGGTTCGGATTCCGTCTCGGCTTCTGGCTCTTCTGCTTCAGCCTCTTCTACGGCCGCTCCAGATTCCTCTTCTGGCTCTTCGTCAGCAGCATCTTCCACCGGAGTCTCCTCTTCGGCGGAAGTTTCTTCTTCTGATTCTTCGGCCGGAGCATCCGCTTCAGAAGTCTCTGAGGATTCCTCTTCGGCCGAAGCTTCCTCTTCTTCCACCGGTTCCTCTACTACTTCTTCTATGGCATCTGCTTCAGGAGCGTCAGAGGATTCCTCTTCGGCTAGAGCCTCAGTTGTATCGTTCTTAGCTTCATCCGTCGCGGCGGCCTCATCTGTCGCCGCATCATCGCCGTCAGCGGCGGGCGCTTCAGTCGGC
>DBZV01000050.1:4057-9324 GCA_002311865.1 Dehalococcoidia bacterium UBA1151
TCAGTCGCCGTTTCAGTCGCCTCTGGGCTCGGGGCAACCACGGTGGACTTCGTGTACCGCTCGTGGTCTGGTGCAAACGGGAGGAGCGCCATCAATCGCGCCCTGATGATTGCCGTGCGAAGCATCCGCTGGTGGCGGGCACAAGTACCCGTGCGCTTGGATGATTCCATCCGAGAACGCTCAGAGACGTACCGGCGCAGCTTGCTTACGGACTTGTAGTCAATGTGATCGATGTGATCGACACAAAATTGACACACCTTTCGGCGTCCCCACGGTCGTCGCCCGCCGCCACCTCGGCCGCCGCCGCCGCCTGGCCCACCGGGACGGCGAGTCTGCGTACCTGCGGCGGGCTTTGACTCGCCGGATGGAGCTCTGGCTCCGCCACCATCTTGGTCTGTCGATGGCGTAGATTCCGGATTACTGGTCGTGGTCATTCTTGTATCGATACTTTCTTAGGTAATTACTTGGTTCTGGTTATGTCTGGCAGCGGACTACCAGGGCAACTCTTCAACATCTTCTTCAGCGGGTGGAGGACCATCGGCTGGTGGGTCCCCGGCTGGCTGATTGTCGGCGGGTGGAGCTGTGCCACGATCTGGAGGCAATGCACCGCCCTCATCCCAATTGCCGCCCCGAGCCTCTCGGGAATCCAGGAATGTGACCGTATCCGCCCTAACTTCAAGCGAAAATCTCGCCTCTCCGTTCCTGTCAGTGAACGCTCGACCGCTAATCCGACCTTCGACATAACACTTGCGGCCCTTTTGCAAATACTGATTCACCAGCTCAGCAAGCTTGTTCCAGGCAGTGACGCGAAACCAATCCGTCTCTTCGCGCTGTTCACCGGAGGCTGTCGTGTATCGGCGGCTGACAGCCATCGAGAAATCACAAACAGCAGCTCCGTTCGGGGTGTAGCGCATCTCAGGATCTGAACCCAGATTGCCTATGAGAATCACTTTATTGAGCGTCATCGTGAAAGTTCCTTAGGACCGTCGAGGCCGTCGGTTGTCCCTTCCGCCGCGGTCCCTGCCGCGCTCCTCGGGCTCATCGGACTCTTCAACCATCGGAACTGGCTTGTCATGCCTGATGAGGATGTGCCTGATGACATCCTGATCCGCGTCCAGAGCGCGCTCAAGAGTCGGCATCTCAGAACTTTCCAACTTGAAATTCGCCAGGAAGTATGAGCCCTCTTTGTTCTTATCAATCGGGTAGGAGAGGGTTCTCCTGCCCCAGAGAGCGGCATTATCTAATTCGCCACCACCGTCCTTGATAAGGGCGGATACTTTTTCTACCGAAGCGACGCCAGCATCTTCATCGGCGTCGGCTCCCAGCAGCCACATAAGTTCATAGTCACGCGTAACTGAAATTGGATGTCTCCCGAACGGAATAAATCAAAGGCTTAAATCGACAGAGGTATTGTCCGAATGGACAGTCAAAAATTATAGCACGCAGTGGCGCTGATACCGCCATCTGACCAGCAACTGCCGGGATTCGACTGTTCCTCCGCGCGCATTTGGGAATCCCCATCGATTCTGGTCGCCATCGTGGGGCTACCGCTGAGCGTCAGTCACTCCCGGAGCCGGGTATTGCCGTGCAAACTCAGCGATCCGGCGCCGCAGATTGCTCAGTCTTGCTGAATCGTCAATTGCCGAGAGACCTTCCATGATGAATCCCGCCACCGTCTCCATCTCATGGATCCCCATCTCACGGCTGGAAAGCGCAGGCGTACCCAACCGAAGGCCGCTGGTAACCATCGGTTTCTCCTGATCAAACGGAATTGCATTCTTGTTCGTAATGATCCCGGTCTCACGTAGGCCATCCTGCGCCACCTTTCCGGTTATGCCCAGTGGCGTCAGATCAACAAGCATCAGATGGTTGTCCGTTCCACCCGAAACAATTCGTAGCCCCCGCTTGGAAAGCGCGTCCGACAGCGTCCGGGCGTTCTCAACAATCGTGCGAGCGTAGATCTTGAACTCCGGTTGCAGAGCCTCTTTGAACGCAACTGCTTTTGCCGCAATCACGTGCATCATGGGACCGCCCTGCATCCGCGGGAACACCGCGGAGTCAATCTTCCGCCGGTACTCCTCCTTGCACATGATCATCGCCCCGCGCGGCCCTCGAAGTGTCTTGTGGGTTGTGGTTGTAACGATGTCCGCATAAGGAATTGGGGATGGGTGGACACCGCCGACAATCAGCCCGGCAATGTGAGCAATATCGGCAACCAACACTGCTCCGGCCTCATCTGCGATCTCTTTGAAACGCTCGAAATCGATCGTTCTCGGATAGGCGGTAGCACCGCAAACAATGATCTTTGGCTTGAGCTCCTTAGCCAGCGATTCAACTTCAGCAAAGTCGATGAGCTCAGTCTCTCGCTCCACGCCGTAGGATGCGAAATCGTAGAACCGACCGGAGAAGTTCACCGGTGAGCCGTGTGTCAGATGCCCGCCCTGATCCAGCCGCATTCCCAGCACAACATCCCCCGGCTCCAGAATCGCGAAGTAGGCCGCCATGTTGGCCTGTGAGCCGGAGTGAGGTTGAACATTCACATGATCGGCCCCAAAGAGTTCCTTCGCCCGCTCCTGAGCCAGGATCTCAACCCGGTCCACGTTCTCAGTTCCTGCGTAGTAGCGACGGCCGGGATAGCCTTCTGCGTACTTGTTGGTCAGCACGGAGCCGGTGGCTTCCCGCACCGCGGCGCTGGCGTAGTTCTCTGATGCGATCAGCACCAACTCATCAACCAGGCGGCGCTCGTCTCTGCCAATGGCCTTAGCAACTTCTGGATCTTGAACAGACAGTACACTCATAAATGCAACACCAACGTAATTAGGGAAGGGAAATCGATGCGCAGATCCACATCCACCTGTGATGCCTGCGTGTATCTCTAGTTTATGTGCGCGCAGACCTAATCGCGCTCCCCATCACGCATCTTCTCGATAGACGTGTTTGTTGATGAGGTCGAATTGTCTAGAATGCCATGGGCGAATCCCCAGCAACCACCGAATTACCTCAACTCTGCAATTACCTGTGCGTCTCGCTTGGCTGAGATGCCGACATAGGAAATGAATGACTACCAACGCAATCCCGTATGAGAGATCTCAACTGGAGATCATTGATGCTGTACCTGAGCGCGCCATGGTCGTGTTTGCCCATCCAGATGATGGAGAACTTGGCGCCGGCGGCGTGATTGCAACATGGGCGGAGCAGAGTTGTGAAATATCAATGGTGGTCTGCACTTCCGGTAGCAGTGGTAGCAACGACACCGCGATGACTTCGGAATCGATCGTCATGATCAGACGCTCGGAGCAGCTCAAGGCATCAGAAGTCGCAGGTGCGCAACATGTTGAGTTCCTTGATCATCCTGATGGCGAATTGGAGGCGGACAGAGCTTTCCTCGGTGAGATTGTCTGGATGATTCGGAAGTACCGCCCTGAAGTTGTCCTCTGCCATGATCCACACCGCTTCAACGGTTTCAATCACCGGGATCACAGGATGGTCGGTACTGGCGTGCTGGATGCAATCTACCCGTACGCTCGTGATCACCTCCACTTCCCTGAGCAGATGGAGCATGAGGGCATCGAGCCCTACAAGGTGCGCGAAGTTTTGATGTGGGGCTCCGATAGCCCAAACGCGATCGTTGACACCTCAAGCGGCGTTGAGAAGCAGATTGAGGCGCTTCATCAGCACAAAAGCCAGGTGGAGGGCCTTAGTGGTGGTCCTGCGGTGGGCGAAAGGTTGAGAGAGAGAGCCAGGGTAGTGGCAACCAACTACCCGTTTGAATACGGGCAGGCATACCGACGCCTGGTCGCGCGTGGATAATAGCTAGACAATGCCACGAGTAGATATTCATACACACCTCCTTCCCGCCGTGGACGATGGTCCCGAGTCGATGGACGAGACCGTGGAGATGGCGCGCATCGCCTCCGCGGATGGCACGGATGTGATCCACGCATCCCCGCATCAGCGGGATATTATGAACAACCACTCCGTGGAGCATCTCCAAAATCTGATCGTTGAGATCAACGGCCGGCTCCGGTCAGAAGCAGGACCTACGCAGCGCGTCCCTCGCGTCATATTGGGAATGGAAAATCACATTGAACCGGAACTTGGTGAGTGGTTCGACAAGGGCATTGCTCTGCCAATCAACGGAACAAAGTTCATCCTGAGCGAGCCGCCGTTTACCAGCTACCCGCCGTATATGGACAAGGTGCTCTTTGATCTCCAGGTGCGGCGCCTGGTTCCGGTCATCGCACACCCGGAGCGCAACTCTGAATTTCAGAAGAGTCCAGGAAAACTACGCAAGCTTGTAGAGTCCGGAATGTTGGTCCAGATCACCGCGGGAAGCCTGCTCGGGGAGTTTGGGTCAAGGGCGCAGAAAGCCGCAGAGTTTTTCCTTGTGCATGATCTTGCACACGTAGCCGCGTCTGACATGCATCGTTCCGAGCGCGTACGTGTTCCTCAGCTTTCGCGAGCTCACCAGCGCGCCGAAGAGCTTGTTGGCGTCGAGCGGGCGCGCATGCTCTTTGAGGACACGCCCCGCAACATCATCGACGGCCGTGACCCTGTACTGAGCGGATCACTCCCACCACTTCCATCTCGCCGAAAGTGGTGGTGGCCCTTTCGCGGTAGAACCGGATAGTAGTCAGGCGACCACGAATGCTCGCGCGACCCGCAGCGCCACGTTGAGCGCCGGGTCAAAGAGCCTGATGATCCCACCTGCTAGGAACGGCATCGCCATGCCCAGGACCGCCGCGCCCAACACGTCCGTCGGATAGAAAACTCCCGCATAGACGCGTGAGAATCCAACAATAAGTGCAACAGATGCCAGCCCAATGCTCAGCTTCCGGCTCACCGGTAACAACGCAACTGCCACCGCAAACCCCACGGCAGTCGGATTGGCAGGAAATGACGGATCGGTAGCCGGGTAGAACATCAACTCGATATCTTCTGGCAGCGCCACATACGGCCGATCACGATCGAACTGTGAATTGAGTATCGCCACGACCCAGTTGCTCATCGCGATTGCGATCACGGCCTTGAAGGCGAGTCGCTGATACCGGAATCTCTCTTCAGGATTGCGGCCCGCGAAGATCACGCCAATGATCGCCAGGGCAAACAGTGGCGGCGCAAGATAGTCGCTGGCCAGGAGTTTCATCGCCCAGTCCAATGGGCCGAAACCGCCCAGGTCTGCGTTAAGCCACTTCGTGATCTCGGAATCGAAGGCGTTCACCTGGAACGAACCTTCGCCACCAACCACCGAAGCCCGCCCCACGGCA
>DBZV01000050.1:9378-17783 GCA_002311865.1 Dehalococcoidia bacterium UBA1151
CGACGCCATGAACGCCGCCAGTTGGATAGCGAAGCTCGTACCGTCGCGGCCCATGTGCTGGACTTCAGATGTTCGATACCTGCGTTGCTGGTGACGCTGACCGTTGCTCCCGAGTTGGAACGGTGGATAACTGACGAGATCAGATAGGTGGAGATCAGAGCGAATCCTGCGGCAAGGGGAAACCAGATGGCCTGCGAGCCGCCTGAGAATCCGCCATCGACATCGTTGATGTTTCGGGCGCTGGTGAGATCGCGCCACGAAGAAGTCTCCCACGCAACGGGCAACCCCTCGCGACCTGTCACACCACCAGATGAAACCGCGCCCCACGGCCCCTCTTGCCAGAGAGGCACGGTGAAGAAGAACAGCAACGCCCCAAGAATCAGCAGTGCGCCAAATACCCTGGACGAGCGTTCCGAGCTCAGGAAGAGGATGCCCGAAATGCCACCGTAAGACGCGCCAATCTGCATAACGCCAAGCGTGGCGAAGTACATCGCGATCAAATAATCGCGAAGGAAAATGTCGCCGATATCCTGGGGGGTCAACGGCCTTTAGCTAATCTCTGAGAATGCGTCGCAACTATCCGCCACCGGGGACGACTGCCGTGCACCAGTGCATGTAGTCAGGATTATTGCCCTGAACCACATCAGCATAGATGCCCTGGATCTGCTTGGTTATCACACCAACCTCGCCAGTTCCAATCTTCCGGTTGTCCAGCTCCCCAATCGAGGTCACATGGGCAGCAGTCCCGGTGAGAAACGCCTCATCGGCAAGGTACAACTCACTGCGATGAATTACGCGCTCAACTACATCCATGCCAAGCTCATTCTTGACCAGCGTCTTCACCGTGTCTCTAGTGATGCCCAGCAGTTCGTTCTCGGTCTCGCCTGGCGTGGAAATTCGGCCGTCAGTTATCATGAACAGGTTCTCGCCGCTGCCCTCAGACACCGTGCCATTCACATTGAGAAGAATCGCCTCATCAAAACCCGCTTTCAAGGCCTCGGTCTTGGCGAGAATACTGGTCGTGTAGAGGCCTGCTAGCTTTACCCCGGTTGGCATGATCGTATCGTCCGGACGACGCCACGAGGACGTCTGACACCGGATTGCGCGGTCGTTGTCGATGTAAGAGCCAAACGGAATTATGATCAGCCCAAAATCGCTTTCAAGCGCGTTGAGGTTCAGATTGGCGACCAGCTGCTGGCTCTTGAACGCCAGTGGCCGGATGTACACATCCTCTCTGTAGCCGTTGCGCTGCAGAAGTTCAACGGTGATATCAACGTACTGATCAGCAGAGTATGGAAGGTCCATCTGCAAGATTTTGCATCCACGAATCAGGCGTTCATAGTGCTCTTTCAATCTGAAAATATAGATCTTGCCGTGGTCCTCGTTCCAGTTCCCGCGGATACCCTCAAATGCCGCCGTCCCATAATGCAAAGCGTGCGTCTGAATCCCTACTTTGGCGTCCGTGAGTGGAATAATTTCGCCACTTAAAAACGCGTATGGGCCGTTCGACATTCTGTTGCAATCCTTCTAAGAGTTAGTGCGGCACGAACAAACACGTGCGCTCTGTATTTATCAGGGGCCGAACAATTATAAGGTCGTCGACCCGAGGATTGCGGAGTGGCGCTAGAAATACGTCTGGCTAAGCGGCCATTTTTGCGAAAAGAGCGTCAATTGCGGCCTGATCAAATCCGCCGTCGATATCTGACGTATTCGCTGGCTCGTCGCCAAGCTGCAGGTCCGTCCAGATTGATGCCGCGCCGCCACCATAAGTGAAATGAACCGCCTCTCCGGCGTCAATCTCCTCCGGCAACGGAAATCGGTACGATTCCAGGATCTCCGGTGGTGAGATTTCACAGATATGGCCGTGCTCTTCCAGCTTGATCAGTGTTTGGCCGGTGATAATGTTGGCCAACTCCTGCACAAGTGATTCAGCGTAGGCGTCAAACCCAGAACCGTCATCACTCACCCCGCCAAGCGTGGCAATCACTTCAGCGGAGAAACCGTAAAGAGCTCTGCCCTCCAGATCTCCAGCTATCTCAATCTCAATGACAAGATCATTATCTGTGAATGGTTGCGATCTGGCGGTGCCATATGTGGTCGTTGGAGTCTCACCGAATTCTGCCCAGAATACGTTCTGCGCAGATTCAAAAAATATGGTTGCGATTGCAGGTTGCAACGATTCCCCCCGTGAAATAAGGAAACACAGCTCACCGGCCAAACTCCGATCATTGCCCCCCGACACCAATTGGAGCCTGACCCGTGAGCGTGTGTCTCTGAAATCAGACTAGGCTGGCAATCCCACTGCTGCGTCGCTTTCAACCGCGACTCTGAGCGGACTTTACCGGCCTATCTAGTGGGTGTTGTGCGGCGCAGGTGCAGGGGTAAAACCCCCTCGCAGTCTGAAATGAGCACCCGTTATCGAGAGAACCAGTGGCGCTGCTCAATGAGGCCCCGGACGTACATGAGCTGGCCAACGTGGGCGTAGCCGCCGTGAACCATCCGATCAAGAATGTCTATGAGCTTCGATTCGCCACCCTCAGGATGCGACACCAGCGTCTCTTCATCCCCGGTATTCAACGAACGGATGTACGCGCTCGCACGCTTGTATGCCGCCGCGCAGTAGGCACTTGCCGCTTCCACACTCTCCGGCCGAACCGCCGCAACATCTGCGTCGGAGTGCCCGCGACCGGTGTTTTCCGGATCTGGCGGGAGTCCGAACCGCATGTGCCAGCCATCGGCAATCCAGAGTTGCTCGCGCCCCGTCAGAAATGACGATCTCTCGTCCTGGGTGCGGCCGATGTGCCAGGCCAGCCATGCCATATTGTTCGACGCAGGTCCGGGCCGATGCAGCAGTTGCTCAACCGTCATTCCGTCCAACGAGGCCTGGGTCTCCTCATTCACCGTATCCAGGGCGTGTGCGACGAACTCTATGAACTGCAACATCGACTCCTTCTTTTGGTCCGGTCAAGTGCTTAGCTCGCACACCATATTTTCAGCGCGTATACCAGGACCTCACGCCTTTGGCCGCTCCAGCAGCATGGTAACGCCCATATCGCGGTACTTATTGCGCAGGTTCGGGTCGTAGCTGCGAATCAGCAGTTTCGTGTCTGTGCCTTTGAGAACCTTAAGCGTGTACTCAATGCAGTCATCATCCGTCTGGAGTGGGTGGTCCGGGTTGGCCTCGCGATTGAAGCTCAAGTCCGCGGGTCCCCAAGACAGGCAGTCCACACCTGGCAACGCGAGTTGAGCAGCGCGAGTTATCGCGTGAAGAGACTCCATCTGCAGCCAGAGTACGCCAGTATTGTTCCACCACTCGGCGTACTCAAGCCTGTCATTTCGACCCTCAACGCCATATCGAGCAGCGCCACCCCAACTGCGTTTGCCAAACTGCGCGTAGTAGAAGTAATCGACCGCTTCCCGCGCCGTCTCCAGCGTCTCCGTCTGCGGCACCTCGATGAGCGCGGGACCGAGGTCCAAGAGGTTGCCGATCAAGTAGGACTGACGGGTGTGCTTGATTCTGAGATGCACAGGAATCCCAACCTCCGCAGCGTTGCCACAGAACTCCACTAGTCGTTCCTCGTTGAATGGCGAGTGCTGCGTGTCCACGGAGATGAAGTCGTAGTCGTCAGCCCCAAATGTTGTCTCAAGTTGAGCCTTCGTTGAGGTCATGGGTGCGCTAACGCCAACAATCTGGTCGCCGCGGCGGATTCGTTCTTTCAAGTCAGATTCAATCATAAATAATCTCCAAATGTTTTATTGCCGCCCAGGGGAATCATTCCCAGGCCGGTGGATGGGCTTTGTTCCAGTCGGTGGTCTGCTCGTAGGCGTTGCCTACCCTCACCAGAAGCGGCTCTTGAAGCGGATGCGCCGCAAACTGTATAGACATTGGAAGCCCATCGGATAGTCCACACGGCGTATTCAGTGTGGGAAAACCCGAGTAGTCGTAAGGCGCGGTAAACCGGGAAGACCAGGGATCGCGATCATCTGGAATCGGCCCCCACATCGACTCTGGAGTCACAGCATGAGCGATCTTGGGGAACCCGGGGAAGGCGAGAATATCGATGCCGTCCATTGTCTTCCGTAGCTCACCGTTGCAAGCGTTCCGTAGCTCCAGCGCCGCCGCGTACTCTGCGGCGGTATGATTGCGCCCGTTCTCCAGCCACTGCCTGAACCATGGGCCGTATTCGTCAGCCCGAGAAGGATATGTGGCCTGATGAGCGTTGTACGCCTCACTGGAGCACAGCACCGCCCACGCGGACACGTATTCCCGCAGTCGTTCGGTGACAGTCACTTCAACAACTGTCGCCCCCATGCCCTCGAGAACCTTTACGCCGGCCGCCACCGCCGCGGCATACTTTGGCTCTATGTCCTCGGATGCGTATCTCTCATCCCAGCCGACGCGCTGTCCGGTCAGATCGGCGTTGAGATCGCCAGTCATATCCGGCACCGCCTCCGAGCGCGAAGTCGGATCATTCCCATCGTGACCAGCAATCGCCTGCAATACATACCCCGCATCGATCGAACTCCGCGTCAACGGCCCGACATGATCCAGCGACGCCGCAAGATCCATCACGCCGTATCGGCTAACGCGGCCCCAGGTCGGCTTGAGCCCAACCGTGCCGCACACAGCAGCCGGCCCCCTGATCGAGCCACCCGTGTCGCTGCCCAGCGTCCCAAACGCCAGACCTGCCGAAGTGGCGGTTCCAGAACCGCTGGACGACGCGCCCGGGAAGTGGCCCTCCCTCCAGGGATTCTCCGGATACTGAAGCGCAGGGTTGTAGCCGCCCATTGCACCTTCCGTCATGTTGAGCTTACCCAGCATCACCGCGCCAGCTGCGTTCAGCCTCGCTACCACCGTCGAATCGTGGTCCGGCACATTGTCCATGAACACGGCAGAGCCGCCCCTGGTCGTAACGCCCTGCGTGTTGCAGAGATCCTTCACCGCAATCGGCACACCATGCAGCGGCCCGCGATAGTTTCCTGCAGCGATCTCCGACTCGGCCTGCTTCGCCTGATCGATTGCCGAGTCGCTCATCACCCTCGCGTATGCCCTCAATTCGCCATCAATCTTCTCGATGCGATCAAGCATGTGACGGGTCACTTCAACCGGCGATATCTCCCCGCGCTCGATCATCGGCGCAAGTTCAGAGATCGTCAGGTAGTGCAAGTCGGCAGTCATCATCACCATCCAGTGGGATCAGCAGTGTTCACGGTGCGTCCTAGGGGGTAGCGCGGGATGGCGATGATACTCGCCTTGGGCCTCTTCTTACGCGAGCCCCTCCGCCCGATATGTCATCCCCGACGCGGAGACGATAGTCGGAGCGATCCGGGATCTCACGATTGGACATCAGCCACCCCACATTGGTTCAACCGTCGTGGTGCCTTGCGCCCAGTGAATTCCCAACTGACGCGGCGTGAATTCAGTGCGCAGATGAGATCCCGGCTCGCCTACCGGCGTCCGGGATGACAATGCCATGGAGCCACATGAAGGCAGAACACCAGAGGACGGTGCAAATATCCCCCACCCAAACAGACCCGCCCGCAGCCCTAGCCGGCGGCTTGCGCCTCCAGCGCTTCCCGTTCCGCCGCTTCCTTCTTCAGGCGAGTTGCCCGACGTGGCCAGTCGGCGCAGTCCGCGCAAACATCCTCAGGGATCATCCCGGTCTTCATCAATATTGCGAAGATCTGGCAGCCCAGGCACAAGCCCAGAAACGCCTCAAGACCGGCCGCAAAAATGAGCATTCCAAGCGCACTGTAGGCAGCGACGGTGTAGCCGAACCCGAACTCCAGGATCAGAGCCGTAACCGTGAATCCAACACCCATCGCAGCTGCGAAGCGTTTCGGAGGGCCGGGAACAGGCTCGTAGGGAAGCTTGAATTTTGGAACAATGATCTTTGTCACCAGCAGCGCCAGCGGACTCAGTCGTGGGCCGGCCAGGACCCGTGCGATGAACCCGTATGCCAGCGGGAACATCAACCAGGTGAAGTCCAGTGCGATCACCAGCGATGCCATCACCACAACCCCGAACGCCACGGAACGGGCTACGTTGCCATTCATCGGGTGCGGGAACGAGAAAAACGGAGCTTGTATTTCAGTTGTCATCCGCTAATTTAACTACTCGTGTCAAGAAATATCCAGTCTGGACGTGATCGGGGATCATAACCGAGCCGGTCATCGGGCAGGATTGTCATGGGTGGCGAGGAAAGACCGATTCGTGAATTGCCGCTACGTGACGTGCCTACAGCATCGCCGCGGCCCCGTAGCGCGCCGCATAAGCGGCAGGTGTCATGCCCGTAGCTTCAGCCAGCTTCGCCAGCATCTCTTCGTCTTCAAGATCCTTTGACTCCAGCCGAATCATGTACTCACGGGCAACTCGGTAAAGTTGCGAATCGACGTCTACTATCCGAACTTTCGGGGTGCCGTCGGCATTGCGGAGATCTTCGAACGGAAGGGCCGTGAGGGTTCGCTGCAGCATGCACACCAGCCCTCCATTCTTCAGGTTCTCTGCCGGCGACTCGTCGAGCAGGAACGTCACGGCCCAGTGACCAAGCGTACGGGTGTATTCGATATCGAACGGAATCGGCGACGCTGACCTGAACTCATAGCCCATCGTCGCTTCAATCACGTTGAACGACTCGCCTCTCTCCGCAAAGCGTTGCTGCACCTGCCGCTTGAGAATCGTCGCCAGGGGAATCTCGCCCAGTCGGATGTGGCCAAACGGGTCGTGATCAATCTCCACACCCGGTATCTCAGCAAGCTGCTCCGGCGGCACCAGTTCCGCAACGCCCTCCGCAATGACGGCGATACCGTCCCTCTGGCCGTTCACACGCCGCTTGATAATCGCACTCTCAAGAACATCGGTAATGTCGGCAAGGTCAACTTGCGATCTCCGAAACTCTTCCGGAATAACCGTGACCGTGGCGCCCGATGATATGCCAATACCCAGTGCCAGATGTCCCGCATTCCGCCCCATCACCGTGACGATGTACCAGCGACTGGTGGCGCGCGCATCCTCCATCAAATTCAGGACAAGTTCGGTACCAACATGGCGGGCCGTTTCAAACCCGAAAGTCGGCATATCACCCGGTAGCGGCAGGTCGTTGTCTATCGTCTTCGGGATATGCGCGACCCTGATCTCACCGTCCGAGGCCTCGGCCAACGCAGAGGCAGATGACGCCGTATCGTCGCCGCCAATCGAGACCAGATATCCAATGCCAAGTTCCTTCAGCGTCGCGAGGGCCGTCTTGACGCCGTCCGGCTCCTTGGTTGGGTTGGTGCGGGATGTCCGGAGAATCGACCCGCCCTGGCTGTGAATTCGGTACACATCGTCGATGCCCAGCAAGCGAGTGTGCTCGGTTTCGCCCTTCACGAGATGGGCGTAGCCATCAAAGATTCCGACGACCTCTATCCCTGACTTGACAGCCTCTATGACGCAGGCGCTGATCGCCCCGTTAATGCCCGGAGCGGGGCCACCCCCAACCAGGATTCCCAATCGACGATTATCCGGTGACATCTCTTCCTTCCAGCCGGGCAGTTTCCACAACGTGCAAGTCAGTAATACAGGCGCCAAAAGCCCACCGAAATAGACTTTACGTCAATTCTGGAGCGCCTACCGCACCCTACCCAACAATCGCCGCCCACTCACTGTTGATCGATGCGTCAACCTTCTCCTGATCCACGTCCACCCCGAGACCCGGCTTGCCGGATAGCTTCAGCTTGCCATCGTGGAAATCGAACGGCTCCTTCAGGAACGAGTTGTAGACGGGAATCCAGGCTGTGCAGTGCTCCAGCCGGTAGAAGTTGGGCACCGTCATCATGACGTTGGCGCCCGCCGCGATCTGCAGCGGACCCATGGCGTTGTGCGGGCTGATGGGAATGTAGTACGCCTCCGCCATAGTGGCGATCTTCTTCAGTTCGCTGATGCCGCCGGTCCAGACAACGTCCGGCATGATGTAGTCGGCCAGTCCGTCCTCCAGCACCGGAACGAAATCCCAGCGCGTGTAGAGTCGCTCGCCAACGCATATCGGCGCGCTCACCTGGGAACGCACCTGCGCCAGCGCCTTATAGCTCTCCGGCGGTAGCGGCTCTTCGAACCATGCGATATTCGACTCCTCATGCAGTGTGTTGGCGATGCGGATGGCATTCGGAACGTCGTANNNNTTCTGCTCGGCCTCGTGCGATAGCTTGCCGCCGTTCCAGATGATGCCGTTGCCAAGGAACGGGTCGAGTTTCATCGCATCGTGGCCCTCGGCGACCGTTCGAGCAGCGTCACGGCCGTACTCCTCCGGCGTGGTGCTGCCGCTGAACCATCCGTTCGCGTACAGGCGTACCTCGTCGCGGAACTTGCCGCCAAGCAGATCGTAGATCGGCCGACCCAGCGCCCTGCCCTTGATGTCCCAGAGCGC
>DBZV01000050.1:17837-20700 GCA_002311865.1 Dehalococcoidia bacterium UBA1151
TGCCCTTGATGTCCCAGAGCGCAATATCAATCGCGCTGGCCACGGCCGTTGGCAGTCCGCGACCACCCAGATACGACCACCGATCCCATATCTCGCGCCAGATCCTGTCGGTATCGCCCGCGTCCTGGCCGATGATGTAGTCCCGAATCTGCAGGACGCCAAACCCGGTCATGAACGAGCCTCGATTCGGCCAGTTCGTGCACTCACCCCACCCGGAGATTCCTTCATCCGTGTCGATACGAACGAAGCAGTACTGATCCGTCATATCGTCTGGCAGACCCGGCAACGCGGTGTCCACAACATAGGGAGTTATCGCGGTGATCTTCATGAAACCTGCCCCGCCCAGTCCGGGTGAAGCGTAGCCATCACCTGGTCCTTGTCGATCTCGTAGCCCAGGCCCGGTTTGCCGTTGAGCGTTATGCCACCATCATGGAAGTTCAGTGGCTCAGTCAGATAGCTCTGGTAGGACGGGATAGCCGCCATGCTGTGCTCCAGCCGATAGAAGTTTGGAATCGTCATGCAGACGTGCGCACCGGCCACCACCTGTAGCGGCCCCATAGCGTTATGCGGACTCACCGGGATGTAGTACGCCTCCGCCATCGTGGCGATCTTCTTCAGCTCGCTGATGCCGCCGGTCCACACAACGTCCGGCATGATGTAGTCGGCCAGTCCATCCTTGAAGATGGGCAGGAAATCGTAGCGAGTGAATAGCCGCTCGCCAACGCATATGCGGGCCGCAACCTGCGCCCTCACCTGCGCCAGCGCCTCGAAACTTTCAGGCGGCACCGGCTCTTCGAACCACTCGATGCGCGACTGCTCGTACAGGTTGTTTGCGAGCCGAACCGCGGTCGGCACGTTGTAGTGGCCGTGGGCGTCGATGAGAATCTCGAACTGCGGTCCTGCCGCCTCTCGGACTGCCGCGATGATGTCGTAGCCAAGCTCCTCGCCCTTCTGTGATATCTGCCCGTCCACGTATGCCGTGTGAAATGGTCGCATCTCCAGAAACGGGTCAAGCTTGCACGCCTCGTGACCGGCCGGAACAACAACATCCTTGAAAGCCTGCGCGTACTGCTCCGGGGTCTCGCAGCCGGTGAACCAGCCGTTGGCGTAGAGCCTCACGTCCTCGCGGAACTTGCCGCCGATAAGGTGGTAGATGGGCTTGCCCAGCGCCCGTCCCTTGATGTCCCACAGCGCGATATCGATTCCGGAGAGCGCCGACGTTGGCAGTCCGCGCGCGCCAAGGTAGCTGTAACGGCGGTAAATGCGATGCCACAGTCGCTCGATGTCGGCCGGATCCTCGCCAATGAGAACCTCTCGACAGCTGTGAACCGCCTGCGCGGTAAGGAAGCTGCCACCTCCGGGGTAGTTCGTCGCCTCGCCCCAACCTGTGATTCCCTCGTCCGTCTGGATCTCAACAAACGTCCACTGCCGCTCACTGGTGCCGCCCGCAGCAGCGTAATCCGGGTCCACAACATATGCATTCACGCTCGTGATCTTCATAATGCGCTCCACAACTTGCCTGTGCGATGTGATGCGGAATTCTACGCCTGCGCCTCTGCGAGAATGATGCAGGCCAGGGACGCTGAGATCGAACGCGGGGAGTGGACGATGAAAATTCTGATCACCGGTATCGCAGGAACCGTCGGTTCCATCGTGGCGGAACGGCTATCGTCAGCTCACGAGCTCAGCGGAATCGACGTCCGCCCGACGGACCAGTTCGCCAGCAGGATGATTGATCTTAACGACTACGACGCCATCAGACCGCGCTTCGATGGCATCGATGTTGTCATCCACCTCGCGGCAGAGCCGGGGCACGGACGCGAAATCGGCTGGGACATCCTCATGCCGCGCAACGTCCAGCCCACCGCAAACGTATTCCAGGCGGCGCATGAGGCGGGTGTGCGACGCATCGTGTTTGCCTCTTCGATGCACGTGATGGGCATGTACGAAGAAGAAGAGCCGTGGCGTTCGATTGCGGCAGGTGAGTACGGCGATCTCGACCCGGCGACCGTCGCGCTGGTGAGCGCCGAAGCACCCGTGCGCGCCGATGGCCGGTACGCAGTAACGAAGGCGTTCGGCGAGCAACTGGCTCGCTACTACGCCGAAGCCGAGGGCATGGAAGCGATATCAGTGCGGCTCGGCACGATCAGCGGCAACAACCACCCCGGCGCCGACGCCCGCTCCTACGTCTCGTGGTTCAGCCACCGCGACCTCGGAGACTTCTTCGCCGCGTGCGTAGAAAAGCCTGACATCAAGCACGCCATCGTCTACGGCGCCTCAGCCAACACCTGGAAGATCTACGATACCCCAGCAGGCTGGAGCATCCTCGGCATCACCCCGCAGGATGACGCCGAGGCGTTTCGGAATTAGTGAGGGGGATGGTCCAGCCACGGGTCACTGCCCGGATCTTCACCAGCGCCAGCAACCTGAAGCCGCTCCAAGAAGTGGTCCCAACCACCACCGTGCATCTCAACCGCATCATCCGGCAAACCTGAATGCATCAGCGTCAAAACCATACCGTCACCATCCGGCGCCAACTCAATCTCCACAAGAGATGAACCGGGCCTGATCGGGTTGTCATCGTCATCCCAGCCCCATGTATAAGAGACTTTCGAATACGGCGTGACCTCCACGAACTTTCCTGCCGCGATCATGCCCGGCATCATGGTCACCCGATATTCACCGCCCGGGGCCGGATCCAGTTCGGCGGCAATTCCGCTCCACATCGTGACCTTTTCCGGGTCGATTAGGTACGGAAATACGCTCTCAGGAGTCGCGTCAATCCGAATCTACTTGGTGATCTGTACCTTCGTTGCTACCAATTTCCGTCTCCCTTTCGGCTGCTCTTTTCTGCTCTCTGTCG
>DBZV01000050.1:20754-21016 GCA_002311865.1 Dehalococcoidia bacterium UBA1151
TCTCTGTCGGCTTCCACACCTTCTTTAAGAAGCGTGAGTCGGTAGCCTCAGAACAGGTCGAGGAATTTCCTCAATTCAGACATTCCTTCTGGACGAGCCCGATACATGCGGCGTGTGCCATCCCTGCGCTCAACCACCAGATTCGTATCTTTGAGAACCTTGATGTGCTGAGAAATAGCCGGGCGGCTCACATCAAAATGTATAGCAATCTCGCCCGCCGATAACTCCTCGCTGCGAATCAACTGAAGAATCTCCCGGCGGG
>DBZV01000050.1:21148-24975 GCA_002311865.1 Dehalococcoidia bacterium UBA1151
CTGTCCGGCATGTACTCTCCTCCCGTCTCTCGACACTACGACCGATCTTGAGTGGTCGACTCGCGCTTAGCATCATTGCGAAGGGTGGAATCGATAAGCGGTACCTGCAAGACCGAACGGAATAAGCACTACCCGTCACGAACGCGATGAGGAGCCCCAGAGTTTCTACCGGGGCTCCCCATTCACTTTTTGTTAGTGTCTACGATTCAGGCCAGATGGGCGAGAAGTCTGGGTTCCCTCCTGGTCCTGCATCAGGGTCGCCTGGACCGGATGTATTGTGAGCGTTGGTGTTGGAATTCGCGCCTGCTTGATTGTTGCCCGGGAGGAACGAAGTTCCCGCAGGCGGAGTTATCACCGCGACGCCGTTGTCGCCGTTGTTTGCATCAGCGTTTATCACCCCGTCACCGACGATGGGGCATAGGAATGCCACGTCGGCCGACGCTATGCCGGGACCGGCTACAGCCCCGATCACCAACACCGCCAACACGACAATAATTCGAAGTTTCATGGTCAATCCCCCTGAATCTCTGGTAACTCAACGCACACTCTTGTGAGCGACAAGGTGAGAGTTCCACTGAGGAGTTGCGCGGGTGTTACAAAACTTACACAGATATTACGGTTCGGGCGCCCGGTGGCGACCGTGGGATTGGCGACTTCGGTACTTAGCGCTGACCGGGCGGATTACAAATCGACCTTCCTCTGCCAAATCATTGCCCACTCATCTACTCCGGATCCACCCGGAACGCAACCACATTCCCCTCCGCCGTTGTCACCCCACCAGACGGAACAACGCACGCAATGGTTGTGCGCTTCCCTTTCGTATCCACAACCCGCGCAGTGATCTCAAGCGGCTGATCAATGAGCGTGGGCGCCAGATACTTGACCGTCATGGTGCCAGTCACACACCAGATCTGTTCGCCCTGACCTATTTCCCTGCCTTCAGCGTGGTACTCACGCGCAATGGCGGTGCAGATGGAATGGCCGTCGATCAGGGTGCCAAGGATTCCGCCGTTCACCACACCCGTCGGACCCGCCATATGTTCCGGGCGAGGGTTGAACGTGGATATCGACTCCTCACCCGGAATCGACCACTCCGATTTGAGGTACAGCCCGTTTGGATTGAGTGTCCCGCACCCCCAGCAGTGGTTATCCGCCAGTAAGTCCTGAAAGTAGTCAGCCATTTCGTCTCCAACACTTGGTCTTGTTCAGCATCCCCTTCGGATTGCGGATAGTATGCTCTGCCAGTCCGCCGATCACCGCGAGTCACTGTGACAGAAAATTTGCTGCCTAACCCCCATTTTGGCTGGTTTACCAGGGTCCCATCCCGAGCTGGCGTCTCCGAAGCTGAGTCCCTGGAAGAGTTCTTTAAGTCGGTGGAATATTTAGAAGCTCAGGGCTTCGACGCCGTCTGGATAGGTGAGGAGCACAACGAACCAGGAGTCTTCATCTCCGGCGCCAACTTCACTCTAGCCGCGGCAGCTGCGGCCAGAACGACCCGGCTCAAAATCGGCATGGCAATCGTGGCCGTTCCCCTAACGCACCCGCTGCGAATTGCCGAAGCTGCGGCAAGTGTCGATCAGATCAGCAATGGTCGACTCATCTTCGGTGCTGGACGAAGCTCCAAAGTCGACGCGTATTTAACTTCGAACGTCGACTACGGCGAAAGCAGGGATCGCCAGATTGAGGGGCTTGAGGTCATCAAAAAGGCGTGGACGGAAGATATATTCACGCACAAGGGCCGGTACTACTCATTTCCGGAAGTGAAGATTGCGCCCAAGCCGTTCCAGAAGCCCCATCCGCCCATCTACTACGCTGCTGGAAGCCCCCCGTCGTATGAGATCGCGGGCCGAAACGGATACAACATCTTCATCATGCCGCGCGGCGATCGAGCGGTTATCCGCGAGCGCGTTGAGACGTACCACCAGGCATGGCGCGACGCCGGCCATCCGGGGCGTGGCGATGTTGTCGGCACATTTCTTGTGCATATCGCCGATACCCACGAACAGGCCGTCGCCGAGGCGAAAGACAGTACGATGAGTCTCTGGTTGCGCCAGGCCAAGATCGGCGGCCCGCATCCTGCCCTGGACGACGCCATAAATGAGTTACGGAAGACCAGTCACACGGTCCTGCAAAGCAACAACTATGAAGAACTCGTCGAATCCGATGTAATCGCCAACTTCGGCACACCGGAGGAGGTAGCTGAGAGCATGCAGACCCTGCGGGACGATCTGGGACTGAGCGGATTCCAGATCGATGTTGGCATCTACAACCTCTTCACCCCGGAGCAGATCAATGAGCAGCTGCAGCGCTTCGCCGAAGAGGTCAGGCCGCGCATCACCTGAGGCGTGCATCTGCCCTGAGATCACACGCACCTGAATAAGCATGAACATCACACAGGGCCAAAAGGCCACCCGCTCGCTCACCGTGACCGCCGATAAAGTCGCGGCATATGCCGAGGTCACCGGCGACTACAACCCGCTCCACTTTGATGAGGAATTCACATCCAAAACGCGCTTCGGTCGGCTCATGGCGCAGGGCGGCATTGCCGTGGGTCTCATCCACGCGCTAATGGCGATGGACATGCCCGGCCCCGGCACAGTCTTCATCCGCCAGGAGTGGCAGTTCACCGCACCGGTCTACATCGACGACACCATCACCGCCGAAGCCACAGTGGTTGACGTGATGCCTGAGAAGTCGCGCGCCAAAATCGACTTCGTTGTCACCACGCAAGAAGGCATCGAAGTGCTGAGCGGAAAACATACGTCTACCAGGCAACGCCGTCGGACTAACAGCGCCGGAACGATTGCGTCCACTCGCCCAATCTGATCTACTGCCCGGCGCCGAACGTATCTATGTGATTTGCGCCCCCGCGAGGAATATATCTTGGCGACGATCAACACGGCTCTTGGGCCGAAGGACACATCTGAACTTGGCTTCACCCTCTCACATGAGCACATCCTGCTCTCATCGGCGGGCCTACAGACCACGTACCCGGAGTTCATCAATCGCGACTACGGAATTTCCGAGGGCATCAAACGGCTAACCGAGGCGAAGGCTGAGGGCGTGGACACCATCATCGATCTCTCCACCATGGATCTCGGCAGAGACGTTCGCGTGATCGAGGAAGTCTCGCGTGGCAGCGGCGTGAATGTCATCGTCGCTACCGGAACGTGGCGTGACGTCCCACGCTCATTCGAGCAGGCTGATCCCGATGATATCGCGCCGCTGTACACCCGGGAGATCGAAGTAGGCATCGAGGGAACCGGCATCAAAGCTGGCGTTATCAAGGTCGCCAATGAGCCAGACGTAAGTCCCGCCGGAGAGATAATTTTGCGTGCAGCAGCCCGCACCCAGAAGACCACGGGGACGCCGATCTATACGCACACGCTAGCGACAAACCGCGTCGGCGACCGGCAGATCGAGATTTTCGAGGACGAGGGCATCGACCTGAATCGAGTGTGCATCGGTCACAGTAACGACACGACGGATCTGGACTATCTGAAGGGCCTGCTGGATAAGGGCGTGTGGTTGGGCCTCGACCGCTACCCCGGCCAGATCGTCACTTGGCAAGAACGCACGCAGATCGTCTACAAGTTAATCGAAGCCGGATACGGTACCCGCCTGATGCTGAGCCACGACTGGAGCGTCGCAGCAAGGATGATGCCCAAAGAGCGCATCGCCCAACGGGCCGCCACCAACCCCGACAACTACCTGTTCATCACCCGCAACGTCCTCCCAATGCTCCTGAAGCTGCGGGCCTCCCAGTCCCAGATAGACGACCTCATGATCAACAACCCGCGAGCATTCTTCGAGGGCTAGCGAGGCGA
>DBZV01000050.1:25070-36924 GCA_002311865.1 Dehalococcoidia bacterium UBA1151
TGTGACCATATGGACCCCTTCGCATCCGATGCCCAGAGGAACGCGACTTTGTCGTGCGGGCTGGAAGCCCGCACTACGCCCGCGGCTTCCCAAGTCCCGCCATGGAATGGCCATGGTGTGGCTGGGGGTTGATAGAGTGTCGCATTGCACACACTGAAGGAATTAGCGCTTGTCGTACCCAACTCACATCTTCGCCGGCAACCCGTTCGATCGTGGCGATCAAGAACGTCGAGACGAAGAACTGCTCAAGAAGATGGTGCGCCTGCACAATGCTCGAATACTCCCCTTCCACAGGCTCATGCCACTGGTAAAGCGGAACCCTCACGCCGAACTTGCCTGGATATCTCACGAGTTCTTTGATGATCTGCCAGAAGAGGCGGGCGAACCCAAGTTCTTGGGATTTAATGAGGAACGCGTTCCACACTTCGCGGTGGACATCACGAAGGTTGACGACCCGTCAGGAATTGCAGCCATCGTATCCGGCGCATCATTCGAAGACGGGCGCTCGGCCGCGACCGATGTTCCGGCTGAGCAGTCCGGCATACTTGCCCAAGCACGCTCAAACCTGAACTGGCACGCCACGCACCGCTTCTGCTCTGTCTGCGGAACCGAGTCACGGAGCCAACGCGGCGGCCTGATGCGCGCCTGCCCGAACTGCAAAACGCAGCACTTCCCACGCACCGACCCGGTCGCGATCATGATGGTCTACCAGGGCGATCAGTGCGTCATGGGCCAGACGCGCGCCCGCTCAACAACCACCTTCTACTCCTGCCTCGCTGGCTTCATGGACCAGGGCGAGTCAATCGAAGAAGGCGTCCGCCGAGAAGTCCGTGAAGAGGCGGGAATAGAAGTCGGCAAGGTGACGTACCACTCGTCCCAGCCATGGCCGTTCCCAAACTCGCTCATGATCGGCTGCCACGCGGAGGCCATCTCAGGCGAGATAGTGGTCGACGAGGGCGAGATGTCAGATGTCCGCTGGTTCAGCAGAGATGAAGTGCTGCTGGCACTGGAAGACAAGCTCCCAGGCGTCAACATCCCCGGACCAATCGCCATCGCCCACCACCTGATCAAGTCATGGGCGATGAAGACCGCGAATGTTTAGCCCCGCCTGCGCGTAGATGATGCTCCTAAGATGAGGTCCTCACAGCCCGCGGGCCGGGCTTCAAGACGACGGTTGCACGGTGCCCCGGTTATCGGGCCGTGTGTGGAGCATCGGCATCACATCCGTCGTCCTGAGGAGCGAGGCTCCAGGAGCGACGTGGGGACCTCATCCCCTGCGCACCGGTGTCCGAAATACGGCCCAAACGCCACAATAGGTAGCGGAATTGTCCCCTCTCCCACCGGGAGAGGGTTTAGGGTGAGGGCGCGCTCGACGATCAGCCAACCCCCATAGCCAGGTCCATCGGCTGCTCAGACGAACCGTGGCGGCTCGTCAGCCACAGACACCACGAACTACTCCGTTTCTGATAATACGTAAGTCTCTCCAAGGCCCGGCATGAAATATGGCCGTTTCTCGCGATGTCACCTTCAAGAACCTTGAAGGACACGGCAAGCGTCAACTGCCTCCGCCTCTTCAGTGCCTCGTAAACCTTCAGGGCGTCGGGCCCGTTGCCGCCAAGTTTCCAGAAATCGCGTGTTGCTCGCCAGTGGTCTGCGCTGGCGTACCGGGTGAGGAGGTAAACCTCATCTCCTTCATCCGCCGATTTGTCAGCCGCCTCACCCATAATTTCTGGACTTATTACCTTCCACATTCCAACGATTCGAGCCCCAATCTTCTCGAAAAATGGCCAGACGCCTTCGCTGCTGACCCGGTGGAATTCTGCAAATGATCCGGCTTGGATTGTGAAGTGACGAAGAACCAGGATGTTGTCCCCCTCTTTGTGCGCCTCATTGCGGACTGGCAATGGATCACCGTCCAACATATCCGCACTCACGTAGCTCCCTCCCGGTCCGCGATTGGTTGGGGGCCTGCGCCTGATGTCGATCTATCTGCCATTTGATTCACTTTCTTATGGCTAATTGAGCAGCCGTGCGGCCTGCGATCTTACAGTCATCCCAACAACTCCCCACATCCCCAATCCACCAGCGCATCAAGCCGCGGCCCATACCCGTCGATTGCGCGATCTCCCATTAGCGTCTTTGCTCGCAACATCGCGATCATGGGCCTGAATAGCCCCCACCGGAAGTCGGTCTCCAACTGCTCAAAGGTGTAGTTGGAAACATCGCGGGCAACGAGCTCCGAATGGTACTCAGCTAACAGATCGTCTTCGATAGATCGCCGCTCATTCGGGTCGAATGTCATGACCAAAAAGTTAGCGATGTCCAGCGCGCCCATCGAGCGAGTGGGCGTCTGCCAGTCGACCAACCGAACACGGATATCGTCCCCGCTGCCGCTGAAGAACATATTCTCGCCCTGCGCATCGCCCATGCACAGCGTGGTTGGCTCTGAACCCCACCTGTGCTCAATTAGAGGCAGCGCTCCGGGGAGCAGTCTCAGAAGATCGACAACCCCAGCGGAGAGGCGATCACCGTAATCATTAATCACAGCCTGAGCGGCCGCGGTGAACTGATCCATGCCCTCACCATCGAAGTAGAGCCCCGGGCGCATGAGCCACTCATGCTGATCAAGGTCAGCCCGCCCCCACCACTGCGCATGCAGCTTCGCCAGTGCCTTCACCGCCGCCACCGCATCGTCCATCGGAAAGGCCTCACCGTGGCGAACGGTGCGCATCTCGCTCAGGTCCTCAAGCCCAATGATGCCCATCGTGCTCTCCGCATTGGTCTCCACGAAGTAGTGGCGAGGGGTGATATCCGGCATCTTTGAAGCCAGCTTCCGATAGAAGTGATACTCCCGGTGGAACATGCCGCGAGCCGACATCATTCGCAATCTGTCTTCATCATCCGTGGGCATCTTGATCACCATTGACGCCGGCCCGCGCAGCGACGAGCTGCTCATCACCAACTTCGCCCTCACTACTAGGCCTGTGGGACCCGACGCAACCTCCTCGACATGAACCCGCGCCACAGTCCCCGCGTCAATCTGGCCGGAATGAGAAAGCGCAGTAGTCAACCACCCCGGCGTGATCTCCTCAGGCATCCGGGGGAAGCTGATCAACCGCTAAAGCTCATCTGCGAATTTAACCTGCATGATGTGGTAACTCGCACGACCACCAAGCACCTTAGAGAACAGCTCAATCCACTCCGGATCTGCATCCACTTCCGCATGCACGCGGTCGCGCTGAGCATTGTCTTCCCATCGGATGGCCCAGGTGATATTCGATGGCGGAGTCATATCGTCCGGCACCCGCGAGCCTTTAAGCTCTACTGGCTCATCGTTGGTCACCCAGAATCCAATTGAGTCCATCTTTTTCCGCAGCTACGGCAGCGCCAATGACTTCGCCCACGGCTTGTACTCATCGAATAGCTCAGGGTCAAAGTGATAGTTACGAATTTCGATCATGGGGATTCCTCTGCCACTGGTCTTCCAGTCATCACGCTGTCCGTCAAACGCCCGTTCTCAATCGCTCAAATATATCTATTACCATGTCATTCTGAAGCCCCGTGAAGAATCTCAGCCCCGTCATCACACACGAAATATCGAGCCGATCATCGACGATGTATTCGGCCTGACTGGTAGCAACGTTGGCGAAAATCAACCCTGAGATCCTTCGCCGAGCCTCAGGATCACACACTCGCCGCAAAATGCACGCCATCTTACGTTTGAGACGGCATCCACGTTGATGTATTCCAATCCATCAGTTTGTCCATCGACTCAATGCACTCTTCAGCGATTCCCCCGATGAACTGCTGAAATGGCTCTCCAGCCTTGTGTCCCTCAAATCCGGCTTCATTGGTGCAGACCTCATAAAGGAAGATCACTGAGTCATCATTGGGGTCTTCGTAGAAATCGAATCTCAACGTTTCTGGTTCGGATGCTTCAGCCACCTCACCATCCCACTTGAGGAACTCAATGGGCTTCTGTTTTTTTGCCAGGACGTACTTTCATTTTGAAGAACGCGGCGTACAAGAGATTCCCTTCTAATGATTCGGTTGTTCAGGCGGTGCTGATGAATTGCTCATCAGTATCAATTCAAGGTTGACGAATCATCGCCCACGTCTTGGGTCCCGATGGGATTTCGAATTCTGCCGCAACTTCAAAGTTGCGTTTTGTATAGTACTCAACGTTCGACTCGGTCATCGTTCCGAGATAGCAGGGGCGCCCGTCCTCGCTGGCCTGCGACGCACCTGTCTCAATGAGCGAAGAGCCAATTCCTGTGCCCTGCAAGTCCGGCGTCACTCCAAGGAGAAGGAGATACCAATGGGGTCCAGGCATGACTTCCTTGTGGATTTTGGCGGTGGTGGAGTCGAGTGCGTTGAAGCGACTGAATCCACCTAACCCGAGCTTGAGGGGAAGTTTGAGCAGACCGACCCGCATCACGCGCCACGTAGAAATTGTGGTGTTACCGGGGGTCAGCCATCCAGCGTTGCCGGTGTGATCGGAATTCGTGTAACTCTCGCCCCAACGCCGACACAGATCAATGCCTCTGGTCATGAACCACCGACCAAATTCCATACGCTTCAATTCGTCCGGTTGCAAGAACTCCAGAAGGGGGTCGTTGAAGAAAGCCATTGCGAGTGAATCTCCAGCAGCGGGAGATTCATTTTTTCCTAGAAGGCGAAGTTCGTGATCTGCCACGGTGTGTCTCCTTAATTGCGTCCGTCTGCAACAAATCGGGTAATTGCGGCTGGGTTCCTGCCACCACTAATTACTCGCTTGTGTGCCCTCCTCACCCATTATCTGCGCCCGCATCCTGAGGCTCTCTTCGCCGGGCGTTGGCGGTGTACCCGCCAGAACGTATCCCGGTCGCATCTCGATCACATCGTCCCAGATATGGTCGGTAAAGAGATAGAACCGATTTTGCTTGACGGCATCAACGACCATATCCCCAATATCCAGCGGATCCTGGCCGTCTCGGACGGCTGATTCGAACGCTCCTAGCATGGCCCTGGAATCTTCCGGTACATCATCACCAGTGAGGGTATCTTTGAAATCCCCAGTGCGGTTTCGCGACGAATTCCCGATCTCAGTTCGCACCCAACTGGGACAGAGCACCGTGACACCGATACTCGCCTCCGCCATTTCAAGCTGCGTAATCAGCGTCTCAGACAGTGCAACGACACCCTTCTTTGTCGAACCGTAAATCGAGCCCCCTGGTATGAATCCCGCTACCGATGCCGTGTTCACAATGTGGCACTCATCGCCCTGTTCCAGCATCAGCGGAACAAATGCGCGAAGCCCATGCAGCACCCCCCAGAAGTTGATGCCGTAGACCCAGTCCCAGTCCTCCTGCGGCAACTCCCAGATTGGCCCACCAGCAACGCCAATGGCACCCGTCGTCACACCGGCGTTGTTGCACAACACATGCACAGCTCCGTACTCACGCACAGCCTCGCGTGCCAACTCTTCAACGGACTCCGGATGCGATACGTCAGCAACCACGCCAAACACATCGTGCTCCGCGTCCTTTAACGCAGCGACAGCCTTTTCGAGCACCGGCTGCTCAATGTCCGCCATCACCACCTTCATCCCGGCCTCAGCGAACCGTGTCGCCATGCCGAGTCCGATGCCGCTCGCGGCACCCGTAATTACGGCAATCTTGCCTTCAAGTTCCTCCACGCGGCGTCTCCCATGTGGTTGTGTATGGCATCGTAGGGGCGCATGGCGTGGGTCCCGGCTGTTCGGCTGTTGCGGCTTACAGCTTCCTCGCCGTGCCACCGTCAATGTTGATCATCTCTCCGGTGATGAATCGCGACTCATCCGAGCACAGAAACAGCACCAGGTTCGCCACGTCAATCACATATCCCGGCCCGTCGATAATCTGCGTGCGATCAAACACTTTCTTGAACACGTGCTCCGTACCGCCACCGGTCGCGCCGGGGGTAAGCACCTGCCCCGGCCGGATGCAGTTGACCCGAATCTTGTGCTGCCCACCGTGGCTGGCGGAGTGCCGCGTAAGCGCCTCAATACCCGCTTTCGCGGCGTAGTAGCTTGCCGATGGCGTGCGGCCCACGATGTCATACATGTACTTGTTGAATCCGATCACCGCGGCGATGCTCGACATATTCACGATCGCCCCGCCGCCACTCTTGATCAGGTGCGGCCAAACGGCCTTGGTCATACGATGCGTGCCAGAAAGATTGGCATTGATGACGCGGTCCCAGCTCTCATCGCTCTCCTCGGGAAACTGCTCGCCAGCGCCGAACCCGGCGTTGTTGAACAGGATGTCCACACCGCCGTAGGTGTCCACCGCGGCCACAACCGCCTCCACCACGGACGCCGAGTCCGCCACATCGCACCTGATGTACGTCGCATCACCGCCCTCAGCCCGAATGGCGTTCTGAACGTCAGCGCCCTGCTTTTCACGCCGCGCCATCAGGACAACCTTCGCGCCCTCTCCAGCGAACCGATGCGCCGTACCCTCACCGATGCCGCTGTTGCCGCCCGTAATAATGGCTATCTTGCCGTCCAGTCTCCCTGCCACGGTCTCCCTCCCAGGATGGTTTTGCTTGTCGCGATCGGTGTTCTATCGCGATCCTCAGTAAACCACTGTCATTCTGAGGCTCGGCGAAGAATCTCAACTCAAGTAAATCTCTAATCGTCGATGGCTGCGTTGACCATCACCTGCAGCTCCCTGCGAATCGGGTAGGTGCTGGACGGCTTTAGCTGTGTCATGAAGACGAATACAAGCTCTTCCACGGGGTCAATCCAGAATGCAGTGCTGGCCGCGCCGCCCCATCCGTACTTTCCCACCGACCCGGCGATCTGCGCTGTGCTGGTGTCGAGGAGAATCGAGAATCCCAGTCCGAATCCAACGCCGTCGTACTTGACTTCGCTCCACATTCCTGCCACTACACGCTCCGCCAGGGTTGCGCCGTTGGGCAGGTGATTCGACCTCATCAGATCAATCGTCTTGCGGCTCAGAATGCGAGTGCCGTCCAGCGCTCCACCGTTCAACAGCATCTGGCAGAAGCGAAAGTAATCCATCGCTGTGCCCGTCAGGCCACCACCGCCAGAAAAGTAGGTTGGCTGTTTAAGGTAGTCACTGGTCGCGGCATCGTCCTGAAGCACGAATTCGCCGTTTCCATTCGGCTCATAACAGCCGGCGAATCGCTCGTGGTTCTCTTCTGCCACGTGGAACCCGGTATCGGTCATTCCCAGCGGCTCGAAGATGCGTTCCTTCAGATACTTGTCGAACCTCTGACCAGAGATCACCTCCACCAGGTAGCCGCACAGGTCGGTTGAGACAGAGTAGTTCCACGCTGTACCCGGTGAGTAGAGAAGCGGGATGGTGGCCAACTTCTTCGACCACTCCGCCAGGCCCCCGTCAAATCCCGCCCTCTGCACACGATTCTTGTACGCCCTTTCAACGGCGTGCGTATCGACGTTCCCGTACGTGAGGCCGGACTGATGCGATAGCAGGTCGCGAATCGACATGGGCCGGTCTGGCGGCCGCGTCTTGCAGTCCGGGTACTCGCCGCTGACCCACACCTCGGTGTCTGCCCACTCCGGCAAGAACTTGCTCACCGGATCATTAAGCTGGAAGCGCCCCTCTTCGTACAGCATCATCAGCGCCACGGACGTGATCGGCTTAGACATGGAGTAGATGCGGTAGATCGTATCCTGCGTCACCGGCTTCTCCCGTTCGACGTCCATCAGCCCCTGCGCTGAGAAATGCGCGATCTCTCCGCGCCTTGCAATCAGCGTTAGCGCGCCCGGAAACCGCCCGGAGTCGATGTACTTCTCACTGATGAAATCGTCAATGCGCTGCAATCGATCGGCCGAAAGTCCTGATGTCATGTGCGTGCTGAATCCTTCATCTTGCTGTTCTTGGTTATCCCGCAATCTCATTGAGCATCACCACAAGCTGCAGTGGCGTCATAAGCGCCCAAACCTCGCCGCCGGCCCACGCACCGTGTACCAGAATAATGGTTGCCATACCCCACGCCCCTCGATGGTGCTGGCGGGATACTACGCCCTCTTGCCGCCTCAGGCCGATGAGTATCTCATCCGCCGTTCAGCGCTACTCGTGCCCACATTCCTCCATTGCCGACCAGCGCATACACCCCTACAATCCGTTCTTGCGAATTTTTGCATGTGGGCGTGTGGAGCAGGGATGTACTTCAGCCTAAGGCTGTGGGGATACACAAAGGGCGTGCGGCTGCGAATAGCGGCCGCTGTCGCGTTTGGCCTGCTGACCGCGGCGGCTGGCATCGCGCGCCTCGCCATGCTGGGCTGGCTGCTTGGCGAAGTGTTCGCTGGCGACGGCCTGCGCGACCTGATGTGGCCCATCATTGGTGTAGTGGGCGTGATCATCCTTCGAGCCGCGCTCCAGTACTTCAAGGAGATGATCGCGTGGGGCAACGCAGCAATCATCCAGCGCGCGCTCCGCAGACGCATCTACACAAAGATCATCGAACTCGGCCCAGCCTACTTCGACTACCGCCGCACGGGCGACTTCACTATCACGATGGTGGAGGGGGTCGAGCAGCTTGAGACCTTCTTTGGCCAGTACGTGCCACAGTTCTTCACCGCCGTTCTTGCACCAATCGGAATCTTCATCTTCATCGCCTACCTCGACCTGCCCGTCGCCGCCGTCTTCCTCGGTTTCGCCCTCGGCACGCTGATCCTGCCGTCGCTATTCCACCGCCTCAACGCCAAAAACAGCATTCGTCGGCGCGAGGCATACGGCGCGTTCGCAGCCGACTTCCTCGACGCCATCCAGGGTCTCGCCACGCTCAAGGCATTCGGGCAAAGCAAGCGACGAGGCGATGCACTCGAAAAGCGCGCTTTTGAAGTCTTCCGTTCCACGATGTGGGTTCTCGCCACAAACGGCCTGACGCACGCCATTACCGTGGCAGGCATAGCCGTCGGCGCAGCGGCCGCACTCGCCGTCGGCGCCATCCGCGTCGAGTCCGGTGCCATGGAACTCAGTGCGCTCCTGATCGTCCTCATGCTCGGAATCGAAGCATTTCGTCCGCTACGAGAATTAAGCCAGCTCTTCCACCAGGGCCTGCTCGGCATCTCCGCCGCCAGCGGTCTGTTCGAGGTGTTTGACGCCCGGCCACTTGTACCCGACGGCAGGGGCACCACAGACACCAATCTCGCGCCAACCATCGAATTCACAGACCTCACATTCGCCTACCCCGGCGGACGAGATGCGGCGCTCAAGAACATCAGCTTCAAAGTCGATGCCGGCCAGACGGTCGGCATCGTAGGCCGCAGCGGCTCCGGCAAATCCACGCTCATGTGGCTGGTCCAACGAATGTACGACCCGCAGGAAGGCAGCGTCTCCATTGGCGGTGTCGACTGCCGCGATCTCACCTTCGACCAGATACGCGCCCAGATCGCGCTGGTGGCGCAGGAAACGTACCTGTTCCATGGCACCATCGAAGACAATCTCCGCTTCGGCAACCCGGATGCCACGCCAGCCCACCTCGAATCCGCGGCGCGGGCGGCAAATGCCCATGAGTTCATCGCAGAACTACCGCAGGGCTACCAGACCACCATCGGCGAGCGCGGCATCCGCCTCTCCGGCGGCCAGCGCCAGCGCGTTGCCATCGCACGCGCTCTATTGAGGGACGCACCCATCCTGATCCTCGATGAGGCACTCTCCAGCGTGGACGCCCAGAACGAATCGATCATCCAGCAGGCACTCGACCGGCTGATGCAAGGCCGCACCACGCTGGTAATGGCACACCGCCTCTCCAGCGTGATCGGCGCCGACGAGATACTCGTGCTAGACGACGGCGAACTGGTCGAGACCGGCACCCACCAGGAACTGCTGGCGGCAGACGGTACATACGCTCGCCTCATGGCCGACCAGGCGTTCGACGACGGGAGCATCCAAAATATCGATGACGATAAACCTGAAGAAAAAGAAGCCTTCTTCGATCGCGGCGCAAAATTCCAGGTCGATGACGCCGCCCAGCAGGCGCCAACCGACGCCATCCTACGCGCTGAAGGACTGGGCTGGGCCGAGACCTTCCGAATCCTGATGGCCTACATCTCCCCGTACAAGCTGAAACTCACCGGCTCATTTCTGAGCGGCGTATCTCACTTTTCCGGCCTTATCGGCGTGGGAGTTGTGAGCTCGCTCATGGTCGCCAACGTCAAAAATGGCGAGTCGATCACCACGCTGATGATCATCCTGCTGATACTTGCGCCAGTCACTGCCCTTGCCGCATGGATTGAGAGCTGGGTATCGCACGATATGGCCTTCCGGCTACTCGCAACCATGCGTGTCGACCTGTTCCGTAAGCTAGACGAGCTGGCCCCCGGCTACCTCCAGCGCCGCCGCACCGGTGACCTGGTGGCGATGGCCACGCAGGACGTTGAGACGATCGAATACTTCTTCGCCCACACCGTTGCAAACGCCTTTGTCGCACTTGCCGTCCCACTTGCAGTGCTGATCACATTGCTCATATTCGGCTGGCAACTGGCCCTGCTACTCGCGCCGTTCCTCGCAGTTGCCGCGATGATGCCGGTACTCACCCGAAAATCCGTGGAGAATCTCGGCTCGGTTGCCCGCGAACGACTGGGCGAACTCAACGCACACGCCGTCGATACATTGCAGGGACTGCGCGACATAGTCGCCTTCCAGCAGGGAACACACCGGCAGGCCCAGTTCGACAAGATCGTCGGCGACTACCTGCCCATCCGATACGCCTTCAACCGCCAGATCACTCTCCAGCGTGTCGGGCTGGAAGTGTTGATTGGCATTGGCGGTCTCACCGTCCTTGCCGCGGGCGCAGCTCTCGTTTCAAGCGGATCTCTGGAAGCCACTTCGCTGCCACTGCTAACGCTGATCGCAATGGGCTCATTCATGCCAATCAGCGAGCTGGCGCAGATTGGCCGACGACTCGGCGACACCATTGGCTCAACCCGCCGGATCACCGCCGTACACACTGAGAAAACGATGGTCACAGATGGACCCGGATCACGCGAATACAATGGAACACCATCGAAAGCGGCACTGGCAGACGTGAAGTTCAGCTACGACTTCACAAACCAGAAGGCTCTCAGCGGCACAACGTTCGAAATGCAGCCCGGCTCCACCGTGGCGCTGGTTGGCCGATCGGGTGCTGGCAAATCGACCACCGCACATCTCCTGCTCCGCTTCTGGGATCCATCCTCGGGCAGCATCAGCCTCGATGGCGAAGATCTTCGTTTATACCGCCTTGACGACCTCCGGGACCGCACAGCCCTCGTCGCTCAAGATACCTATCTCTTCAACTCAACCATCCGAGAAAACCTTCTCGTCGCAAAACCAGACGCCACCGAATCTGACCTCGCATTTGCCCTGGAAGCCTCGGGCCTCAGCGAGTTCATCAGCTCAATTCCAGAAGGTATCGACACGCCCGTAGGCGAGCGCGGAATGCAGATATCCGGAGGGCAGCGCCAGCGCATCGCCATCGGCCGCGCTGTGCTCAAAGACGCACCCGTGCTGATCCTCGACGAGGCGACCTCCCACCTCGACGCCATAAACGAGCGACTCGTTCGAGACGCCCTCAGCCGACTGATGAAAGACCGTACAACGCTCGTAATCGCCCACCGCCTCTCCACCGTCCGAGACGCCGACCAGATAGTCGTGCTGGACGCCGGAAAAGTCTCAGAAATAGGCACCCACGAAGAGCTTGCAACCTCAGGCGGCCTCTACAGCCAGCTAATCAGATCCCAACTGTCCGCCGCGCAAGGGCAAGCGGGCAGAGAGAGTTAGCAACCCCATTCCGAGAGATCGGATTCGCCGCATCGCTAGCTTCTCGAGCAAACGGTAGCCATCCTAATGCCTCATGC
>DBZV01000050.1:36957-37179 GCA_002311865.1 Dehalococcoidia bacterium UBA1151
TTTTGGAATGACGTTGGAGAGGGCCGTCAAGGTCCGATGAGAACTTGACGCTGAATCTGAGCTAACAGACTCTGTCGGTTCTATTTCCACCTAGTACAAGCGCAGTTGATCAGCTGGCGCATAATAGGTCTCGGATGAGCAGCTCCACTTCAGGGTTTCCAGAACTCAACACCAATCTTGTTTCCAAGTTGAAGTCGCTTTTCAGAGCACCGTCACTATCAA
>DBZV01000050.1:37359-39283 GCA_002311865.1 Dehalococcoidia bacterium UBA1151
TCATGTCCGTACACGTCATCGTAGACATGAATGTGAAATCAGGTTCGTTGGACCAGATGACAGCGTTTATGAGGGATAATCTAGGTGATACAAGGGCCTTCGATGGCTGCGAATCCCTTGTGGTCCAAAGTAACGCGGATGAGCCTAATAACTTGATTATCGTCGAGCAGTGGCAGTCCCGCGCTCATTACGATAAGTACCTCGGCTGGCGAACAGAGTCCGGCGGCATGGGAACGTTGATGTCAATGTTGGCCGGTGCGCCGAGCGTTCGGTACTATGACATGGTGGATGTTTAGTCCCGTACTTTGTCTAAACTACCGCCCGATAGCAATGTTCGGGTGGTTTCGTTTTCAAGGCTGATATAAGGCACACTGACGCGCCGGTTGTAAGTGGCAGGTCAAACCAACCCAATCGAGACGGAACCTAACGGCTAGGAGTCCCATGGGGGATTAGGTACAAGGACGAGCGGAGGAGGAAGAACCATGCCTCACCGCGCGCTTAGGGAGGCATTCCTTGGCCGAAGGTTGCGATCGTTCCGTCAATGGTGGAATCCAGTACGTCGCAGTTGAAGGCGAAATTTCAGCACTCGCACCCTCACCCTGGCGTTCACCCCGAGGGTGAGGGGATAGTGCGCGGGGCTGTGTGATGCCAAGTCAAGAGGATCAATCACTCTGGTCAAATAAGAATTTCCGTAAATTATTGCTATCTGGCATGGTTCTGGGGGGCATGCGGCAACTAGAGACGCTGGCTATTGCGGTGTTCGTGTTCCAGGAGACGGGCAACGCCTTTTATGTGGCGATGATGTTTTTCATCCAGCGGGCGCCGTTGATTCCGTTTGGTTTGGCGTTTGGGGTTGTTGCCGACAGGTTCAATCGCAAGGCAATGTTCATCCTGGTGTTCGCGATCATGACGATGACCGCGGCAGTCCTTGGGGTACTGGCGTTACAAGATCGACTTGAGATCTGGCACATTGTCATTGGCGTGTTCATTAATGGCGTTGCGATGACGACCGAGTTCTCGCTTCGCAAACCGATGCTGGCTGACAGCGTTGGTAGCGCTCAAGTGGGACGCGCCGTGGTGCTTGATGCTGCTCTGCTCACCTCATCATTGGCGCTGGGTCCTGTGATAGGTGGCGGGATACTGCAATACGTGGGGATTGAGGGCGTCTACTTCTTCGGCGTGTTGGCTTACGCGTTTGCCACGTTCCTCATTTATGCCGTCAGGTATCAACGTCCGACTGCGCCAGTCAGCAGACCAAATTTCATCGCTGATTTTGGCGCGGCCCTCAGCTTCGCACGCTCTCGCAGAGTGATCATGTCGATCCTGGCGATCACCGTGATCGTCGATCTCTGGTCAACTCCGATCAGGAGCATGATTCCGGTGATTGGAGAGGATGAGCTTGGTGTCAGTCCTTTGCTGGTTGGGGTGTTGGTGTCCGCTCAAGGCGTCGGTTCGTTGATTGGCGCCGTAACCATTGCGTTCAGGATGGCTCCAAAACAGTTCGGACGGGTTTACCAGTATGGAGCGTTTCTGTATCTGCTGCCTGCGCTTCTCTTTTCGCTTTCCGGTTGGTACGCGGTTTCGCTGCCGCTGATTTTCATTGGTGGGATGGGTCATGCCGCGTTCTCATCGACGCAGTCAGCGTTAATGCTTATGGCGACGCCGCTTGAGATGCGATCTAGGATGCTGGGACTGCTTTCCGCGGGGATTGGAGTTGGGCCTATAGGGATTCTGAATATTGGATTAATGGCGAGTTTGTTTGGAGCACCAAACGCGGTGACTATCGTTTCCATTGAGGGGCTAATTGCGCTTGGCGTCGTAACGCTGGTGTGGCCGATGTTGAGACGGGGTGAGGACGTTTCGCCGGCGGAGTAGGTTCCACGCGACCGCTGCCGGAAAAGTGCCCTTCGAGTGGCCTCAGGGA
>DBZV01000210.1:0-1387 GCA_002311865.1 Dehalococcoidia bacterium UBA1151
TGGCTCGTGAAGCGGTGCTTCAGGTCGAAAGCGCACTTCTGCGCAACGGACTCCCCGAACGGTGGGTAGGTCCGCGTCTCGACGGTGGCCCCCGTCGCGTCGATCACGACGCGCGTCGAGCCCGTCGTCGGCACCGCCACCGTCGTCAGCACCATCGTCGCGCTCTTCAAGTAGAGAGATGACTTACGTAGAATTTGACGCAGGCACGATGGCGCTAATCCGGCACCAGTTCGAAGAGTTGCGGATTCATTTCCACCGCAGTGCCTTCAGAGCGAGATACGAATGTATTCGCCTTCTCTCTGAGCTTAACCGGCGTTCCGCTATACGCTTCATTCGAAATAACCTTCACAACGATTCTCTTGCCCGCGAGAATGCAATTGCTGCATTCCATGATTCTCTCTATCAGAAGTATTGATCCAACCGGAAAGACTTCTCTTGTCAATATTTCTCGCCCACCTATCCCAGGCTTAGTAGTTATCACGTATCCGTCGAGCGTCTCGAAGTTGTTGTCTCGCGAATACCCAAAAATCAGCATTTCATCGAGAGTTCTGAACTCGCGTCCTATCAGATGGACATACTCAGCACTACCACTCACATCCCTATAGCTAGGCGTGCAGCAGCTCACAAGAAAAACTATGAAGATGTAGACAAGAATTCTCTTGGTCATGGTCGGCCAACTCCCGCTGGTGGCCGTCCCATCGGATCAGTATGTGGGAACGGCGCGCTAAATCTCGTACCAAAAACCGAATTGAATGCTCCAACGGTGCTATTCCCGATCTCCTGAAGAAGCGACGCTGCATATATCGGCAACATGGTTGGGATGTTGGCCAAGACGTCGGGCACGCCAGATCGAACCAACCAACCAACTGCCTTGTCATGATTGACGGCGAATGTGTGTCCGGCTGGAAAACGGTCGTCTATGAGCCCGCCTATTCCCTTGCCAGGCGAAACGATGGGGTTCCCAACGCGACCGGCCGCAGGCTCATGTCCTTCAGGTCGAAACATCCCCGACCCGTCCGATGCGTAGTTCGCCTCTTTGATCGCCAAGTGGAGGTCCGGCGGCGGGTCGTCCGGTTTGGACCAGTCTTTCAGGTCACGCTCCTCACCATCGGTAGGGTCGATATTGGGATCGTGGGGCGGCGTATTGTTGAAGGTCCACTCGCCAATGGGCGGGTAACCACCGTCACTTGTCATCCCTGTGAGACCGCTGAGATCGGGAATCTCAAAGTTCCCGCTGGGATCGATGCGATACGTGGGCTTGTTCCCAACGTAGGCGTACGCATTCAGCCCCTGTGAAGTGAACCCCTCCACGAACTCATCGGGCGAAATGAACCTCCCCCACCGGGGCTCGTACATCCGCGCCCCGTAGTTGTAGAGATCCACGCCC
>DBZV01000210.1:1726-2204 GCA_002311865.1 Dehalococcoidia bacterium UBA1151
GGTGGGCATCTAGCGACCGGTTCTTCGCCCAGACGTTAGGAAGGAGCCACGACTTGAGCCAGTCAGAGCACTGCTACTGCCGGACTCAGCGGGATGCAGACTATCGTGCAAGAGACGCCCAGAAGGTCTCAAGGCTGGGCGTTGCTTGGGCGCCAACGCCACACGAGTTCAGCCACTCGACGACCGGGGTTGTTACCTGAGTCGTCGAGATCCACTCCTTGGCGCACGACCTCCTCAGGCCGTCCTCCAATAGCGAGACGCGCTGACGAAGGCAATCTCGGCGTTCTTCGGAGAGCTTCGGATCGTCGCCCCAAGCCGCAAGTTGTGACTCAACGAACCGGGGACGATCGGTGCAGAGCAGCTCATGGATGGGCGAAAGCACCGCTCGCTGTTCGTCTACGGGGGCATCATGCGACAGGCTCATCGCCGCGGAGACTGCCTCGCGGAAACAACCACTCCAGATCTCTACGACGCTAGC
>DBZV01000210.1:2288-2664 GCA_002311865.1 Dehalococcoidia bacterium UBA1151
TGTCTGATCAAGCTGGTCCATTTTCTCTTTGACGCACTGCTGCGAGTGCGGACCTGCCAGCCAAGGTCGATCGTCGTCTAGCAGATCAATGACCGCTTGGGCTCGCGCGCGCTCCCCGGAGGCAGTGCACAAGTCATGCCTCGCTGCGTCACCGCCGCCAGCGTGCGGCTCAGAGCATGAGGCCAGCAAGATGAGTGCGCCCAACAGCCATCTGTGCGCGGTTGGTTCGGACCAGGTCAACGATTCCCTCCGCTGCGTAGCGCCGCGATCTGCGCTTTTGCCGTTGCAATCTCGCCGGCGATCAGGTCCCGTTGGAACTTGGCGCTCTTCAGGTTTCGTTCCAGCTCTTGCCTGATGTGGCCCCTGCCGCTTGGCT
>DBZV01000161.1:0-3708 GCA_002311865.1 Dehalococcoidia bacterium UBA1151
TCCATACTTCATGGAAGGCATGAAGGCGTTTGCCTACGAGGTTCAAAATAGCCCTGCGGTCAACGTTGACCACATCATATTTCCCGTTGGGAATGGCTCGCTCATCGGCGGCGCATTCAAGGGCTACTCAGAGATGCGCGAAGCGGGTGTCATCGACGCACTTCCTCGGCTCCACTGCGTTCAGGCGGCCGCAATCCAGCCCATCGTCGCCGAACTCAACGGCGAGTCCTGGACGCCGGATACATCAGCCACCTCAGTAGCCAGCGGAATCTCCGTCACCCGCCCGCCACGCCTCAACGAGATTGTCGAATTCGTCCGCTGCTCCTACGGAAGCGGCGTCGCGGTTGCCGAAGACGAAATCCTCGGCTGGCAACGTCGTCTCGCCTCATGCACCGGGATCTTCGCCGAAGCCACTTCAGCCGTCGCGTTTGCGGGACTCGAGGCGCTCATCGCAGATGGCGTAATTGCCGCAGGCGATGAAGTGCTGATTCCCCTCACGGGCTCAGGGCTTAAGGAGCCGCTGCGGACGGCTTGATGAATGAGTAAATTCACATACCACCGGGACTCTCCTCAGAATTCAGTGTCAAAGCCGATCTATGCTCCCGGACCGCCGAATAAAACCGAGGCCAGACGATCTCATCCGCTGGGACGGCGCATTGTTGCTCGATTACTCGACTTCATTCTTCAGGGTTTGCTGTTCGTATTTGTGGCGTTGGTTCTCAATGGGACGATATTCCCAGCCCGATCTTTTTCGGACGATTCTGGATTGTCCTTGTTGGCACTGATACTGACTTACTTTCTTTCGTTCGAGCTGTTGATCCGTACGCCCCCCGGCAAATCACTGGTGGGTCTTGAAGTCACGGAATTGGACGGATCTCGCCCCGGAAATCTATCTATCGTTTATCGGAACGTCGCCAGACTCGTTGATGAGGTGATGTTTACCCCACTACTTGGAATTGCGTTCGTGATTTTTCAAAGCGATCGAAGGCGGATTGGAGATCTCATCGCCAAAACGGTTGTCAGGAGCAAAAACGCAACTATTGATGACGATTCGAACTCAGAGGAATTCCCAGTCGATTCAAATATTGCCGATGTCGGCGTCTCTCAACCTCGATCAAATGCAAGGAGGTGGCTGCTGGCAACGATTCTTTTCCTTGTCTCCGGCACAACGGTGATCGAACTGTCCAGCATCGTGTTTGAGACCTAACCCCGCGCCTCCGCCAGCGCCGCCTCGAACCCCGGCAACGCACCCTCCAGCACGCGGTCTTCTACGCAGAATGAGAGTCTGAAGTAACCCGGCGTACCGAATCCCACTCCGGGGACCGTCAGCACCAGCTTCGATTGCAGTAGACGAATAAACTCCTGATCGTCGGGCAGCGGGGAGCGCGGGAACATGTAAAACGCACCCTGGGGTTCTACACACTCGTATCCCATCTTCGTGAGTGCTGAGTAGACGAAGTCACGCTTCTGGCGGTACTCACTGACGTCCACCGTCACATTCTGGAGCTTCGCGACGATTCGCTGCATGATCGCCGGCGCGTTCACAAATCCCAGCGTTCGGTTCGCGAACGTCACAGCGTCGATGAACTCGCCTCGATCCGTATAGCCAGGATTCACCGCGATGAAGCCGATGCGCTCGCCAGCCAACCCGAGGTCCTTAGAGTGAGAAGTTGCCACCACCGAACGCGTGTGGTGCGGAAATACGAACGGGTAAGGGTCGTCGGTGTACATGAGCTTGCGGTATGGCTCGTCGCTGATCAGGAATATCTCGGTGCCGAACCGCGCCTCCGCCTCTTGAATGACACCAGCGAGTGACGCCAACGTGGCTTCGGAGTAGATTGCCCCCGATGGGTTGTTTGGCGAGTTGATGAGCACGGCACGCGTGCGATCGGTAATCGCTGCTCTTATCGATTCCATATCGGGCTGGAAGTCATCGTGAGAGGTGGCCACAACCGGAACGCCGCCCTGGTGATCTACGTAGAAGGTGTACTCGGCAAAAAACGGCGCTATGAGAACAACCTCATCGCCCGGATCAAGAATTGCCCTGAACGTCACGTTCAGCGCCGCTCCTGCGCCGCACGTCATGATGATGTCACCGCCCTCGAACCCCAGCCCCGTATCGACCGCAAGGCCCCGCGCAACAGCAGTTCGAGTCTCCGGGAAGCCGCCGTTGGGCATGTAGCGATGAGTGCCGGGCGCCTCATCGTTGGCGATTCGCAGCAGCTCATCACGGAACTCAGGGGGCGGCTCAAGCAGCGGATTGCCCAGCGATAGATCGAACACGTTCTCAGCACCGTGCTCAGCCGACAACGCAGCGGCTTCCTCAAACATGCGGCGGATCCAGGAACTCTCCTGCATTTGCGCTCGTGTTTTTTCAGAAATGCCCAACAGAATCTCCGTCCGTGGATGTGGTTGGTGCCAGAAGCAAAAACCAGAGTGAAAACCGCCGTATTATATGGGCCTTCTATAGGCCGCTGGGGTCCTCTGGGATTGGAACCACTAATTGATGACATCTCACCATTG
Organism: Dehalococcoidia bacterium UBA1151; assembly: GCA_002311865.1. Classification (GTDB taxonomy): domain Bacteria; phylum Chloroflexota; class Dehalococcoidia; order Lucifugimonadales; family Lucifugimonadaceae; genus UBA1151. The sequence goes on from DBZV01000161.1 coordinate 2,524, forward strand.
ACCGGCCAGGCCAGCCACATCAGTGATCAGCGGGTGCTCGTAACCGGTGCGACCGGTGCGATTGGCGGTGAGATTGCGCGAATGTTGGTCGCTCAAGGTACTGCCGTACGGGCCATTTCGAGAGCCAACAGTGATCGCTCTCTCCTTGGCGATAGCGTCGAGTGGTTCGAAGCTGATGTGCGCGACGCCTCGCAAGTTCGTCGCGCTGTCGAGGGCTGCAACACCATCTACCACTGCGCTGGCTTCGTCGGGCCGCTGCACTACAGGCTTGGCGACTTCGAAGACATCAACGTCACCGGTACACGCAACATCATTGAATCAGCGATTCAGACCGGCGTCAGGCGGGTGGTTCACACCAGCTCCATCTCCGCAATCGGCGGCAAGGGCGGCGAAGTAGCGGATGAAACGACAGTCGACAGCGAGATCATGGAGGGCTATCCAGAATCGAAACGGAAGTCAGAGGAGCTCGCGCTGGCCGCTACTTTCCGCGGTATAGAAGTGGTCTCGGTGAACCCCGCGGTCGTCTATGGCCCGCGGGAGCGCTACTTCTCCCGCCTCATCTCGGTTCATGTGAAGGGCCGACTCAAGGTCACGGCATATTCGGAGCGCATGATCTCGCTCGCGTACCTGGGTGACGTCGCTCGGGCTCACCTCCTGGCGATGGACGTCGGAGTCAGCGGCGAGCGCTACATAGTCTGCGGCCAGTCAGTGAGCCTGAAGGAGTTCCTGGCGGTGCTGAGTTCGCTCTCCGGAGTCTCAGAACCATGCTGGTCCGCCCCGGACTGGATGGTGAAAGTTGCGATTGCAGTTGGACGGGCAACATCCCCGATCACCCGAAAACGGCCACCATTGAGAGTCAGCGACCTATCGAGTATTGGCCCAACTTACGATGGCTCGAAGATCGCCCGCGAACTTGGGCTCAAGTACACGCCACTTGAAGACGGGCTTCTCGAGACTATCGAGTGGTTGAGGCGCTGATGGTCAGCTGCGCTTCTTGCGCCTGAACAGCTCAGGCCGACCAAGGAACTTGAACGGCCCCGGCGCACTGGTGTCTTTCTTCCTGACCACGTACGTCCCGGCGATCTTGTCGTGCCATCCCTGGCGGTCCTTATCCCGCAGAATCCACAGAATGCCTAGCATCAATGCGGCAATCGAGACCACCCGCCCAACCATCTCCCGGGGAAT
>DBZV01000161.1:3766-4147 GCA_002311865.1 Dehalococcoidia bacterium UBA1151
GCCACGCCAGGAACTCGGCCATCCTGATCGATCACGATGATCCCTGCCACCCACTTGCCGGGCGTCTGTCCCCAGAAGCCCGTCGGCAGCACCCAGAACGAGAATCCAATGATGATGTCCTGCACTGCCGTACCCTGGCCGCTGTAGACCAGCCCATCGGTGATCGTGCGGCCAATCAGGACAAAGATCGTAATGAACACAAACCAGTCGACCAGCGCCGCATACAGTCGAAATACCGGGTGGACAGGTACCCGTGGGTAAATCTTCTCCGGGCGCTGACCGGGTTCGATAATCGTGGTTGGAGCGGTGTGCTGCGGCTCAGCAGGCTGTTTGCCTTTGCCGCCGCCTTTTCCGGATCGATTCTTTCGTGGCATATGTACA
>DBZV01000161.1:4205-8600 GCA_002311865.1 Dehalococcoidia bacterium UBA1151
ATCGATTCTTTTGTGGCATATGTACAAAAAATGATACTCGGTCCTGACTTCTCCCATTCGTTGACCAGTGATGAACTCTGCTCGTAGGATTCGCACCGCAATCAAATAAATTCAAACAGACAAAGGGCCTTCCAGTAGATATGAAACTTCAGGACAAAGTTGCTCTCATCACCGGCGGCGGTTCGGGAATTGGCCGCGCAACCGCGCTCCTGTTCGCTCAAGAAGGTGCTGTGATCGCTGTCTCAGACGTGAACGAAACCACTGCGGCAGAGACGGCTGAGATGGTCACCTCCGCTGGCGGCTCCGCACATGTCATCGCAGGAAATGTTTCTACCACCGAGGGTTCCAGAGCGATCGTGGTGGCGTGCATGGAGCACTTCGGGCGGGTGGATATCCTGATCAACTCTGCCGGAGTGGCGTTGCGGCACGCTCCGCCAGACGCCACGTTCGATGAGGCGTGGGATTTCGTGATGGACGTCAACTTGCGAGGCACCGTGATGATGTCTCGATTCGCCACGGATGAGATGAAGAAAACCGGCGGCGGGACCGTCGTAAACCTATCGTCAATCTACGGCCTGGTCGGGCGTCCAGCGGAGCTCACCGACGGATTCGATCCCTACACTCACTCAAAGGGCGCAATCGTCCAGCTCACCAGGGAGGCGGGCGTGAAGCTCGCACCGGACGGCATCCGCACCAACTGCCTCTGCCCGGGATTTGTCTACACAAACTTGACCAAAGGCCTTGCAGAAAATCCTGAAACGATGGCACTGCTGGAGTCGCGCACGCCCATGGGCAGATTCGGCGAGGCGGAAGAGATCGCAAAGGCAGCGCTGTTTCTGGCATCCGACGACTCCTCATACGTCACCGGCGCGGCCCTTTCAATCGATGGCGGCTACGTAGCCCAGTAGGGCATGAAGGGATTCGATTAATGCCAATTGCAGAACTGGCGAGCGCCAGCGTCTACTACGAACGCAGTGGCGGCGGCCCGTCGTTGATCTTTGCCCACGGCGCAGGCGGCAATCACCGCTCGTGGTGGCAGCAGATCCCGCACTTCGAGTCGGACTTCGACTGCGTTGTGTTCGATCACCCCGGTTTCGGCCAATCGCGCTGGTCACAGGGCGCTAACGATGGTGCTATCTACGGCGATGCCCTCATCGAGCTCCTCGATCATCTGCACATCGACACTGCCGCAATCATCGCCCAGTCGATGGGTGGCTGGACGGCGATGGGCGTGCACTCCCGGCAGCCACAGCGTATCAAGGCACTTGTGTTCGCATCCACTGCAGGCGGTGTGACTGCTCCAGAGATACTGGAAGCACGAGCAAACAACGCCTCACTGCTTCAGGGCCAACGAGAAAGATTCGCCGCAGATCCCGAGCACGCGTTCAATCCCGCACTGGGAGAGCGCGCGCACGGCGAGAATCCCAAATTGCACGCGCTCTACGGTGAGATCGCCAACGATAATCCTCCTGGAGCCGCGTCTGACCGCTCGCGCTGGGGCGAATTCGAGCCTGCCATAGCAGAGTCAATCTTCGTCCCCACGCTGCTTGTGAACGGAGACGAAGACAACATCGCCCCTTACGCGTCGATAAGGAAGCTCGCCGATCTCATTCCAAATAGTCGATTAGAGGTGATCAAGCAATCAGGTCACTCCGGCTATTTCGAGCACCCAGACCAGTTCAACAAACTAGTTGGATCATTCCTTAACGAATCGGCGTTGAGCTAGAGAAATCTGGAGACGGCAAACTCCGTCGGAATTGAGTCGGCGTTCTCCAACACAGAATCTGCAATCCATTCAGCAATCATGTGTGAGTAGAGGATGCCCTTGCTGCCAGCGCCATTGGCAACGTAGAGCCCATCATCAACCTGGCCCACCACAGGCAGGCCATCGGCAGAAGTAGGCCGAAGACATGCCGTGTGCTGCTCAATCACAGCACTCTCAAGCGCGGGCGCCAAATCGAGCGCGCCGGCGAGTATGGAATCACGTGCCGAAGCCGATGCAGTCTCATCGAATCCGGCTTCTTCGTCGGTCGTGCCAATCCAGACCAGGCCGTCCGGTTTGCGCGCTATGTACGGCCGCCCGTTGACCACTCGATGGCTGAAGTCGTCACCGGGAAACGACAGCCGGATGATTTCGCCCTTGACCGGCCGGATTGGCAGATTGGGTATCCCCGCAATTTCGTTCGCCCCCGCCCATGGCCCCGAGCAGATAATCCTCACCGGCGCGCTGATTGCCGACCCTGATTCAAGCGTCACTTCGCCGGGCGTCACAAGTGACACAACATTCCCACTCCGAATCACCCCCCCATGCCGCTCGAACGCCGTCGCCAACGCCAGAGTGAGCTTGTAACTGTCTACCTCATAGTGGCTGAGATGCCGCACTCCCCCAACGATATTTGGCGTTACAAGTGGCTCCATCTCAAGTATAGATTCGGCCGAAAGCCGTTCAACCGGCAGATCTTCTGACTCCCACCAATCGGCGTTCGCATTGACCTCTTTCAGGGCCGCCTCGTCCATCGCAACATCAATGGAGCGGGAAGGGCGGAACTCGGTATCGATATCTGACACCGACTCGATTTCTGGGTCGAGTTGCTCGTGAAGCTCGCTCGACTTTTTCGCCACCGCCAGCGCCGGTCCCGGAATGCCCGGACCAAACGTTGCGTACAACCCGCCGTACGCGTTGCCAGAGGCGTGACTGGCGATGCCATCGCGCTCGATGATCTCAACCGACAGGCCGGATTTAGCGAGCCGGTATCCGATGGCGCAGCCAATGACACCGCCCCCAACTACCGCAACGTCACACGTTGATGTGACGCTCACTTGACCTGCCGCTGGATTGCCGCCCCGGCCTGAAACACGTCCCGTATGTCCCACAGCGCCGGCATACCCTTCATCGGGTCGCCGCCTGCCACAAGAATGTCAGCCTGCCGGCCAATCTCTAGCGAGCCCGAGACGCCGTCCGCACCAATCGAAGCCGCGCTCCAGGCCGTGCCTGACAGAAGCGCATCGCCGTATGAAAGACCAGCCTGCGTGAGCATCTCCATCTCGTACACAAACTCGCCGGGAGCGTAGTGGCCCCATGGTGAGTCTGATCCTGCAACCATCTTCACGCCCTGATCGATCATTGTCCCCACCGCTTTGACCCTGGAATCCAGGCCGCGGTACTGATCATCCAGCGCCAACTGCTCATCTTTGCTAAACGCACCCTCGGATTTCCGGTCCTCTGCGGCCCTGATAGCAGCGCGGCGTACATGCAGCGTGGGATTGACCCATGCATTCGCCTCAATGAGTCGCTCGATCAGATCCGGCCGCTCCACAGTCGTCCCATCCGGTTCGTTGAACTCACAGTGGATGATCATGTCTACTTCCGCATCCAGGCAGTTCTGCACGCCCTGAGCGGAAGTGCAGTGTGCCGCCGTGAGCACCCCGTGGTTATGGGCTTCCTCTGTGATTGCCAGCAGTTCAGTGACAGTAAATGACGCAACATTGGGGTCTGATGTGCGCGTCGAGCCGCCGGTGGCCGTGATCTTGATGTAGTCGGCGCCCTCTTTGAGAAGTTGGCGGACCTCGGCGCGAGCCTCCCAGGGACCGTTCACCTCGGAGCCCCAATAGCCCATGTGCCCGCCCGTGATCGCCAGCGGGCGACCGCAAATCACCATGCGCGGCCCAACCGCCAGTCCGCGTCGTATCCCTTCCTTCAGATTGATCGTCGTGCTTCCCGCCGCACCGTTTTCGCGAATCGTCGTCACGCCGGAGTGCAAGATCGTGCGGGCGTTCTTGGCCGCCTGCAGCAGCAGTATCTGGTGATCTTCCTTCGATATCTCATCGCCGGGTGTGCCATCTCCGGGCGCACAGAGATGAGTGTGGCAATCCACCAGCCCTGGAAGAATAGTCGCGTCGCCATAGTCGATCTCCTGCACCGAAGCGCCATCGGGAGCGCGCACATTTGCCTGACGTCCTATGGCCGCGATTTCGCCCCCGGAGATGAGCAGTGCAGCGCCTTCAATCATCGGGCTATTCGACGCGTCGATGAGCCGGTCGGCCTTGAGAAGGGTGTAATCGTAAGTCGGCTCGGCCATATCTGTCCCCTGACTAATCCCGCGTAGGCCGCCGAACTTAACGCGCCAGGGTTGCCGTGTCAATCATTCTGACCTGTGATGCCAGGACGATCGGGCCGGGAGATCAGGCCGGGAGGCGCACCGTGAATCGTGTACCGCTGCCATCTCGATGAGCCGGACTCTCCACGGATACAGTCCCGCCGTGCGCCTCAACCAGCTGCTTCACGACGGTCAAACCGAGTCCCACACCGCCCGTAGTTCGGTTGCGTGACACATCAACCCGGTAGAGGCGGTCGAACACATGACCGATATCTTCAGCCGGGATGCCCCGACCAGT
>DBZV01000161.1:8679-21974 GCA_002311865.1 Dehalococcoidia bacterium UBA1151
TTCCACCATCTGGCGTGTAGTTGATGGCATTCTCAACCAGGTTGGCAAGCACCTGCCGCATTCGGGTCTCGTCCAGTTGGAGGGATGGCAGCGCGTCCTCCCGGTAGAGTGACAGAGTGATCTCGTGCTCGGACGCTCGCGGCTTGAAAGAATCGACTGTCAGATCCGCAAGATCGCCAAGGTTGGTTTCAACCCTCTCCATCCTGATTGATCCGGCCTCCACCATTGCAATGAGCCGAAGGTCTTCAACCAGTTGTGTCAGATGGAGCACCTGGCTGTGCAGAGAGTTGATCGTGTCTGCGTCCGGTTTGACCAACCCGTCGCTGATCGCCTCCAGATAGCCCTGAAGGTTGGATAGTGGAGTGCGCAACTCGTGCGCCACGTCGGCGGTCATTGTGCGCCGGAGTACCTCGGCATCCTCCAGTTGTGATGCCATGTCATTGAATGTGTGGCTCAGAAGACCAACTTCGTCGCGACTGCTAACAGGAACTCGACTCGATAGATCGCCGCGGCCCAGAGCACCGGCGGCGCGAGTGAGGGAGTGCACCGGTGCCAGGGCCTGACGAGTCGTGAGTGAGATGACAAATACGCCAGCAGCAGCGGCCGCCAGGCCAGCCCATATCAGCGATTTGTTGAATGAGGCCGCAAGCCGGGACAACTGAGGTTCAACCAGCTCTTCTCTGCTCTCAATCTCCTCAGCAATTGTGGGTGGGGGTCGATCTCCCCTTTGTGATCGCACCCGCGCGAAATCAGAGGAATCGAGACCGGTGGCCACGGCCGCGAACTCTTCACGGTCAATCACGCGGTCAGAGATGATGTAGGGGTTGGAGTTGAAGAGGTTGCGAGGGATTGGGAACGGCGACTCAAACAGTATTTCCCCGCGTACGGTGCCGCCAATAATGATTGGTCTGCGGGTAACGGTGGGTCCCTTGAAGAAGGTCTCTATCCGCAACTCGGTTCCATAGTTGTGGGAACCGGCAATCATCCGCCCGTGTTGATCAACAACTGCGATTTTCCAGCCGAACAGCTCAGCGGCGTTTCTGAGGGCTGGCTGCAAGAGCGTCATTCGAGGCTCTTCGTCGATCGCTTCGTATGCTTCCGCCACCACATTTTCCAGTCGCGACACCTTCGCTGCCGCGGTATCCTCTTCGAACCGTTTCAACTCTTGTTGGGTTGCATAGGACGCGTAAGCGCCAACTCCCGCGAGAGAAAGCGCCAGCACGGATATGAATCCGACTACAAGGCGGAATTGAAGGCTGTGCAGAAACTTAGACATCACCGAAGCGGTAACCGACTCCATATATTGTTGAAATAAATCGCTGTCCGCCTGTCTCTAGCTCTATCTTTCGGCGCAAATTTGATACGTGCGTGTCCAGCGTACGGTCGAACCCTTCAAAGTCGTAGCCAAACACTCGCTCAATAATCCGTTCACGAGGATGCACCTGACCAGGAGCGCGCATGAAGTGAACCAGCAAGTTGAACTCTGTTGGCGTCAGCTTCACCGACGTATCGCCAACCTTCACAACACGCGCTTCGACGATGACGGTCAGATCACCGTACGTGAGCACATCCCGCTCTTCCTCAACTGCGGAGGAACCACCCGAAGAATCGTCAGTGCGCCTCAACACGGCACGCACACGAGCGGCGAGCTCGCGAGGGCTGAACGGCTTCGTCATATAGTCGTCGGCGCCATAGTCAAGTCCAGTGAGCTTGTCGGCCTCATCAACCCTGGCCGTCAGCATGATCACCGGCACCTTGTTACCTGCCGCCCGAAGCCGTCGGCAGATCTCCATGCCATCCATTCCGGGCAGCATGATGTCCAGCACCATCAGATCCGGATTGAGATCCTGCACCAGTTTCAGACCCTCGATGCCGTTGTGCGTCACCGTTACATCGTGACCATCACGGGCTAGGTACAGGCGAGATATCTCAGCCGTATGCTCGTCATCTTCAACAATGAGGATGGACTTGCCAGAGATCACTGTGGATCCGGTTGCGCCAGATGTAACAGAAGAAGTCATCGAATGGGCTCCGTGCCGTGCTTTTATGCCGCGCGATTCAGGATTGGAGTAGCGGTCGAATCATCTGATTCGTCGTTGCTATCGTGTGGGTCAAGGTCACCGAAATCGAAGTGGAACGGATCATCGCCACCAAATCTGAACTCAAACCGGCCATTGCCGTCAAAGTCGCCAAATTGTTCTTCGATCCGCTCACGAAGCTCTTCAGGTGAGAGTTCGCGAAGTTCGCCCAGATCCGGCAGCCCGGGGAAAACGCCGCTACCAAACTCGAACGGGAACGGGTGGTCTCGTTCACCAAACCGGGGCAATTCAAACTCGAAGTGACGATCACCGTCGCCGAATCCTTCGAATCCCTCAAATCCCCCGAAGCGCTCCAACAGCTTTGGGATGGCCCGCAACCCACCGGAGTCACCTTCAAAGAAGAATTTCTCCAGAGACGGCAGACCAAAGCGGAGCGCCCCGGGCATGATGCCGTCTATCGCGTCTGGACGTCCGTCCCACCACGCCTGAAGTTCAATCGCCTGCGCCTCATCAATTATCCCGGCCTCAACCAGACCATCGGCCGTTGGCGGAAGGCGATCTTCATCGTTGGCGGCACGATCAGACTGGATTCGAAGGAACTTAATCGCCTCACTGACGCCCAGGTCAAGCAGAGACTCAGGGAACTCATCGAGCCATGTATTAATCGCTTCAAGATCTTCCGCGGACACGTCGCCGTGAATCAGCGCGCCTGAAAGAAGCGGCTTGCCGATGCGGATCGCGCTGCGGAATGTTGGGCCTTCGCCATCAAGTAGCCCGCGAAGTGTGGCAGCACTAATCGTGCCAATCGACTCCGGAATGGTGTCCAACCACTCCTCAATCTCAGCCTGCTCTTCCTCAGTCAGGTGGCCATTTGCAACGAGATCGGCCAGAAGCGAGTCGATTTTCTGATCGGCCAGTTCAGCCCCAGCCTGCCCGAAAGCCTCCTGCAGATCTGTTGGGTCAATATTCAAAATCTCCGCCGTGCGTTCGAAGAGTTTGGTTTTGCTGCTTTCGCCGCCGCCGGTGAGTGCCTGAGCAGCAACAACGCCACCCGACACGGACGCGACAAGGACCACAAGCAGCGGAATGAAAATCATCCTACGGCGGAGGGTCTGAATCATCTGGGGAGCCTCCCGGAATTCTGAACTGTGATTGAGTCCACCTCTATGTTTTACCGGCTCAATCTCAAGGAAATGTCAAAGATTCCTTCAGAAACGTTATGGAGTAATACGATGCCAGGGCCGCGCCAGACCCTTGAAACTGGCTTAAATCTCTTCCGGGCACCATGGGAGCCGCTCAGTTCTGAACATCGCGTCAGCCAGAGCAAGTCGATCGATGGATGACGATTCCACACGCATCGCTGCCTCCAGCGTGCTGAACGAAACGCCGCCCAGATAGGCCGCGCCTAGCGCGTCGGCATTCAGCGACAGATCAGCGGCAGCACCGACTTCAGCAACACTTGCCTTGCCCGATTCCACAGTCAGCCGATAGGTGGCCTCATTCCACGGGCAAAACTCATCATTTATCTTGATGATCAGCTCGCCATCAGCCGAGTACGTACGCGATTCCAGCGCAGCCTTCACGTCGATCAACCGCAACCACATTCCGTCCAGTTCAACGCGTCGCAGCCTGCGGGCGTCGTCCACGAGCCACTGAAGCGGGTCGTCTGCCGTCATGTTCCAGTACGAAATCGTCTTCACCAGATCGACGCCAAGCAGGTACTCCCACAACCCCTTGTGAGCATCCTCCGTTACCCAGACCAACTCTTCAACAGCCAGCTCCAGTGTGTCGGGTTGGATGCGATAGACAACGTAGCCCTCGGGGACTTCACCGTTCAGGTAGACCACGCGATAGCGGTCTGTCGCCCCGTGTCGCTCGTGCTCCGGGTCGGCGATCTTGAACTCCCACCAGTGTTCGCGGCGCTCCAGCATGCCAGCCCAGATCCGCATCGCCTCATTCCACACGTGCTGCATGTGCGGCAGCGCCGCCTTCCCGGACATCATCTTCAAGGTGCCCGGCGCATCAACCACGTCACGCCTGAATCTTGCGTCAACCTTCTGAATGGAAGCGTTCTGCGTAGCGGTCGCCACTCCAAAACCGAAGCGGCCATAGATGAGGGCTTCCGACGCCCACAGCATGGAAAACGTTTCACCGCGTTCTCTCGATTGGGCGAGCTGATTCGTCATCATGGCCGTAAGGATGCCGCGCCTGCGGTGCGATGGCTTGACCGTTACGTAGGCAATTCCGCCGCACGTCCCTGTACCTCCGCCCGGAAGCGATATGGGCAACGTCTGCGCTCCAATGGTGCCAACGATCTGCTCACCATCGAACACAGCGAACGACCTATCAGGCTCGATAATCCGAGTTTCAGCCTCGATTCGGCTATCGGGTGTGGAGTTGCCGAAACCGAGATCAATCGCCCGAACAAAATTCGGAATCTCAGATTCTGAGATCGCTCTGAGTTGAAGGCCGTCGGGAAGCGTAGGCATCTAGAAGTCCACCACAGTCCAGGGAGCCTTTCGGGTAGCAAACATACCGTCGGCCTTGCTCAGCGCACCGGGCGTGTTCTCATAAATCAGCCCCGCGCGCTCCAGCACGCTCGGCCGGGTGCCGCCGAACGCAATCGAACCAAGTTGCGCGACGTCCATCGTGAGATCGGGAGATCTATCGGTCGATGCGCATGTTGCACCATCGCGAGATGCCGACAGCAGGAACGTTCCCGCCGCATACCCACCTGCCTCGTCGATCACCTCAATCACGAGATCTCCAGCACCGGAGTACGACCTCGACTCAAGAACCGCAGGCACATCAAATATCCGTGTCCAGATCGAATCCTGCGGAACGCGTTCCAACGCCCGCGAATCGCGCAACATCCAGGGAAGAGCGTCATCCAGCGGACGGTTGCGAATTGATATCTCTTCAACAAGGTCAATGCCGAAACAGTAGTTCCAGAGGGCGTACTCCGCGTCTCGCGAAAGGGCCAGTAGTTCGTCAACACTCAATCCAGTGCGATCATCTCCGGTCCGGCGATACAGAACGTGACCCTGTGCCAATTCACCTTCGTAGTAGATGGCACAGTGCAGTTCGCTGTCACCGTGTCGACCCCACTCTTTATCATCAAGCCGATGATCCCAGGCTAGATCGGACCGATCAATCCACCCCGGCCGCTCAACACCAGCCAGACGGAAAATCCGTTGTAGATCAGCAAATTGGGCTTTGGTATCTGCTACTCGAACGACGCCCTCTGGCTGATGGGAACCAATCAGGACCGCCTTCGAGCGAGCGATTTTTTGATTTTCCCTGGAGAAAGCCAGCCCAAATCCAAATCTCCCATATATGGGTGGTTCCGACGCGTACAGGGATGCCATGGCATATCCCCTGTCTACCGCATCTCGCTGGGCGATATTCATCATCCGGGTCAGAATCCCTTGTCGGCGGTGTGTCGGCGATACCGTCACAATCGTCACGCCGGCCGTGGAGATCCGCTTGTCATGACTCACAGTCTGGAAATCGATGTAGCCCATCGACCCCACAATCCGTTCACCATCGTACGCGGCCCAGCATTCAATTCTGCCGACGAACTTCAGTAAAGAGTCGAGATCTTCCTTCTCGAACGTCCCGGTGCCGCCAAATCCAACGGCAATAGCGCTGCAAAAAGCCTCAAGCTCCTCTTCCGACGGAACTCTTATTTCGATGTTGCGATTGCGCATATTCAAAAGTAGATGTGTGGCCAGGGGGCCACATTTGATTCGAACAACCGCTGTAGTCGAGCTACACCATCGCCAGTGTGATCATCAATTCTGCCACCGGCGTGCATCGAGAACGCACTAACGCCGCCCAGGTAGAGCGAGCCGAGATCTTCCACCATCATCGCCACTTCAGGTGCGCGCGAAGTCGGGCTGCACACAGCTCCCTTCTCACCCGAATCCAGTAGATATGTGCCATTGTTCCATCCGCATGTTGCATCGACCACACCAATCGCAATCGTGTCCTCAACGCCGTAGACAGCCGCGCCCAGTGCCTCGGGAACATCAATCAACCTTATGGAGAGACCGTCCGAAATGGTGCGTGTGACCGCGCGCCTATCTTTGAGCCACCAGTGCAGCGGTTCATCTGGTGGACGTCGGATTCGAATTGTCCGGGTAAGATCGATTTCCAGAAAATACCGCCACAGCCGTGCCGAGGCGCGCGCGCTGCTCGAAACCAGATCGCTAATCCAAACCGTCCCGGAGGGGTTCCCTTCGGACCAATCTTCATCGGTTCGGTATGAGGCAAATCCCTCGCAGCGGCCTTCAAAGTAGCACCCAACCTGCAACGTTTTGAGTAGCTTGCCCGGCGGCGAATCCTTTCCCCTCAACTCTCTGACCCAGAAGGGAGCCGAACGCGCGAACATCCCCGGTGTCTGCAACATCGCCTGCTGGTGCACCGGCGTGAACTGTTCGATTGTGTCATCCCAATCGACAAACCTCACGTCACCATCAACCCCAACGCCATCGTGGAGTTCAGACTGTGCGGAGTCGATCTCAAGGTCCTCGTTCCACGTGGCGACACCCCAGCCATAACGGCCGTAGATTGGCGCTTCCATAGCAAAGAGTGCCGCCAGCGGCTCCCCGCGTTCGCGGTAGTCCGCAAGATGGCGCGTCACCATCTCGCGCATAATTCCTTGCCGCCGATGCGTTGAGCGCACGCCTACCCAGCTCAAACCGCCGCACGCCACATTGGCGCCGCCCGGCACCGCTATCGAGTGCGAATACGACATCGATTGCCCAACCAGCTGAGTCCCATCAAATGCAACGACAGAACGATCGAACTCCCACGCGTTCTTGCCCCAGTACTCAACCCAATCGGGCACCGGAGCCGTTCCCTCAGCGGCGCGGTTGAGTTCATCCGCCAGAGGATGCTCCTCAGGCGTCAGTTTTCGGTACTCGAGATTCATTCGGGACTCATATTTGGGGCTCAACAGCTGGACACCACGGCAGGGACGACTAGCCGAACATGCTATCGGCAGTGGCGACGGCGGATGGTGCATTTTCCGCGATGAGACCTGCCGTAGCGAGCACAGATGGTTTCACACCACCCAGGTAGATCGACCCAAGGCCCTCAATCGATATCGTCAGGTCAGGCGCTTCGGTGCTGGGCCTGCAGCTCGCTCCAAGTGGACCGCCTTCCAGCCGGAATACATCCGCGTCCCAGCCTCCCCACTCGTCGACCATCTCCAGCGTGAGTCCGCCGTCATGGGCGTACCGACGTGCCTCAAGTGCTGCAGGAACGTCAACGATGCGGTTCCAGAGGCTATCCACCGGTCGTCGCTCAAGACGCCGAGGATTACTCAGGAGCCAGGGCAGGGGATCATCCAACGGCCGGTTTGGCGCCGTGATCGATTCAATTACATTAACCCCAAAGAGATACTCCCACAGTGCTCGGTGCGCCAACGGGGTGGTCGTGACCATCTCTTGCACCACCGGGCTGCGTCTTGGAATCCACGACTCCCAGTTGCCTCTACTTCTGTACATGACATAGCCCAGCGTTTCGCCACTTTCCTGGTAAACGACAAATAGCGAGTTCTTGATTCCCGAGGGCCAAAATCTCAGATCCCAGTACGTCTCATTCCGGGAATATGTGCCCGAACGCGCCCTTGCCGCCATCTCATACACAGAAGGGAACAGCTCGCGGGCCGAGTCGAGATCGACGACGATCAACTCTCCCGGAAGGGTCTCTTCGGCGCGGAACTGCGCATGCGTCCGCTCAATTGTGAACGCCTCGGAGTACGACGCGATTCCATAGCCGAAACGCCCGTATATAGAACTCTCCGACGCGTGCAGAGTGGCCACCGGCTCGCCGATCTCTCTGATCTGATCGAGATGTTGACGCATCATTTCTGTCAGAATCCCTCTCCGCCGGTGTGTCGGGCGTGCCGATACAAATGACAGAACAGCGGAGTTCAGACGTCCTCCCGGGATGGTCATGGGAGTCGGAAAACTGGCTAACGTGCCAACCATCTGATCGCCATCGAATGCGGCAATCGAACGCTCCGGCTCAAATATCGGCCCGAATCGCTCCAACGCTTCTTCGTTACCCGTTTCGGTATTGGAATACGCAGAAATTTCAGCGCACAAAAACCGGGAACTCTCCCTGATCTACGGCGCGATATGTGATTGGTCTCATCTGATCGTCCTGATGCGCCGTAATACGGCGCGGGCTACTCGACGTCGACGCGCGGCGGTGGGTTCAACACCGGGTGAAGTGCAAGCAACCTGGACTTCTTGCCCGTAGGGTTGAAGATTCCGTGGCGGACCTTTGGCTCACAGAGAAACAGGTCGCCCGCTTTCAGCGTGATGTTGTCTTTCGTATCGTAAACAGCACCCAGTTCGCCCTCAATGCAAAACATCGACTCTTCATGCGCGGGGTGGAAGTGGTTCGGAGCAATCGCTCCCGGGTTGAACGTCAGTTCTGAAAAATACGATGACTCGGCGCCAAGGAAGTCACCCACCATGTCATATCGCGAAACGCCAGGCATAAACTCGAATGAGGCCACCTTGTCCCTGAAGAAGACACCCACATCAGGCGCCCCATCGATCCACTCGGTCTCTTCTATCACTTCTCGTTCAGGCGAAGGAGTCGGGTACATGACGATAAAGCGTGCAGGCGTCTCGCCAACATTCGCAATTCCGTGACCCAGACCGCGGCGAGCGACGATGCAATCACCAGCTTTTGCCCGGAATTTGTGACCATCAAGCCTGAACTCAACGTCACCCTCTGCAACATAAATGCACTCTTCCGTGTTGGGATGAATGTGGTAAACCGACGTAGTGCCGGGGTCCAGAGTCAGGTCGCCAACCGTCATCATCTTGGAGCCGAGATCGCCGCCCATCATCTGGTACATGGTGCTGCCGGGCATTGGAGATACGCTTACCTGGTGGCTGCGTCGTCGGATTGGCATGACTGGTCCTGTATGGCTCGAAATGAGTGGGCGTGAAGAGAAACTTTACCACCGCGTGTCTACCCGTATAGTAACCCCTCTCCCGATCTGATCGCGGCCACAAAATCTGCGTTGTCTACCGCCTCTGACATAGGCATGGGCGTGACAGGTTCATCTGGCGGCTGCCTTAGCTCCAACTGCCAGTAACCAACGTCCACCCAATGACCCGACTTGTAGCCAACTTTTTTCTGCGTGCCGATGTACTCCGCGCCAAACGATTCAAACATGCGGACGCTCGCCGGATTCGGCAGCGCGATGACACCAAACGCCTGCACAAATCCCTGGACCTTCAACGCCGCAAGAAGAGAAGCGGCCAGTGCGCGACCAATTCGTTTGCCTCGATATCCTTCGGCAAGGTACGTGCTCAACTCCACCGCCCACCGATAAGCCGCGCGTTCTTTGAATCTGTCTGCATACGTGTATCCCACCACCACGCCGTCAATCTCGCAAACAAGCCATGGCGCAAATGAGAGCGTGTCCTCGATTCTCGCGACGATATCCGCTTCGGTCGGAACCGACTCCTCAAATGAGATCATCGTGTCGCGCACGATCGGGCCGTAGATTCCGGCTACTTCACCAGCATCCGCAACAGTGGCCAGGCGTATGACAGCCGTAGTTGAATCATCCATGGGCTCACTCGCCCTCAACACTCTTTCCAGGCCGCGTCATGATGGCCAGTAGAAGTCCCACAAGTGTAAATCCTGTCACCGCTATGTAGGCGATCTTCCAACCGTCGATAAACGCCTCAGATGCTCCCACAATGGTGTCGATTTGATCCAGCGGAATATCAAATCCCTGTGACGTCATAACGCCCACCACAATGGCCGCGGCGATAGCCTGACCGATCACATTTCCAACGTTCCTGGTCAGATTTGTCAGTGCTCCAACCACTCCAAACTGAGCCTTCGATACCGCGTTCAGAATTACCGTGTTGTTTGGAACACTCCACATTCCCATTGCCAGTCCGTTAATAAACAGCGCGGACATCACAAACCAGAACGGCGTGTCGCTGTCCATGAATGCGAACACCCCCGCCGTGGCAAACAGCGCGACGAATCCAATGATCGTGAAGGGGCGTGCGCCAAACCTGTCGGCCAGCCTCCCACCACTCTGTGCCGCGATACCCATACCCATTGACGACAGGAACAGCATGCCCCCGGCCGCGCCTTCGCCCAAGCCTCGGAGGCTGATCAG
The DNA here is from genome assembly GCA_002311865.1 of Dehalococcoidia bacterium UBA1151. Classification (GTDB taxonomy): domain Bacteria; phylum Chloroflexota; class Dehalococcoidia; order Lucifugimonadales; family Lucifugimonadaceae; genus UBA1151. Next base: position 18,892 of record DBZV01000161.1, read on the forward strand.
GTAGATAGGCATCATGAACCGGGTCGCGGTGGTCCCCATGAAGCCAATGAGCCGGGTCGTGACCGCCATGGAGAACACGGTGTTCTTGAACATTCGCAGATCAAGCATTGGCGATGGGTTGCCCAGTTCCCACTTGACGAAGCCGACCATGAGCAATATGAATCCAATGAACCCGCCAATGAGCAGCGGTGACAGCCAGCCAACTCCCAGCGGGTTGTTGATCGTCAGTACCAGCAGCACAACCGCGGCGGCTGAAAGGAACGCACCAAGCCAGTCATAGGCAGGACGTTGACCCGGCGTTCGCTGACTCACCCGGTCCTCATCCAACACAACCAGGCCAATCACAAATGCAATCGCGATCGGAATTGAGATCATGATGAATAGCGACTGCCATGCGAACCACTGCAACATCAATCCGGCTACTACCGGTCCCATCGCGCCGCCCAGCGCCACAGCTGTCGTCTGACTGCCAATCGCCTTCCCCCGTTCGTTTGCGGGGAAGACGGAAACGACCATCGCGGTTCCTACGGACTGACCCATCGCGTTGCCCACCGCCATGATCACTCTTGCGACGATGAGGATGCCAAGGGTCGGCGATGCCGCGGCAAACAGCGCTCCACCACCAAATAGCGCCAATCCAATCAGGTGAATGCGCTTCCGGCCAATGATGTCCGCAACGCGGCCCATCGGCAGCATGATGGCGCTGATCGTAAGAGCCTGCGCAATCACGACCCACGAGACCGCGCGCAGGCTGATGCCGAAGTCTTCTGCAATAGCGGACAGGGCAACAAATACCATCGACATGCTCATCACCATGGTGATGAACGAAACGCCGATGGCGGCGAACGCCTTCCACTTGTAGTTACTGAGGTCGGCGTCTGGATCCCACGCAACGGGCGCGGAATCGGAAGAAGTAGGTGCGCTGCTCAACGGCGCCCGGCTTGATGACAGGTTAGGTGGCCCACTTGCATCCGCCGATTCTACTCGCTCGGTTTGATCGTCTCAGGTTTTGTGATGAACGCCAGCGCCCCGCCAATTAGTGCAAATATCACTACGCCTACGTATGCCACTTTCCAGCCATTGAGGAAGGAGTCGCCCGCTCCCGGAGTATTCGCAATTTCGCTCAGGGGGATATCGAAGCCCTCCGCGGCCATAACGCCAACCACGATCGCAGATGCCAGCGCCTGCCCTACAACGTTTCCAACATTTCTGGTGAGGTTTGTCAGGGCGCTGGTTATGCCCAATCTGGCGCGTGGAACCGTGCCCATGATGATCGAATTATTTGGAACGTTCCATAGACCCATTCCAAGCCCATTCCCCAACATGATGATCATGATGAGCCATATTGGGGTCTCACCGTCGATGAACGAGAACGCCAGTGCGGTCACCAGGATCACGCCAAATCCCATTACTGCAAATCTGCGCGGACCATACGCGTCGGCCAGTCGCCCACTCGCCTGCGCGGCCAGGGCCATCCCTAGCGCGCTCATGAACAGCACCATGCCGGCAACCCCCTCGTTAAGATCACGGAAGCTGATCAGGAAGATCGGCATCATGAAGAACGTAGCCGTGGTTCCCAGGAACCCAATCCATCGGGTGGCCACCGCCAATCTGAATATTCGATCTTGAAACATTCGGAGATCAATCATCGGCGCCGGGTTACGCAGCTCCCAGAAGACAAACCCCACCAGTAGAGCCACACCAACGAACCCTCCCGCGAATATCAATGGAGATAGCCAGTTCACGGCGAACGGGTTATTGATCGTCACAACAAGGATGACGACAGCCAGCGCCGAGATCACAGCCCCAATCATGTCGAATTTTGGCCGCTTTCCCTGCACCCGCTGGCTCACCCTCGCCTCATCCAGGATGAACAAACCCAACAAAAACGCGATCCCCGTTGGTATCGCCATGAATATGAACAGCGATTGCCATGAAAAAAACTGAAGCAGTATCCCACCAACAACCGGCCCCGTCGCCGCGCCAATCGCGACCGCTGTCGTCTGACTGCCGATAGCCTTCCCACGCTCGTTCGTCGGGAACACAGAGATAATCATCGCTGTTGATACCGCCTGGCCTGCCGAACTGCCAACCGCCATAACTATCCGGGCCACGATCAATACGCCCAGACTGGGGGAAAATGCAGCGAATATCGCTCCGCCAATGAATATCAGTTGGCCGGTTAGATGGAATCGCTTCCTGCCGACGATGTCCGCCACCCGGCCCAGCGGCAGCATGATGGCGCTGATCGTCAGGGATTGCGCAACTACCACCCACGTCACCGCGCGCAGCGTTACCCCAAAATCGTCAGCAATCGCAGACAGGGAAACAAACACGATGGAGAAGCTCATCACCATCGTGAACATCGAAAGCCCAATCGCTGAGAAGGCTTTCCACTTGTAATTCTTGTCGGGCTCCGTATCCGGATCCCAGACCTCGGCAGGGGAGCTAGCGACCTCACTCACAGGGAGCGAGCCTCATTTCGAGGGCGACAATCCAGTTGCATCCGAAAATGGTACTCCCGTGGGGCAAATACCCCCCAAGGCTCATACTGCGCAGCCACCCGCCACACCGTCTTTCCGGAATTTACGGCCCCGCGCAAATGTCCGGAATCCAGGCATGCACACGCGACAATTAGGCCCGCTCAACATACGTCACACAACCAACATCACCCACGCGTCCTGGCTGTTCCAGCGCCCCGCGCTCAGTACCAGCCCGCTGCACCATCCCGGAATCTGCGGCCCCGCGCAGATGTCCGGGACCTCGCGTACGAATCGACCACGTGGCGAGGCAATCTAGCGTCATCGTGTGCAAAGGTGAGATCCCGGCTCACCTACCGGCGTCCGGGATGACATGCATAGCGGGGCGTCTGGTGTGAATCAACGCGCCACGCCCACATCGTCATCCCGGATATCTGCGGCCCCGCGCAGATATCCGGGACCCATCACCCTCCACACATTTCCACCAATCCACACCGCGTTCTGGCTCCCCGAAATCGCCCACATGGCAGATTCACCGTAGCGGCAATTCACGAATTGCCCCCCAGCGCCCCGCGCTCAATGCCCGTACGGCAGGTACCCCGC
>DBZV01000161.1:22007-22658 GCA_002311865.1 Dehalococcoidia bacterium UBA1151
TTCAGCGTTGGCATCCCCGACTCAATCGGCTTCAGATCCTTCACCACCACGTTAATCGTGCCTTCACGATGCGAAACCGTGCCGTGAGCCAGCAGCACCGGTGCTCGAGCAATGCGCTTCAGCCGCTGCCACGTCGCCGGCCAGATAACCAGCGGCGAGTGGCCAAACTCATCCTCCAGCGTCATAAACACAGCCTTCGCAAGCGGCATCTGCCGACGTATAACAATGCCAGCAACCCACACATCCGTACCGTCCGGCAGATCGCGCACCTCGTCTGATAGCACCATGTACGAGGGCAGTCCCGGGCGGAGCTTCGCCATCAGGTGACCCTTCGGATAGACCCCCATCGTGCGGTACTCGCCAACCATCACCTCAAACGGCGACTGCCTCGGCAGGTCGACCATATCCTGCTCCACCGGCATATCGAAGCCAAGCTGACTGCCAATCGGCCGGTACCGCAAGCCAATCTCCCAGCGCGTCGAGCGGCGGTCCTCATTCAGCGAGTCGAAGAATCCGGCGTCTGCCAGGTTGTCGAGCGCCTCATGCTGGATACCGGCGCGCATCATGAAATCTGAGATCGACTCAAACTCCCCGAATCGTCTGCGCGCGGCAAGAATCGTCTCAGACGTCGCCTTCTCTACCCGCCTCACT
>DBZV01000030.1:0-6083 GCA_002311865.1 Dehalococcoidia bacterium UBA1151
TGTTACCTATGTCCCCGGTCTATAGTGTTACCCATGTCCCCGGCTGCACAGTGGGGGCGCGTTCGCTGCCTCGCCGCCAATGCCCGTGTGGCAGGCACTTCCCCCGTTTCTTGACAGCCCACCACTTCGTGTTACGTTGGATGTGTGTTTAAACCGATTGGGTCGTTCGGGCCTGCTCGGATTTTGAGTAGAATCCGGCATCGTAAATGCCTCCGAAAAAGAGGCGCTGACGATGCCGGGTTCTTCGTTAAGGAAAGGTGAAGATAGTGGCTCCAAAATATGCCATGCGGGTGAAATGAGTTCCGCAGCCCGACAAGACCTTCGAAGTGCTGAACGCAGTCCTTGCGTTTCGTATACAAGCGGGGATAGCGATTGGAATAACCACCCTGGAACTATTCTCCCCAACCGAAAAAGTGGTGACCGCCACGCCCTTTGACAGCATGCAAACGGTGCAAGTAATGTCAGAAGACACCCTCGGGGACGTTGATCGACGTGAGGCTCTGGAAGCCATCAACTCCCTCTGTACTTCCACAAACATAACCCTCGCCCGCATCATCGAGCAGCCGGAGGGCATAAACACCGCCAGTTGGATACAGCGTTATCACTTCCATCACGACCCCAACTCCCAAGCCGACTTGATTGAAGCCCTTAGGGAGATGAGATCCCGATACGATGGACCAAAAGGAGCGATCGCGGCATCACTCAACTCCCCAACCGTGCTGGTAACCACCGCCGTCGAATCGCTATCGACGATTGAAGCCTTTGGAGATGCAGCACTGAGCGACCCCGACGTGATGGCTCTCACATCCGCCGTACTCGACCACCCCAAGACCTGGACCTCCGAAATCGGGAAAATCTTCCACCCCTAGGTTCTGACATTTCCAGCGGCTTTGACCCGTTAAGATCGCCAGGGTTCCTTAAAAGTGGGTTGAGTCGCGAATGGTGTGGCGATCGTGGACATTTATGTCCGCGGATATCCCATCACGTGCCGCCAACCTTCTGCAAGGATCCCACCTGCACACCCGGCACTACACCAATGCTAGACTCCGCCGATTACTATCTTCGTACCTTCGGGAGTCGTCATCTTGGTTACCGACCAGCTACCTCCGCTGCTTGAGAACTCGCCGCATGGCGTGAACTCCGACTCCTACCGCCCGGATGTCATGGGCGTCCACGGCGCAGTTGTGGCAAATCATCCGTTGGCGAGCCAGGCGGGGATGCGCATCCTCCAGGCCGGCGGCAACGCAGTCGATGCTGCCGTGGCGATCAGCTTTGCGCTTTCGATTGCCGAGCCGCAGTCGTCAGGCATTGGTGGCGATGGCTTCATCATGATTCACGACGCCAAATCTGGCTCGATCAAAATCGCCAACTCCGTTGGAGCGGCGCCGCTGGCGGCAACACAGGAGCTTTACTCCGCTGGTATTCCCGCGAAGGGACCTCTTTCGATTTCTGTACCCGGCATTGTCCATGGGGTGCTTTCTACACATGAGAAGTTCGGCCAGCTCAAGCTGGCGCAGTGCATTGAGCCTGCGATAGAGCTTTGCGAGGGCGGGGTGCCAACATCGGCCCGCATCGCTAGGCTGCTCAAGTCCGAGAAGCCGATGCTGGACTACGAGTTGACACGCACTGTGTATGCGCCATCTGGCCGACCCGTCAGAACAGGCGAAGTGGTGCGAAATCTCGATCTTGCGCAGTCGATGAAGCTGATCGCAGAAGAGGGCGTGGACGCCTACTACAACGGCCCGATCGCAAAAGAGATCGTTCGCCAGGTGAGCGAGTTGGGGGGTGTCCTTACTGAAGAAGATTTCAGTCGCCACACCACTCGCTGGCATGACCCAATCTCAACTACCTATCGTGGCAACACCGTCTACGAAGCGCCGCCGAACTCGAGCGGCCACATCCTGCTCCAGGAACTCAACATGGCGGAGTTGTACGACATCCCATCGTGGGGGCCAGACTCTGCCGAGACAATTCACGTGATGGTGGAGGCCAAGCGGCGCGCATTCGCCGACCGTGAGGCGTACATGGCCGATCCCGAGTTCATCGATGTGCCCACCGAAGGCCTCATCTGCAAAGACTTCGCCGGCTCGCGAGCACGCGGTATCGATCTCGAGGCCGCGGCCGAGGCGATGTCGGTTCGAGAGGGCGATCCCTGGGCGTTCCAGGATGCTCCGCCCGACGTATCAAAGCGATTCAGGCGCCAGTGGAAATCGGTCACCGAACGAACCACCGGGACCACGCACTTCTGTGTGATCGACCGGTGGGGCAACGCCGTGTCGCAGCTCCAGAGCCTCCAGACCAACTTCGGCTCCGCACTCATCGGCGGCAAGACTGGCATCCTCCTGAACAATCGCATGACGTACTGGCATCTCGATGAAGACCACATCGACGCCCTGCGTCCCGGCCAGCGTGTGCGGCACACCATGAACCCGGTGATGGCGTTCACGCCCAACGGCAAGTTGCGAGTGATCTGCGGGACGCCCGGAGGCGATACGCAGGTGCAGACGAATTTCCAGATGCTGGTGAACGCTTTGGACTTCGGCTACTCAGCATCCGAGTGTGTTGAGGCGCCGCGTTGGACGCACTACCAGTCGGGAATGGAGTCCACATATCCGCACACTGGTTTCGAATCGTTGAAACTCGAACGCCGGTTCAGCGATGCGACGGTGGAGGGGCTACGCAAGCGCGGCCACGACGTCGAAATAATCGGCGCGTGGGAAGGCACTGGAAGTGCCGGCATGATCCAGATCCACCCGGAAACCGGTGCCTACATGGCGGCGGCAGACCCTCGGCGCGACGGCCACGCGATCGCCTGGTAGGAGTAACGCGTTGACAGACTCAGACCAGCCTCTCACTGGCAAAGTAGCGCTCATCCCAAACAGCACGCATCGTCTGAATAGACTCATCTAGTCGTTTCCACCGCTCTTCAAATGGAATGCCAATAAGCGCGTAGTCTCTTGGCGATGAACCCGGTCCCACGGCCACAGTCAGTCGGCCACCAGAGAGTATGTCGATGGCGCCCAGAATTTTTGCTGTTGCCACGGGGCCACGGAGCTCCGGCACCACGACAGTTGTCGCCCGCTTCATGTCACCAGACTCTTCTAGCACCGCAGACAATCCAGTTGGGCCATCAAGCCAGGGACGGCCGAATACAAGGTGATCGTTTGCCGTCAGGTATTCGTATCCCAGGGACTCGGCGGCGCGGGCAAACGATTTAAGCCCTCCGAGACTGTGATCGGTGCCGCCGAAATCGATTAGTGGCAGATGTGCGCCAAAGTCCACGGCGTTCTCTCTCACAGGAAACTATATTTATCGCCCGCGCCAGTTTGATGGCAAGAATACTTGAGGATCTGACCACCCGCTAGTGTATCCTCGTATCTTCCTCGCCTGGTCGCTGCAAACGCATGCTCCAGAGTTTCGGCCACAGCAGGTACGCCAGCGCAACCATCGCAAGGCCCATCGTGCCGTGCACTATCAGCATCGTCTCTACGCTGAACGCCTCAGCCAGCCAACCGCCAAGCACCAAGCCAGCTGGCAGTCCAAATATCGCAAGTCCACGCAGCCCCAGCACGCGTCCACGAAATGCCGACGGCGTCTCGGCCAGCAGGCCCAGCATGAGCATCACGAACGCCGAACCGCCAAACACACCCCATGTGAAAAATAGAGCCAGCGTCAGCGGGTAGTAGGGCGACGGGGCGATCGCCAGGGTAATCAGGTGCCACACAATCGTAAGCAATATCAGCGCCCGGCCTGGGCGCAGCGTATTCCTGAAGCTGCCCGCCAGTATTGAGCCAGCCAGCGCTCCACCTGAGGCGACGGCCCGCATCACGCCGGCTCCATCAACATCCAGGCCGTGCAAATCGCGAGCTATGACCAGCATGAGATCGTTGACCATCGGAAACACCGTGAACTCAGTCAGGAACGTATAGAACAGCAACGCGGCGACCATGCTCCGCGTCCTGACGTACGCGAGGCCGTCAACTATCTGGCTGAAATAGCCGTTTCCACGTCGATCACCTGAAACGGATTTGACTGTGATCGCGAATGCCACGGCCGCAGCTATTGCATAGAGGATTGTGATCGCAACGTAGGCCGTTCCAAGGCCAATTGATGCCAGTAGCGCGCCGCCAAGCAGCGACCCAAGTACCCGCGAGATATCAAGCGAACCCCGCAGCAGCCCCATCGCGCTGGAAAGATTGGTCTGATCGACGGCATCGGCGGTCAGTGCGTCGTTCGTGACCACGCCCAGCATGCGGCCAACGCTGCCAACTGACACAAGAACGTAAGCGTGCCACACGACCAGTGAGTCGGTGAGCACCAGCGAGGCGAAGACGATGGCGAGAGCCAGGTTGTAGCCCCTTACAACGAGGAGAATCGTTCGTTGGTTGAATCGATCGACGATCGCGCCGTAGACGGGACTCAGGAATATGCCGCCGAAGCGCGCCGCGCCGATCAGGCCAACCTGGAGCGGCGAGCCGGTGTCCGCCAGCACGAACCACGCCAACACCAGCGCCTCCATCTCCATCGCCCAAAGCGAAAACACCTGCGCGGTAAAGATGAACCGGTAGTTCCGCTCCCGAAGCGCTGCAAACGGGCTCAGCCCGGAGAAGCGAAAGCGAGAGGCCGATGGCGTCGGCGGGGATACTGGATGGTCGGTTGGCATAAGGTGATTTGCCGACCATTGTGTGCGCAATTACGGGTCAAAACCAGTGCACTTACAAGGCCCTCGTTCAAAGCGTCGTCGTAGTGCACCGTGTAGATGCTATCGAGGTCCGCAACTCGTTCAGTTCTCCGATCTCATCGAGGATTCGAGCGGCCGGTCCATTGAAATCGACCTGCTATCCTCTCTTCATTTGAACAGGAACGCGGGTCATGAGCAGTGTCGTAATTGGAGTCAGTGCCGTATCGGGCGGCGGAAAAACCCGGCTGGTGAACGAACTCGTCCAACTCTTAGGAGATGCGGTGGCGGTGTACTTCGACGAGTTCGACGATACGACCATCCATCCACCTGACATGCGCGCCTGGCTGTTGGAAGGTGGCGACTACAACGCCTGGCAAGCACCGGTGCTGGCAGAGCACCTGAGACTGTTGAAAGAGGGCGCTGGCAGTGCATCGAACACCGAACCGCCCAGGTACATCGTTTTCGACGCACCGCTGGGCCGTGTGCACGCTGAGACTGGCGTTCATATCGACCATATGGTTTTCATACATACACCCCTGGATGTTGCGTTGGCTCGACGTCTCTTGCGCGATGGCGCAGACAAGTGGGGGGATGACCATCTCCGCAACTATCTTGATTGGACGAGAGACCTCTTCACACATCTCGTCGAGAACGTTTCCTCGACGGCAGACCTGATATTGGATGGAATGCTCCCAGCGAACACCCTGGCTCAACTAACCGCTGATGAGTTCAAGCTGAGATTGTCGGTATAGGGATCAAGCTGAGAGAGTCGTGTCCTCGAATTACGCAAAAAGCATTTTGAGCGGCTTGCATGATTCTCGATTCAGCTGCAGAACTGGCAAAAAATAAGCTCAAGGGAAGTGACCTCGACATGGCGTCGCCGCCCGCATCATGGTCATCGAAGTTCCAATAGATGCGGCGAGAAGCATGGCCGCCTTGTTTCGCTCAGTGCCGTGCTGGCATCCGCCGGTAATCTTGTTGAACCCGGTCACGCGCTCGTCGGATTTGAGTTCGCGCTCCGCGGCGTCCCCCTGTGCTCTCACTCAGAGCTAGCGGGTGAGTTTCCTCACGACCTTCAAAATTGACTGCGCGGAAAATGTGCCATAGCCGGCAGCAATCAGGACGATGCCTGTCAGCGAACTGCCATTCTCGGCGAACGCGAGACCGGCACCGTCCAACACCAGAAATATGGCGAGTTGGATTGGCGGCATTGGCAGCCAGGTCTCTATGTACGTTCTGAACGGCAAATGTCGGGTAGTGGTCGCATACGCGACGAGGAGCGAGCCACTGAAAGCGAGAGCGCCTATCAGCTCCACGGTTATCCAAAACCGCCAATCATTCGTGAACAGTAAGTACGTGAGCAGCACCCCCACAGTAGCGAGTTGAAAAACGCCTGGTTGGG
>DBZV01000030.1:6107-7603 GCA_002311865.1 Dehalococcoidia bacterium UBA1151
TGGGGGTGAGGTGGGGTTCACGGGCTGGGGCGGCAGGCTACCAGATATTGCATGAGCACGCCCATTCTGGATTGCGATATTGGCCGTTGCCTCGCGGCCCTGGCTCTTGCTACAAGCAGAATTGTTGTACGCCGCATGGTTTCGATTTTCGAATTATGCCGCCCCGTTGTTGACAGTACGTTTTCGCGCTCCTAACATTATCCATTAGCACTCGCGCGTGGTGAGTGCTAATCCCAAACTGTTTCGGGTCTGTCTCTGCGATATTTCGCAGGGCTGGGAGGTAAGCAGATCCAATAAAAACCACAACTCCAAGGAGGAGTGAATCGTGGCTCTAAACCTGAAGCCGCTCGGAGACCGACTTGTCATCGAGCCTTCGGACGACGATACAGAGAAGTCCGCTGGCGGCATCTACATTCCCGATACCGCCAAAGAGAAGCCCCAGAAGGGCAAGATCGTCGCAGCTGGCCCCGGCCGAACGACCGACGAAGGCACACTGGTCAAGCTTGAAGTGAAGACTGGCGACACCGTTATCTACTCCAAGTACGCCGGGACCGAGTACACAGAAGACGGCACCGAGTACCTGATTGTTCGCGAGAGCGACATTCTGGCAACCGTCAGCTAAGCAACCTTAGACCGAAATTATGTAATCTGGCTTGCCAGCATCACCGGCTGATGACCAGTTCGCCATAAACTGAAAGAGAGAAAAAAATGCCTGCTAAGGATCTAGCGTTCGGAGAGGATGCCCGTACTCGCCTCAAGAGGGGTATCGACGTTCTGGCCGACACAGTAAAGATCACGCTGGGACCAAAGGGTCGCAACGTAATTCTCGATAAGAAATTTGGACCACCCCAGGTCTCCTCTGACGGTGTAACCATCGCCAAAGAGATCGAGCTAGAAGACCCGTTCGAGAACATGGGAGCCCAGCTTCTCAAGGAAGCTTCCAAGAAGACAAACGATGATGCCGGTGACGGTACGACCACGTCGACCGTTCTCGCCCAAGCGCTCGTTGAAGAAGGATTCAAGAACGTCGCGGCGGGTGCTGACCCAATGGCACTCAAGCGCGGTCTTGAACTGGGCGTCAAGACCGTCCAGGACACCATAGCCAGCATGTCCATCACCGTTGAAGGACGCGAACAGATCTCCCAGGTCGCAAGCCTCTCAGCCCACGATGAAGAGATGGGCAAAAAGATTGCTGACGTGATGGAGAAGACCGGTAAGGACGGTGTCATCACCGTCGACGAGTCGAAGAGCCTGGACTACGAAGTTGAATACGTAGAAGGCATGCAGATCGACCGCGGTTACCTGTCACCGTACTTTGTAACGGACTCCGAGAACATGAAAGCCTCCCTTGAGGACGCCTACATCCTGATCACAGACAAGAAGGTCTCAGCCGTATCTGACATCCTTCCTGTTCTTGAGAAGGTTCTCAAGGTCACCAAGAACTTCGTCCTGATTGCAGAAGATGTTGAGGGCGAAGCTCTTGCAACTCTGGTAGT
>DBZV01000030.1:7612-22738 GCA_002311865.1 Dehalococcoidia bacterium UBA1151
AACCGCCTCCGTGGCGCACTGAATACCGTCGCCATCAAGGCGCCTGGATTCGGCGACCGCCGCAAGGCTATGCTGCAGGACATTGCCGTCCTCACCGGTGGCCAGGTCATCAGCGAAGAAGTTGGCCGCAAGCTTGACTCCACCGAAATTGAGGACCTCGGCCGATGTAACCGAGTGGAATCAACCAAGGACGACACTACGTTCGTTGGTGGTGCAGGCGACAAGAAGGCGATTGAAGGCCGGATCAATGAGATCAAGGCCCAGATCGAGCAGACCACATCCGACTACGACCGCGAGAAGCTCCAGGAGCGGATGGCGAAGATGTCCGGTGGTGTTGCCATCCTCAAGGTTGGCGCAGCAACCGAAGTTGAGATGAAAGAGAAGAAGCAGCGAGTTGAGGACGCCCTTGAGGCAACTCGAGCGGCTGTGGAAGAGGGCATCGTCCCTGGTGGCGGAACAATCCTGATCCGCGCATCAGACGCTCTGAAAAAGGTCAAAGCTCCATCAGCTGACGAGCAGACCGGAATCGGCATCCTGGAGAGGGCGCTTCTCGCTCCCATCCGGGTGATTGCCACCAACTCCGGCGCCGAGGGTGCTGTCATCCTCAACAAGGTGTCGGAAGAGGGCGGAAACTACGGCTATGACGCCCAGGCTGAGAAGTTTGGCGACATGTTCGAACTCGGCATCATCGACCCTGCGAAGGTAACCCGCGCAGCGGTTGAGAATGCCGTCTCAGTTGCAGGAATGATCCTGACAACAGAGTCGCTCATCACCGACCAGCCCGTTCCAGAGCCAGCAATGCCCGGTGGCATGCCCCCTGGCGGCGGGATGGACTTCTAGCCCAACCTGTACAGGTACAGTTGAAAGAAAAGGCCCGGAGCAGTTGCTCCGGGCCTTTTTGGTTGATGCGTTATCGCTGAGCTAACCCTGCCCGACGAACGTTCCGTGGCGCTCGCCGTTGACCAGCACATCGAACTCAACTCCGGGCTCAAACGGCCCTTCGATCGGGATTCGAATTTCTTCGACGCCGTAGATCAGCGTGCAGATCGATGCTGCTACAGGTGTCTGGTTGAGGATCTGGATGCTGATTATCTTGCCGTCGTGCTTCACGGTAAACGAGTTAAACTCGTGGCAGCCGCTTGGCAGGCCGATGGTGACATGCACGATGTACAGCGGCGGGAACTTCTCCAGGATCATTACTTCAACCTTCTCCACGGGAGCAGCGTCAAGCTTGAACTCACCAACGACGGGTATGATCAGCTCCCTGGGCTCGTCGATCACCACACCTGGACCTGCGAACTTCTCACCGGCCGTACTATCCAGTACTTCGGTGATCTCGATGCTGTCGCCTACGTACAGAGTGATCAGGTTTCCGCGCAGATAGAAGTGTGGGGGGCCAATCCAGCGGACTGATGAAACTGACTGACCGTCTGCGCTGGTGATCGTTCCGCCATCTGGTGAGACTCTGCCCGATGCTTTTTTCGCCTGGTCGGCATCACCGAACTCATACAGTAGAACTTCTGCGTCGCCTGCCAGCGCGAGCTTCGCATCGACTCCGAAGATAGCGTCTGAGAGTACACCGCTCTTTCCAAGTTGACCGAAGCGACTCTCGAGCCCACTCAGGACACTCTGAATGTCCTCCGGGAACTTCTCCCCCACCGCGATTTGCTCGGGGAGCGGAAGAAGGCCAATGCCGCCGCCTGATATCCCCTCGGCCAGCAGTCGGGCAGCGATGCTGTCGAGCAGATCGATTACGTCAAGATTCTCGCCAACGTACAACATGATGCTGTCGCCCCTCACGTAGAAGTGCTGTGTGGCTACCCACGTGACCATGGAAATGCTGCCATCCGCTCCCACGATGGAGCCGTCTGGCTTGATTCCTGCGGCGGCGGCTTCCGCATCTTCAAGATTGTCGAATAGGTAGACTTCAACTCGCTCGCCGAATACTGTCATCGCTTCACCGCTGAATCCGAAGAACGACTGAAAAGCCTCATCGCCGCGAGACGCTCTGACATCCGCATCCTGGAACAGGTCACTCAGTTCGTCGGCTGTGTTCATTGCCCCGCGGTCGTCTGTCTGAATTTCGGCGATAGGGTCCTGGCCTTCGAACGTGAGCACCATGTCGTTCACGTTGACCGTGTACGTCGTGCCCTGATCGTAGGTACCCGGCAGCGTCACGGCGTTCTTGACCATGCGGTAGATTTCAGCGCATGCGATCGGCTCGGCGGACGGTGCTGGCCTCGTGTTGGTAACGGTAATATTTACGGTGTCGCCATTGCGGTCCACGATGATCTGATCGAACGTATAGCAGGCGTTGGGCAATCCAGAGTGAATTGTCACTCCGTACTGCACAGGGAAGCTCTCGCGGATCTCGATAATAGCGTTATCGACTGGTGCATCGGCCACTTCACGCGTAACCGGCTCTGGAAGATCGCCTGAGGGTGTGGGCGCCACTGCCGAACCGGGCGTCGGAGCCGCGGCTGGCTTCTCGTCCTCACTCCCGCAAGCGATTACTGCCACCATCGCCACGGCGACGCTGGCCATCACAATTCTGGTTTTGAAATTTATGAACACGATCTATTCTCCATCATCCGAGTAATCCCCTCGGCGGGAAGCTTCATATTTTTTTTGGTTCTCACAGATATAAACGAAAGCGCATGCGGTTTTGTTCCCGGGTTATCAGATGCCGCTACAATCGCTCAGATGCCGGCCATCCACATTTGACGTTACGATTTCCGTAGACGTAGACTTGTACATAGTAGATTTCAAAGGCTGTGAACGGGACTAGTACGTTCGAACACCGGGCCAGAGAGAGTTGGGGATGGTGGAAACCCGACGCCCAAGGATCGCGCCGAATGGACCCGGGAGCCGCAGGGCTAAATTCCGAGCGATTGGAAAAGTATCCTGAGCCGGAGAGGGCACCGTTATCAGAGCCCAGGGATTCACCCCGCCAATGGGGGAGATGGCTCCTGACAAGAGATGTTCGCCTGAGGCGAATAATCAGGGTGGCACCGCGATTAACCTCGCCCCTGTTTGGGCGAGGCTTTTTTTGCCTCAAAATAACTGGGTTAGGACTCAGACAGATGACGAGCAAAACAGCGGTGAATTCAACAGCAACAGCAAGAGTGCTGAGCGGTATCCAGCCATCTGGCGTACTCCACGTTGGCAACTACTTTGGCGCCATCAAGCAGCACATTGAGCATCAGGACAGGTTCCCCGGCGAGGCGTTTTACTTCATCGCCAATTACCACTCGATGACGACGGTCGGCGATCCACAGACGCTGGCCGATCTGACGCAAGGCGTTGCGCTGGACTACCTTGCTCTGGGTCTCGACCCGGCAAAGGCGACATTCTACCGGCAGTCAGATGTGCCAGAAGTTACCGAGCTGACGTGGATTCTGAGTTGCGTGACCGGCAAGGGGTTGCTGGATCGCGCCGTGTCCTACAAAGATAAGGTGCAGCAGGGCATCAACGCCTCCGTTGGCCTCTTCACCTACCCAATGCTGATGGCCGCCGACATCCTGATCGTCCGCTCGACAATGGTTCCCGTTGGTCAGGACCAGACGCAGCATCTTGAGATTACACGCGACATTGCCGGCTCATTCAACGCGGCATATGACACCGATATCTTTCCGATGCCCGATACCCTGCTCAACGACGACGCTGTGGTTCCCGGAATCGATGGCCGGAAGATGAGCAAGAGCTACGACAACGCCGTTCCAATCTTCGCCACCGAAGCGGAGATCAAGGCCAAAGTAAAGCGGGTGAAGACGTCATCCACGGCCCTTGGCGATCCTATCGACCCCGAAACCGACACCGTGTTCCAACTATTCCGCCTGTTCGGCAATCCCGATGAGGTTGAAGAACTGAGAAACGGCTACCTGGCTGGCGAGATTGGCTACGGGAAGAGCAAGGAGATGCTGCGGTCTGTAATGACCGGCTACTTCGAGCCGTATCGTGCCCGCCGAGAAGAACTGGAGAACGACTCCGATTACGTTGAAGATGTCCTTCAAGAAGGAGCAAAGCGCGCGCGTGCAGAAGCTCGATTTACCGTTGATCGCGTTCGTGAAATCGTAGGACTTGGTGCCGCGACTAGGGTGGGATCGGCCAGATGAACGTCCGTATATTGCACAACCCTGGAAACCGTTGGCGCGGCCTCGACTAATCCGCCGCCCTATCTCAACATAGTCGAGGAATTTCATGCACACACCAACAAAAGACCAGTTCATAGAGCTGGCGAATGACTACAACCTTATCCCTGTATTCCGAGCGATTTCGGCAGACCTGGAGACACCCGTTTCCGCGTTTCTGAAGGTAGCTAACGGCCCGTACTCGTTCCTGTTTGAGTCGGTTGAAGGTGGAGAACGCCTTGCCCGATACAGCTTCATCGGTACCGAGCCGCACGACGTGATCCGCACTGGCGCCAATGAGCCCAACGGCGAGGTTGATCCGCTGATTCCGGTGAAGGAACGACTGGACAAGATCAAAACGGCGCCCGTATGGGGTCTCCCGGAGCGATTTCATGGTGGCGCGGTTGGCTACATTTCATACGACGCCATTCGCCACTTTGAACCGAAGGTCCCGCCGCTGAGGGGTACCGGCGTAGGCATTCCTGAGTCGATTCACATGATGACGGATAGTCTGCTGATCTTCGATCACGTGCAGCACGAGATTCTGGTTGTTGCGCACGCCCAAATTGGAGATGACCCATCGGCCGACTACGATCGCGCTCGATCGAAGGTCGAAGACCTCATCGACCGACTGGAAGGCCCACTCCCTGCGAACGCATATCAACGATCATCAGGCCGTTGGATCCAGAGTAAAGATGGCGCCCTGGACTACGAAGAAGCGCCCAGCGAAATCGAAGGCTCGTCTTACGAGTCACTACCGAATATGACCCGCGAGCGCTACGGGGCGATGATCGAAGAGGGCAAGAAGGCAATCTACGATGGCGAAGTCATCCAGGTGGTTCTCTCGCAGCGAGTGGAGCGAAAGACGGACGTCCGGCCCTTCGACCTGTACCGCTCCCTGCGGGCGATAAACCCTTCACCGTATATGTTCTTCCTTGAGATGGGCGATTTTCAGATCGTGGGCGCATCCCCGGAGCTGCTCGTTCGAGCAGTTGATGGCGAGGTTGCGGTTCACCCGATTGCAGGCACACGCCCGCGTGGCGCAACCCCAGAAGAGGACGCGCGCCTGTCCGAGGAGTTGCGAAACGACGAGAAGGAGAAGGCTGAGCACGTCATGTTGCTTGATTTGGGACGCAATGACGTTGGCCGGGTCAGCATTCCGGGCACGGTGAAGGTCAATCAAATGATGGACGTTGAGTATTACTCGCACGTCATGCACCTTGTCTCAGACGTGGTGGGCAAGCTCGATCCCAAGTACGACGCCTTTGACGTACTACGCGCCGGATTCCCGGCGGGAACGGTCTCTGGTGCACCAAAAGTGCGTGCGATGGAGCTGATTGCAGAGCTTGAGCCAGACCGCCGCGGTGCATACGCGGGCGCCATCGGCTACTTCTCGTATCACGGCAGCATGGATACCTGCATCGGCATCCGCACGGTCGTGATGAAGGACGGTGTGGCGCACTTGCAAGCCGGGGGAGGCGTGGTTGCCGACAGCACTCCCGAGGGAGAGTACAACGAGTCGCTCATCAAGATGGGCGCACTGCAGAAGGCCATCGATGCAGCAGAGGCGGCCCGACGTGCTTGAGAAGATCGGGTTCGCGCGTCTGACGATCCCAAATCCGGGACTGACCCCGGTGGATGTATACGCACGCCTCAATCCCGCGGGCGGCGGATTCATACTCGATGGAGTTGCACCTAATTCACACTGGCAGCGTGCTGCGTTGGTGTCTGGGCCGCGCGTGAACGTTATCCTCGTTGAAAACGGAGACGATCCATTTGAGACGCTTCGCTCGATACTTTCCACGTTTGCCGAGACCCCTCAGACGGATGCTGCGTTCGCCGCCGGAGTGGTCGGCTACATCAGCTACGAGGCGGTCGAAGTGATCGAGCCATCCGTTGGCCGGTTACAAAACCACTCATCGGGCGCGCGACTGGCCGGCTTTATGGTTCCTGATGAGTTCGTTGCAATCGATCGGCGTCGTGAATCCCTGACGATATCGGTCCGCGCGTCGGGTGACGAGCAGCTACGACTCCAGACCATTACTGACCTCCTGATGGGGCCTGCGCCCACCACATTGGGGCCGGAAAGCGACTTGACCGAGCCTCATTTGATCCACCCTTTGACGTCTCAAGCTGAGTACGAAACCATGGTCCGCGAGGCCAGAGACGCCATCGCCGATGGTGAATTGATCCAGGCTGTGGTGTCGCAGTGCGTGACCCGTGCCACATCAGCGCGACCCATCGATATCTACCAGCAACTCACCCGGCTGAACCCGTCGCCGTATATATTTTTCATGGACTTCGATGAGTTTCAGCTAGTCGGCTCATCCCCAGAACTAATGGTCCGCGTCACGGATAGCGTCGCCGAAATCCATCCGATTGCAGGCACACGTCCAAGGGGATTGACGCCGTTGGCCGATGTTGAGATGCGGCGTGAGTTGCTGGCAAGTGAAAAAGAGCGTGCCGAGCACGTCATGCTGGTCGATCTGGCTCGTAACGATCTTGGCGCCGTGTGCGAACCCGGCACCATAAACGTGTCGAGCATGATGCAGATTGAGAAGTACTCGCACGTTCAACACCTGGTCAGCCGTGTCCAGGGTAGGCTCAAGGATGAGTTGGACGCCATTGACGCTCTCAAGTCGGGGTTCCCGGCTGGAACCCTGGCAGGTGCGCCGAAAATTCGGGCGATACAGCTCATTCGCGAGCTCGAATCAGTTGGCCGCGGCCCATACACAGGCGCGCTGGGCTGGTTCTCAGCATCAGGCAACATGGACACTGGAACGGTGATCCGCTCGATGATCATTCACGATGGCGTGGCATACGTACACGGCGGCGGCGGTGTAGTTCACGATTCCGATCCCACGGCCGAGTACTTTGAGTCGATTCAAAAGATGGCCGCGCCGCTTGAGGCAATCAGCCGGGCGGAAGAGTTCGGTTGGCGAAGTCGTCAAAACATTCCGACAGACTCAACAAATTCCCAACCGGCCCTGACCACAGATTAGAGAACGAAAATGCTACTACTCATAGACAACTACGATAGCTTTACCTACAACCTTTACCAGTACCTGAGCGAACTTGGCGCCGATGATATTGAGGTCATCAGGAACGACCAGGCCACCGTGGACGAACTTGAAGCGATGAACCCGGAACGTATTGTGATCTCGCCCGGGCCATCACGGCCTGAGAACGCCGGGGTCTCCGTGGAGGCGATCAGACGCTTCGCGGGCAAGGTGCCTGTGCTTGGAGTCTGCCTTGGCCATCAGTGCCTGGCTAACGCTTTCGGCGGCAAGGTGGTTCACGCCGGAGAGATCAGGCATGGCAAGACATCCGCAATCTATCACGACGGCAAAGGTGTCTTCGCTGGCATCGATAGCCCATTTGAGGCGGTCCGATACCATTCGCTCACGATCGATCCTGACTCAGTACCAAACGGATTTGAAGTCACGGCTCGCACGGAAAACGGAATCATCATGGGCGTTCGTCACAAGACTCTGGCTATCGAGGGCGTACAGTTTCACCCAGAGTCAATCGTGACGGAGCCGGGCAAGCAACTGCTGCAGAACTTCCTAAACATGGAAGAGACCGCAGCGGCTGGAGCAATGTAGTGGATGACATCAAGCAGGCCATTCAAGCCGTAGTTGATGGCCGCGATCTCTCAACGGATGATGCCGCGGCGGCGATGGGCATCATCATGGATGGTGAGGCCACGCCGGCGCAGTTCGGCGCGTTCGTAACTGCATTGCGCATGAAGGGCGAGACCGCCGAAGAGATCGCGGGTATGGCTCGCAGCATGAGAGAGCACTCGCTGCACGTCGATGTCGATGTTCCAGTAACCGACATCTGCGGAACAGGCGGCACCGGACAGAACGAGTTCAATATCTCGACTACATCTGCGTTCATTGCGGCTGGCGCAGGCCTGAAAGTGGCCAAGCACGGAAATCGTGCCGCGTCAGGCGCCTCGGGTGCTGCGGATGCGCTGGAAGCGCTGGGCGTGAAGATTGATCTCGATCCCAGTGGCGTGAAGCGCTGCCTGGACGAGGTTGGCGTGGCGTTTATGTTCGCCCAGGCGTTCCATCCATCGATGCGTCATGCCGGCCCGCTGCGCCCACAAATCGGCATTCGCACCGTGTTCAACATCCTTGGCCCCCTGACCAACCCCGCGGGTGCTCAAAATCAGGTCATTGGCGTGGCCATTCCTGAATTGGCGCTCAAGATGGCTGAGGCGCTGACGCTATTGGGCACGGGACACGTGCTACTGGTGCACGGAAGCGACGGCTCCGACAAGATCAGCGTGTCCGGAAACACCGAGGTATGGGAAGTCATCGACGGCCACGTCAAGAAGAACCGGACTCGACCAGCAGATTTCAACCAGCCTGAGGGCGATCCATCCCACATCCGTGTGAACAGCGTGGGCGAGAGTATTGAGTTGGTTCGAGGCGTGCTGAACGGAGAAGGTGGCGGACACAACGCCCCGCCAGGGGTCGAGCGTTCGGCACGAATAGTGGCCATCATTAATGCGGCCGCGGCTCTTTACGCCGGAGGACTTGCCTCGAGCTACCACGAAGCCGGTGTCATGGCCGCCAAGTCGGTCGATTCCGGAGCCGCTGCACAGAAACTCGATGACCTGATCAGAGTGAGCAACGAATCGGCATGAGTACGGCGAAAACGAAAAGTACGGGCACGATTCTTGATGAGATCGTGGCTGCACGCGCCGCTGAGATAGACCGCCAGAGATGCGCCGTTTCGCTGGACGGCGTCCGCGCGGCGGCTGAGTCGGCCTCGCCAGCGCTCGATTTCCATGGAGCGCTGACCAAACCCGGCATCTCGCTGATTGCAGAGATGAAGCGGAAGTCTCCCTCTGGAGGCGAATTGCGGGCAGACCTGAATCCGGTCGAAACGGCACGAACATACGTTGAGTCGGGCGCTTCCGCGCTTTCCGTACTCACAGAGCCGTTCTACTTCGATGGCAAGATGGCGGATATGCGGGATGCTGGCAGCGTGGCGCACGCGTCTGGCGTGCCGGTGCTCCAGAAGGATTTCGTGTTCGACGAATACCAGATCTACGAGGCGAGAGCAAACGGCGCTGACGCGATACTGCTTATCGTCGCAATCCTGGATGAGAGTGCGCTTCGCAGGCTGCATGACCTCGCTCACGAGCTGGGAATGGCCGCTCTTACGGAAGTATTTGACGGTGATGAGCTTGATCTGGCAATGAAGATTGACCCACCAATCCTTGGCGTAAACAACCGTAATCTGAAAACCCTTGAGACATCGCTAGCGCATTTTGAAGAGATCGCCAACGTTATGGATAGCGAGCGAGTTCTCGTGGCCGAAAGTGGCATGAAATCAGCGGCCGATGTGCGGCGGATGGAAGCTGCTGGCGCTGACGCTGTCCTGGTTGGCGAAGCGTTGATGCGCGCCGGCTCCTCCGCCGGGTCGCTGGCCAGCGAAATAGCCGGGAAGACACCGTGACCTCCCCCGAACCCGGATCGGCCCGACAACGAACGCGCGTGAAAATATGCGGGCTTCGCGACTCGCAAAACGCCCTCGTCGCGGCAGACGCGGGCGCCGATTTCCTCGGCTTTAATTTTGTTGAGGGTGTAAGGCGGCAAGTCCAACCGGACGAGGGTCAGTGGATCACTGAAGGCTTCATTGGTGGTCGTGAGGGCATCCCAAACGGCCCGAAGCTTGTTGGTCTGTTCCTCAATCAGCCCGTTGATTGGGTTCGCCGTGTGGCACAGCAGTGCCATCTACATATCGCACAGCTAAATGGCGATGAGGATCTCGCCTACGCCGAAGAGTTGATCGTTCCCGTCTTGCGGCAGATCCGTGTGAAGCCCGGTGACATCGCTGAGGATCTCCGCACGGAGGTCAACCGCTGGCTCAACGCCGGTCATATGGTGCTTTTGGACTCCTACGACCCTTCAGCGCCGGGCGGAACCGGCGTAGCCTTCGACTGGTCGGTCGCCGACGGTATAGCTGAGCTGGAAGGTGTAATGCTGGCAGGCGGACTTACTCCGGAAAATGTCGGAGCAGCAATTCAACAACTCAATCCGTGGGGTGTGGACGTGGCAAGCGGAGTTGAGGCGGATGGTGTGAAAGACCCGGACCTGATTCGGAATTTTGTAAATGCCGCCAGGAACGCTTGATGACTGAGTCAACGGGGAAAAAGTGTAAAAACTGCGGTCACATGTTGCACCCGGACTCCGCGTACTGCGGCGTATGCGGCACGCCCGTACGCGACCCGGATCAGCCGGTTACCTCGCCGGATGACCCGTGGGGCGACGAAGCCATCGCGGCGGATGACGACGCCGAGTATCAGGACGAGTTGGCCGGGGATGTACTGGCCGATATGGGGACCCGGACGGGTGCATTTGCCATCAATGTTTTCGTTCCCGGAATTCTGGGCCTCATACCCTTCCTGGGATTCGTTATTTCGGTCGGGTGGACGATCGGCAACCTCATCCTCTACCAACGGGGCCAAGATATAGCCGCAAAAATGCTCAAGATCCGCGTGATGCGTTCAAATGGCGATGTCGCGGGTTTCTACCACATGTGGAGCCGGAACCTCGCGTCAATAATCAGTCTCATCCCGTTCCTCGCCGGATTCTGGACTGCTTACGGGGACGCAGAAAACCGAACCTGGCACGACAAGATGCTGGACACATACGTGATTCAGGATAACGAACACGCCGCGGCCCGGCCCGGTACCAGTTCGTCAGCCGCGAAGGGCTGGTTCTTCGCATCGATCGTATTTGTCGTGGGGCTGGTGGGGCTGCTCGGCTTTGCCTTTATCGTGGCGTTGAGAGGCTCCGCCTAGATCACTCCACTGTGACGGTCTTCGCGAGGTTGCGGGGCTTGTCCGGGTCCTGATCCAGCGCCACGGCCGTGTAGTACGCAAGCAGCTGCATTGGCACCAGCGAAAGGATCGCCGAGAGTGCCTCGGATGCGGCAGGAAGTTCGATCACCTTGTCGACAATCTCGGGAACGATCTCGTCGCCCTCCGTGACGATGGCAATCACCTGACCCCCACGCGCCTTTACTTCGTTGACGTTCGACACCATCTTTTCGTGCAGATGACCGGCGGGCGCAAGGGCTATCGTGGGCATCTCATCGCTGAT
Source organism: Dehalococcoidia bacterium UBA1151 (assembly GCA_002311865.1). Classification (GTDB taxonomy): domain Bacteria; phylum Chloroflexota; class Dehalococcoidia; order Lucifugimonadales; family Lucifugimonadaceae; genus UBA1151. Next base: position 18,864 of record DBZV01000030.1, read on the forward strand.
CAGCGCATTCACACCGTGCTTCATCTCGCCGGCCGCGTACCCCTCCGCGTGGATGTAGGCAATCTCCTTCATCTTCAGCGCTCCCTCCATCGCGGCCGGGAACATGAAGCCACGGCCAAGGTAGAGCAGATGATGGCAATCAACCAGACTCTCAGCAATGGCCTTGAACGCCTTCTCCTGAGATATGAGGCTACTAATACCGCTCGGTAGGCTCGCCAGTTCACCTACCGCGGCTTTGCGCACTTCAGGCGCCATCGTGCCGCGAATGGTGGCCATGTGAATCGCCAGCATGTAGAGGCACACAACAGTATTTGTCATCGTCTTGGTGGACGCGACCGCAACCTCAAGGCCAGCTCTAACAAGCAGCGTCCCATGGGCCATTCGCGTTGCCTGAGAGCCGTCAAGTTCGACGATCGCTAGCTGCTTCGCGTTCTGCTCCCCAGCGCCTTCCATAGCGGCCAGTGTGTCAGCCGTCTCACCGGACTGAGTGACTGCGATAACCAGCGTATTCTCATCGATCACCGGATTCTTGTACCGGAACTCAGATGCGTTTTCTGCCTTCGCTGGAATCCTTGCGAACGACTCGATCAAAGTTGCGCCCATCATCGCGGAGTGAAGGCTTGTGCCCATCCCGACCAGAACCACCTGATCGAAGTTTCTAATCTGCTCATCGCTGAACGGAATCTCCGGCAGGTTGATCGATCCGTTCTCGAAGTCGACACGGCCACGCATAGCGCTGGCGACCCGTTCCGACTGCTCGTGGATCTCCTTGAGCATGAAATGTGGAAACGCCCCCCGCTCAGCGGCCTCAGCCGTGCGCTCTGAGATGATCACTTCCTTATCGATGACATCGCCGTTACCGTCCCGGTAAATGACCGATGTATCGGTGATGATCGACTGCTCACCACTGTCCAGGTACACCACCCGGTTTGTATACGGCAGCACGGCAAGGAGGTCACTAGCCAGCATATTGCCATCTTCTGAATGGCCAACCACTATGCCGCCCGCATTGCCCATCCTCATGCCAACAATCTTGCCGGGTTGGCTGCGTGCAGACGCGACGAACGTGCCCGCGCCTTTGAGTCGGCTGGTGGCGTGAAGCAGTGCGTCTTCGAGTGACTCACCGGCCTTCAGGTGGGTTTCGATCAGATGAACAACAGCCTCTGAGTCGGTGTCAGATGTGAGTGTGTGACCGTTAGCCGCTAGTTCAGCCCTGAGCTCAAGGTAGTTCTCAACTATCCCGTTGTGAACCAGTGCAACCTCGCCATCGCAACTGACGTGCGGATGGGCATTCTGATGATTCACTACGCCGTGTGTGGCCCACCGGGTGTGGCCAATACCGGTGTGGCCGGAAAGATCAGCCTCCGCGACAACAGCGTCCAGTTCCTCAACCCGACCGGGCGTTTTCAGCACCTCGGTCGCGCCAGTGGACGTTTGGATTGCCACCCCCGCCGAGTCATAACCCCGGTACTCAAGGATCTTGAGGCCCTTGAGCAGAATTGGAACCGCGTCCGCGCTACCTGTGTACGCGACTATGCCGCACATGTATATATTCCGCCTACCCGCTTGTTAGAGATTGGACCGTATACCCCTGAGCACATCTAACGGGCGTCCCCGGGTAAATCCTGGGTAAATACACGGTCACGACCCATTGAGTCCGCATAGACCCCTCGATACGACTCAGGAAGCAACTCAGCTATACGGCCCATGACCTCATTGGTCGCTCCTTCAATCGCCTCTTTGCGGTCTCGATCAGGATTCACAACCTTGAACGGCTTCCCGATATTTACTCGAATCGTGGCGATGGGACTAAGAGCTCGAAAAACGTTACCTAAAGCATGTGTGCCAGTTATACCAATTGGCAGTACTGTGACGCCGGTTCGCATGGCGATCGTGGCGGGGCCGTTCTGTGCTTTGCGCATACTTCCGCGGGTGCGCGTCCCTTCCGGAAATAACGTAAGCGCGCCGTTTGGCTCCTTTAGAATGCCCAGTATTTGACGATATGCGGCCGAGTCTGCTCGCCCCCTCGCTAGCGGAAATGAGCCCCAGTAGTAGAGAAACAGAGCAGCCAGTTTCAGGTCAAAAAGCTCCCGCTTGGCGGGGAAGAGAACACGTCTGGAGATTGTCCGCGCAACAACGGGCGGATCCATGTTGCTCTGATGATTGGCAATAATCATGAGAGGGCCGGTGGGCGGAACGTTCTCGGTACCGGTCGACTTGTAATCGGCCCAAATTTTTAGAGAAAGCTTGAACCCAGTGTTGCACACCCAGAAGAACGGTCTCACTCTGCTGCCTTCACCAATTGAGCTACCTCGTCTACAACCTCTTCCAGTGATTTTCCGTCGCTACTGACCGAAATACTATCGTCAGCGGGCCGCAACGGGGACGCTTCACGTTCGGAGTCCAATACATCGCGCGCCTTCAGATCGGTCACGATCTCGTCGAAGTTCTGCCGGATGCCTGAGGATCTGTTCTGCTCAAAGCGGCGCCTGGCACGCTCTTCGGCACTGGCCGTCAGGTAAATCTTAAGCTCGGCATCTGGCAGTACGACGGTACCAATATCGCGGCCGACCATCACGATCTGATCGTCTCCGGCAATGTCCCGTTGCATCTGGACCATCAGTTGGCGGACAACAGGCAAGGCAGCCACAGTAGAGACGCCGTGGTCCACCTCAGGACTTCGCAACGAGTCCGTCTCATCCGCCCCAAGAATGAATACTCTGAAATCACCAGCGTCATCGAACACGAATTCCAGCACGCTCTCCTCGATGGAATGAACGATCGTCGCTTCGTCAGTAAACGCGACCCCCTGCAATTGGGCCATGCGGGTTGCTGCTCTGTACATGATCCCGGTATCGAAAAACCTGAAGCCAAACCGGGTTGCAACCAGCTTGCCAGTGGTGGTCTTGCCAGACCCGGCAGGACCGTCTATCGCTATGCGCGTGTTTGCCTCCTCCGCGCCACTCATCACTGCTCACACCAATTCCAATGAGCAAAGTCGGCGTTATAAGTAATGATGCCCGAAGAATTCCGGGAACACAAAGTTGCGCAAAATACCTAATTAACGCGATCTTAACGACTCGCGTGGTGGCATGAACTGGCTGTGACCTATGCTAAACTTTCGTCGATTTACTGACAGGTTAGCGAGAAAAACATTTCGGCTGATCCGACGCTAATTCACGGGACCTACAGGGCTCCTTCCAAGCAGTAGCTGGCCAATCAGTAGCTGGAACGGAAACGCACGATGAACGCATTCGACTGGATTCTTGTGGCCATATGGGTGGTTTTGCTTCTTTGGGGCATCAAAACCGGCTTCGTCAAGGCCCTCTTTGTGGCGGTCGCAATTTTCGTTGCGTTCATCATCACCGGTCGAATCGCTCCCGAGATTTCTGCCATTCTCACGACATCAGAATTCAGTGAAGCAATTGGCGACTCCGTAATCTACTGGGTTACTTTTGCCGTCGCTCTGTTTGCGGCCAACTTTGTCCTGAGCAAGATACAAGGCATCATCAACACGGTAATGACACGGATGATGCTGGGGCCAGTCGACAAGCTCGCGGGTATGGCGATGGGTGGTGTGCTGGGTCTGTTATTTACCATCGCGTTCGTCATGACAAGCGCCAGCTACGCCATTGGCGCCGTGGCACTTCCAGATGATCGATTCGCCGGACAGGAGAAGGTGGCCGAGCAACTGGCCAACTCCACTATCGTTCCTTTCTACGTCAGCGTATGGGACATTCTGCCAGCTGACTCATTTGGTCTCATTCCAGCCGAATATTCAGATGCGATGGACCAGTTGGATGGCGTCATTGAGTTCTCCGACATCACAGACGCGCTAACTGGAGACCAGGTCCTTGATTTCGTAAAGGACAGGG
>DBZV01000030.1:22784-24052 GCA_002311865.1 Dehalococcoidia bacterium UBA1151
GCAGAGCAGGTTGCGGAAGAACTGAAGAAAGAACTTGACGCAGCTACCGAATAATCGTTTGGAAATATAAGGAGGCAAACATTGTCGCGTTCGGCAGTCTTGGTTTTGAACCAGAACTATCAGCCCTTGAACGTCTGTAATGTTCGCCGCGCTATCTCACTTCTCGGTCGAGAAAAAGCTGAGATCCTTACTGCCACTGATCGGTATCTCCACAGCGCAACCTCAATTTTTGAAGAGCCATCGGTTATTCGCCTGATTTACATGGTGAAACGACCGTTTCACCAGAGGCGGCTGTCTCGCAAAGAGGTCTTCATCCGTGATCGCTATCGCTGCCAGTACTGCAACAGGCAGATGCGAAAGCTGACGCTGGATCATGTGCTGCCTCGATCGCGGGGTGGTGGCCACAGTTGGACGAACGTAGTCTCCGCCTGCGCCGAATGCAACCACCGGAAGGCCGGTAGGACGCCGAAGGAAGCCCGGATGAGTTTGCTGCGAACCCCTAAGCCGCCGAAGCCAAACCCCTACTCGTTCGTGATGCACATAGTCGTGAAAGACGCGTGGCGACCATACCTGCCATGGGCGGAATCGATTTTCGGCGACTCAGCATCGCTCAGTGGAGTCGCGGCCGGGGACTAAGCGCCGACAGGCCTGTTGATAGACGGCAGGTTCAGCATCATCACTTCCAGCGCCAACTGAGGCGATGCGTTTGCCCTGAGGGCGCTGATGGCCGAACGAGAGCCTTCGATCACTTCAACTATCTGATCCAACTCGCACCCGGCAGCCAATTCAGCAAGCTGATCTTGCCAGTTCATGTGAACCGCGCCGTCTTTGACACCATGTTTCGCAAGCATCGCATCCCGCCATACGCTGGACCAGACTTCAAGCTCTGCCTCAACCGCAGACTTATCCTTGCGGAACTGTCCAGACAGCTCCCTGGCGTAGCGAAATCTACCCTCAAGTGAGCTTGTAGAAGCATCGATAATTCGCTGAACCATCTGATCGTAGTGGCCTACCGCGGCCGGATCCTCAAGCAGCTCAATCGCGCGGCCTGGCCTGCCGTTGGATAGTCGAGCATACATCTCTGCATCTTCTGGACTGGCGCCGTGTTTTGAAACCAGGCCTTCCTGGATCTGGTCGACAGGCACGGGGCGCAACTGAATCCACTGGCAGCGCGATGCCACGGTGTCAGGTACCGTGCCTCGGTCTGGAGCGATCAGGATCAACATCGAGGTGTCGGTGGGTTCCTCAAGCGTCTTGAGCAGCGCGTT
>DBZV01000181.1 GCA_002311865.1 Dehalococcoidia bacterium UBA1151
CTCCCGCAACCTGCTGATGATCTGCCCAGGCGTGTACTTCCTGCGTGCCATATCTCCCCTTTCTCCGTATCCAGAACTCTAACTCTAGAGTTGGATCGGTTTATGGGGGGCAGGTCAACCGCACTATCACCGCCCTCACCAAAGTCATCCTAATCCGCATAATTGCGCTTAGACCATTAGGAGAACCTATCGCAGTCGCTCCGACCTGAGTCCTCATGAATCGATGATCGGCAACGCCTCTTTTAATACAACACACGCCCAGTGATATGCTTGCCGCCAAAATCTGTTTAGCGGTTTGTGTCACGTAGAGTGGCACTACGATTCGCTCTGACTGGATCAGTTATCTCAGGTAATTAAGGAATAGCCACGTGTCCTTCTTCCAATCTCGACGATCTTCCGTAGTCGCCCGAAACGGCGCAGTTGCTACCAGCCAGCCGCTGGCCGCTCAGGCCGGGCTGAAGATGCTGCAGGACGGCGGCAACGCGGTTGACGCCGCGGTGGCGACTGCCGCCGCGCTAAACGTGTTGGAACCCATGTCCACCGGCATCGGCGGGGATATGTTCGCGCTGATCTGGATGAACAAGGACAAAAAGGTTGCGGCACTGAACGGTAGCGGACACTCTGCTGCCGGCGCCAACGCTGAAGATGTGAAAAACAAGGGCTACAACGAAATCCCGAGGGAAGGCGAGGACGCGGGCTTCTCCGTTAGCGTGCCAGGGACGGTGGACGGCTGGGCGATGGCTCTTGAGCAGTACGGTCGCATGACGCTGGCAGAAGTTCTCCAACCGGCTATCGACTACGCGACGGGTGGCTTTGGTGTCTCAGACATCATCTCCAACGGCTGGGCCAATAACGAAGTGAAGCTGAAGTATCGTCCATCCGGGAACGAGATGCTCAAGAATGGTCGCGCGCCGAAGAAGGGCGAGATCATGCATCTACCCCAGCTTGGCAAGTCACTGCAAGCGGTCGCTGAGGGCGGCAGGGACGCCTTCTATCAGGGCGATATAGCGAAGAAGATCGCTGACTACGTCCAGGAGACTGGTGGCTGGATTACCGAGGCGGATCTCGAGGAGCATCATTCCGATTGGGACGAGCCAATTTCAACCGACTATCGCGGTGTGACGGTTTACGAGTGCCCGCCAAACGGACAGGGCATCGCAGCGCTTATGGCCCTCAACATTGCCGAGGGATTTGATATTGCAGACATGGGTGCGCAGTCTCCCGATGCTTACCACCATCTGATCGAGTCGATGCGTCTCGGCTTCTCGGACGCACTCCAGTACGTGGCAGACCCTCGTGAAGTAGAAATGCCAATAACCGGGATGCTGGACCGAAGCTATGCGGACAGCCGCCGCGCCGGGATCAGCTCCGAGCGTGCGAACAACGGTGTCACGTTCGGAAACCCCGGCCCTTCCGCCGACACTGTCTATCTGTCGGTCGTCGACGGCGAAGGTAACGCATGCTCGTTCATTAATAGCCTGTTCAACGGCTTCGGATCCGGGCTGGTGGTTCCAACCACGGGCATTGCACTGCAGAACCGTGGCGCGCTCTTCTCACTGGACGCGTCACATCCCAACTACATCCACGGCAAGCAGCGCCCCTACCAGACGATCATCCCGGCCATGGCCACAAAAGATGTTGAGTTGTGGCTGTCATTCGGCGTGATGGGCGGCTTCATGCAGCCGCAGGGCCACCTGCAAGTGATATCGAACATGGTCGACCACGGCATGGACTCACAGGCTGCGCTGGACGCCCTTCGCTTCAACATTGATGTTGTGGGCGATGGGGTGGTTTCAGTCGAGGAAGACATGCCGGAGTCAACGGTCGCTGAACTGCGCAGGCGTGGGCACAGGGTTGAAGTGGTTAGCGGCTACGACAGGCCAGGTATGGGCGGGGGACAGATCATCAGTCGCGATGCGGAAACTGGTGTGATAACTGCCGGGTCAGAGCCGCGAAAAGATGGCGCCGCGGTCGGCTGGTAATCCACGCGTTCAAAGGGAATTGGAGGCAGGTTTCAAACCTGCCGCTACCAAAACGCTACGGTTTTTCGCGTTCACGAATGGGGACTGCTGCGTGATAGACTTTTTGGTTGAAAACGATAACCAAAAATGCACGTTTCAGTCGTCGGAGAGTGACCGCGAAAACCGGTGTTCCCGCGGCTATGATATTTGAGCGAAATTCCGATCTTGCCCGCTACGTATCTGCAAAACGTAATTGGGAATACAGGGATCGCAGATACAGGTGAATAAAATTGGGTGAAATTAACGTTGCCATAATCGGCGTGGGAAACTGCGCTTCGTCCCTGATCCAGGGCATCCACATGTACCGGGAGGCAGACCCCGACGCAAATATTCCCGGCATCATGAACACCGTCTTTGGCGACTACCATATTGGCGACATCAACGTTGTTGCCGCCTTTGACGTCGATAAGACCAAGGTAGGCAAAGACCTCAGTCAGGCCATACACGGTGGGCTGAACAACACGATCGATTTCTACAATGTGCCTGAGACCGGCGTGAAGGTCAGCCGTGGCATGACGCACGATGGACTTGGCCAGTATCTCTCCGAAGTCATTGAGCCAGCCCCCGGCCCAACGGATGATATTGTCGGCATCCTGCGTGAACGCAAGGTGGACGTGGTGGTCAACTACCTACCCGTCGGCTCTGAGATGGCTACCAAGTGGTACGTGGACCAGGCGCTCGCGGCGGGCTGCGGTTTCGTGAACTGCATCCCCGTATTCATCGCTTCTGACAAAAACAACTACTGGGAGAAGCGCTTCCGGGACAAGGGACTCGCCATCGTTGGCGACGATATCAAGTCCCAG
>DBZV01000191.1:0-139 GCA_002311865.1 Dehalococcoidia bacterium UBA1151
ATTATTGTTGGAATTCGTCGAAGTTGTTCTAGTGTTGCGATGCCACTCATTCCTGGCATGGTAAGGTCCAGCATGATCAGAGAGGGGTTGAGCTGAACGGCTGCCTCTATTGCCTCTTCGCCTGAAGGAAGGGGGGCTA
>DBZV01000191.1:309-5352 GCA_002311865.1 Dehalococcoidia bacterium UBA1151
ACGAGCTTTCGAACTCGAATAGAATCCTGGGGAGCGCCGGCTGGCGTGACCATGATTACCGGGAATTCTCTTCCAGCAGGATTGATTCGAAGCCTCTCAAGCGCCTCAAATCCCGGTACTTTTGGCATGAGCTGATCCAGCAACACCAGATCAGGCCAATGAGTCATGACTAGCGGGATCAGCTCGTCGCCGTCAGTGGCTTCGAGCATACGGTGTCCTTCAGCTTCAAGCAACTCTCTAAGAGCAGCACGAACGTCGGCTTCATCGTCAACAATAAGAATTAGGGCCATATTGCCCCTGGGCCCCCCCATAGCGTTGCCATAGACCTGTCCCCAATGACCAGGTCTGGCCCACTACACCGTAAGATCATCGTTGATCCCGCAGGTGTTGCAATCCGAGCAATACCCGTGTCTCCGGGGGGTTACCTACCAGAGTCGCAGAGCTATTTCGATTCAGCAGCGCACGGCCGCTCAGTGGTTTGTTCAGGTCTCGTGGCCCGCAAGCAGAGCGGTGACGGACAACCACTTCCAGAACAGAAACTTCTTCAGATCCAACCGCACCATTTGCGCCTGAGCGGAGAGGGTTTTCGCGACGAGGATCTCAACGCCCTTAGATTCGATCTTACGGTAGGCGCTCAGATTGGCTTTTTGGGCGTAAGTGTCGACCGACACTGTGGCATGACCACCTCAGCCAAACGCACCGATATAGTCGAGCGCCACCGGACGATCTCTATCGCGCAGATACGATTCAGCGTCAGGACTAATCACGATTTGCAATCGCTTTCTCCATAAATAGAGCTTCTCAGGCCGAGATCACCAATTATGATGCAGGATTGGTGGCACAGATGTCGGCATCCTGGTCACCGAAGTTCTGCGGAAATAGATTCCGCGCATCATAATGGCGAGACCATCTTTCGACGAGGATTGATGTCACACTTGAACAACTCAGTTGTCACACAGGCTTTTGGCGATGAAGCCGATAGCATCGCATCGCGCATCGCCAGGCGAGATCACACGCTGTGGTCGGATTCGCCCGGAGAGGTATCCGATCGGCTGGGGTGGCTCGATATCGCAAGCCGTATGCGGTCACATGTGGATGATTTGACCGCAGTGGCAGATGGCGTGAAGGTTGACGGCTTCACCAGCGCAGTGCTGTGCGGCATGGGCGGAAGCAGTCTTGGGCCTGAGGTCTTACGGCGCTCGATTGGCAGTGCACCAGGTTTCCCGGTTTTGCGGGTGCTCGACTCAACTTCCCCGGAAGTGATCGGTGCGCTGAGAGCAGAGGTTGATCTCGCAACGACGCTGTTCATCATCTCCTCCAAGTCAGGCTCCACGATCGAGCCAAACGCTCTCTATGCATATTTCCGCGCGGAAGTAGAAGCAATAGTGGGCGACACTGCGGGTTCCCATTTTGTGGCAGTGACGGACCCGGGCTCGTCGCTCGCGGGTCTTGGCGCAGATGCTGGATTCCGGCGGGTGTTCCTCGCCGACCCGAATATCGGCGGTCGTTACTCTGTACTCTCACATTTTGGACTTGTACCGGCGGCGGTCGCAGGCATAGATATTGGGAGACTGCTCGATAGTGCGGTCTCAATCGAAGAGCAACTCCAGGCAGGATCAGACGTTCGGGAGTCTTTGGCATGGCAAATTGCCGCTAACCTTTCGATCGCGTACAAGGGCAGACGAGACAAAGTTACGTTTATGGAAGATAAAAACTCGTCTGGATTCGGACTGTGGGCCGAGCAGCTGCTGGCAGAGAGTCTCGGCAAGTTCGGCAAGGGCGTTGTGCCGATTGCCAATGAACCAGAGCTTCCCAATCGTGCATATGGTTCGGATAGGTTGATTGCAAACATCAGTCCTGAGATCGCACAAAGTCGTATTCCCGGCATCGACTCATCAATCGTGGATCCCTATGATCTGGGCGGCCTGTTCCTGGCGTGGGAATATGCGACCGCTGTGTTTGGCGTCGAGCTTGGGATTCAGCCGTTCGATCAGCCCAATGTCCAGGCCGCAAAGGACGCCACGGACCGTGTTCTGTCGGAACCAAATCAGACAGCTATCAGTTCTGTTTCTTCACTAAATGAACTTCTGAAGCAACAGCAAAATGGGGACTACTTGGCGATCATGGCGTTTGTGCCTGAAAACGATGAAACTAATGGTGTCCTGGCGGACCTACGACGTGGGGTCAGTGAACGGACCGGACTCGCCACCACACTGGGGTATGGACCGCGATTCCTCCATTCAACGGGCCAACTGCATAAAGGCGGGCCAAACAATATTTTGGCCTTCCAGATCACTCAAGACCACGAAGATAATTTACGCATTCCCGGCAAGGATTTCGGATTTGCCGAACTAATCGATGCGCAGGCGGCCGGAGACTTAAATGCCCTCACCAGCGCTGGGCGGAGGGTCGCCCGTGCACATTTTGACGGTAACGTGGTCGAGCAACTCCGAGATCTGGTCGAATCCATTTGAACGCTATATTTCAAACTAAGCCGTTAGCGGACAGAAAGAGAACCAGAATTACATGCAACTAGGTATGGTCGGATTGGGACGGATGGGCGGCAACATGGCGCGCCGGTTGATTGAGGGTGGTCACACCATCCACGTGTTTGACCCAAGTTCAGATGCCGTGGCCGCATCAACACAACGAGGTGGCATCGGATCAGCGTCGTTAGATCAGCTGGTTGAATCGTTGTCGGCCCCGCGCGCCGTCTGGGTGATGGTGCCGGATGGAGCACCAACCGATGAGACCGTTTCTCGGCTCGCTTCGCTCCTGAGTTCTGACGATGTAGTCATCGATGGCGGCAACTCAAACTACAAAGATTCCATGCGTCATGCCGAGAAGTTGGCGGCTCGGGGAGTCAAGTTCCTGGACTCCGGCACCAGTGGAGGAATCTGGGGACTGAAAGAGGGCTACAGCCTCATGGTTGGGGGAGATGAAAGCGCCTACAGGCGACTGGAATCTATTTTCGACACGCTTGCGCCGTCCAAAGACTCTGGTCACGGCTATGTGGGCCCGGCTGGTTCAGGCCATTTCACCAAGATGATCCACAACGGCATCGAATACGGGATGATGCAGGCCTTTGCCGAGGGCTTTGAAATCTTGAAGGCCAAAGAAGAGTTTGATCTTGATCTCGCGCAGATCGCTGAGATCTGGCGGGAAGGCAGTGTTGTCCGCTCGTGGTTACTGGATCTCACCGCAGCTGCTCTTCATGAGGATGCTGAGCTATCCGAAATATCGGCCTACGTGGATGATTCAGGCGAGGGCCGCTGGACGGTGGCGGAGTCGATTGATCTCGGTGTGCCAGCACCTGTAATCACGGCGTCGTTGCAGGCGAGATTCAGGTCGCGGCAAGAGCAGCCGTATGGCGCAAAGATGCTTGCTGCAATGCGCAATGCATTTGGCGGTCACGCGATCAAACGCTCCGGCGAATAGCGAACAGATGGCGAAATCCTCGACTTCTCTGGTCATCTTCGGAGCCAACGGAGACCTTTCACGAAGGAAGCTAATCCCGGCTCTCCTGCAATTGCACTGTAATGATCGATTGCCTGATGGGTTCAACATCATTGGCGTTTCGCGCACCCCATTCAGTGATGACGAATATCGCGAGTCGATGTGGGAAAGCGCAGTTGAACTTGTCGGCGTGGAGGCATCTCGCAAGCAGTTCGAAGAGTTTTCGAGGCGACTGTTTTACGAGGCCGGAGACCTGTCCAGTAGTGAAGGATTGGCGGGAGTTGACAGTCGGCTGGCTGACCTTGAACAAAGCGCTGAAGTAGCGAACCGAATGTTCTATTTCTCCATTGCGCCCGGTCTCTATGAGTCGGCGGTGGCATCACTTGACGACGCAGGAATTGCACATGGGAATGACGGCTGGAGTCGGCTCGTCATCGAAAAACCATTTGGCACCGACCGAGCATCAGCGACAAAACTGGATAGCAGTATTCACGCCGTCTTCCCGGAGAAAGATATGTTTCGAATTGACCACTACCTGGGCAAAGAGACGGTCCAGAACCGGATGGTTCTGCGGTTCGCCAACTCCATATTCGAACCCATCTGGAACCGCAACTACGTCAAGAGCGTTCAGATCACTGTAGCGGAGGAAGTGGACGCAGCGTCTCGAGCCGCGTACTACGACTCATCGGGCCTCGTCCGTGACATGCTGCAGAATCACTTGCTCCAGATATTGACGATCATCGCGATGGAACCACCATCAGCCGTGGATCCAGAATCACTCCGAGACCGTCGAGTGGACGTCCTTCGCGCAATCGCTGAGTACTCGGTCGAGGACATCGTTGGCAACGCGGTGGCTGGCACGTATGAGGGGTATCGCAGCCATGATGGCGTGGACTCATCGTCCAAAACGCCCACCTACGCTGCTTTGAAACTACAGATCGACAACTGGCGCTGGCAAGGAGTCTCTTTCTACCTCCGTACCGGCAAAGCACTTGAGAACAAAAATATCGAAGGAGTGGTTGAATTTCAGCGCCCTCCCCACTTCGTCTTTGGCGGAGCAACGGGTGCGCGGGAGCCAGAATCGAATATCCTGGCGATATGTTTGCAGCCAGACGAGGGAGCGCACCTGAGGTTTCAGGTCAAAGTGCCAGGCCGTGGCATGGAGATGAAATCTGCCGACATGCAGTTTCACTACGATTCTGCATTCCGCGACCAGGTGATACCAGAAGCGTACGAACGACTTCTGCAGGACGCGCTGGATGGGGATGCTTCGCTCTTCATTCGGTCTGATCAGATAGCTGAATCATGGCGTATTGTTGACCCACTAAACGCGTACTGGGAATCAGACGAATCTGACCGACCTGCGGAATATTCCGTCGGTTCGACTGGTCCGATACAGGCAGTCGATCTGTTGACAGCTGATGGCAACGTCTGGCTCCAGGGATGCGGTACTCACGATTAGCTCGGCCTAATTGGGAATGTAACTCGAATCCAGACTCTTTCGAACACTCCTGAACGCGGCTGGCATGCGGGCGTTTGATTCCCAGGTCTGCTCGACCCCGGCCATTTGCAGTTCGGGCTCGATTG
>DBZV01000018.1:0-241 GCA_002311865.1 Dehalococcoidia bacterium UBA1151
CTGCAGACGATCTGGGTGTTGGGCCTGCGCCATATATGAATGGCCTGGCGGAAGCTGCAAGTGAGCTTCGCCGATCGATACTGGATCAATTGCGGGCCGGAGAACTGGAGACGGCCGAGCGCCTTCTCGGCTTCATGGACATGGTCTATGCGGCCCTGATCACGCTGGACTATCCGGATGCTGTCACTCGAGGGCTGCGCCGCACAACGGACCAGTTCCGCGCCGTACTTGAGCGCACTCG
>DBZV01000018.1:385-3060 GCA_002311865.1 Dehalococcoidia bacterium UBA1151
GCTTCGGACCACGGGATCTCAGCCACGAACGCGGCCCAGGTTCGATCAATCAACAGCTTTGATTAAACCCGCGTGGCACATCTCGACGCTGAGATCCCGGCCGCGGGGCGTCCAGGATGACGATGTGTGAGACGAGGCGTGGCGCTGCATTCATGACCATTATGAAATTGTTGGCCACATGGCGACTGGATAAACGCGCCTCGCTGCAATACTTGGTATTCGCCCTAACCCTTCAAGAACACCCTGCGATTCTGGAAGTGCGTCGATTATCGTAACTTGCGCCCCGGTTTTTGATTGACTCCGCGCGCGGGCGCTGATAGCGTTTTTCAACAGGACTTTGTATGCGTCGCCCGGGCGTGTCCTGTTCTTACGAACCTTCTTCTGGCTGGCCCAGCGGGGAGGTTTTTTTGCGGAGGGGAATCTACTAATGGAGTCACTTATCATCGCCCTTGCGGGTGGTGGATTGGCGCTACTGACAGCGGCCGTTCTTGCCTGGCACGTACTACGCCAGGATCAAGGCAACGAAGAGGTTCGTGAGATTGGCGATTTGATCAGAGAAGGCGCTATGGCCTTCCTGAAGCGGGAGTACACCATACTCGCCATATTCGTGATCGTAATCTTCATCATTCTGGCGTTATTTATCGACTACAACATTCTTGACAAGGACGCCCTGAAGAAAGACAGTTTCGGTGGTTTCGGAATTGATACCACAGGCCCGTGGACAGCGCTCTCTTATCTCCTGGGTGCGGTCGGTTCTGCTCTCGCAGGTTTGATTGGCATGAGCATTGCCGTTCGGGCGAACACCAGAACCGCCACCGCGGCAGGAATAAGCCTGAACGCCGGACTGCGAGTCGCATTCAGCGCTGGCTCGGTGATGGGCATGACGGTTGTGGGTATTGGCATCCTGGGGATCACGGCTCTCTGGATCATTTTCAAGGATCCGACCATAGTGGCTGGATTTGGATTCGGCGCTTCGTCGATCGCGCTGTTCGCCAGGGTGGGTGGCGGTATATTCACCAAGGCTGCTGACGTTGGTGCAGACCTCGTTGGCAAAGTTGAAGAGGGTATCCCAGAGGATGACCCTCGGAATCCGGCAACTATTGCCGATAACGTCGGCGATAACGTTGGTGACGTCGCTGGAATGGGCGCTGACCTATTCGAGTCGTACGTGGGATCAATGATCTCCGCCCTTGCACTCGCCACGGTAACCGTCACTGGAACCCTGGCGCTGAGCGATAGCGATGGCAACATTGTGAGTGCGGCGAAAGATGCCGCGTTCTCAACCGGATCCTGGGTCGCCGACTTCGACTCTGAACTGTTCGTATTGCCAATGCTGATCGGCGCTATTGGAATTCTGGCATCAGTAATGGGCAACTTCCTGGTGCGTGCTCCAGAAGGTGCTGGTATGTCCAGGTTGCTCTGGACTATCCGGACAGGCATCTTCGGCGCAGGAGCACTCGCGCTAATAGGTACAGGTGTTGCTATCGCGGTACTTGACCTTGATTTCAAACTGTTCTGGGTGGTCCTCACGGGACTGGTTGCAGGGCAGGTAATTGGAACAGCCACCGAGTACTTCACGTCTTACGAAAACAAGCCTGTCCAATGGATAGCATCGCAATCACCCACCGGAGCTGGCTCAGTCATCATTGCGGGCGTGGCCATCGGTATGTTCAGTACCGTGATCCCGGCCGCATCGGTTGCAGCTGCAATTTACGTTGCAAATGAGCTGGCAGGCGTCTATGGAATTGCGCTCGCAGCTATTGGAATGCTATCCACACTGGGCATTACGCTTGCCACGGATGCTTACGGTCCAGTGGCTGACAATGCCGGTGGGATTGCAGAACAGGCGCATCTTGATCCCCAGGTACGAGAGCGCACCGACGCTCTTGACGCCCTTGGTAACACCACCGCTGCTACCGGTAAAGGTTTTGCGATTGGCTCAGCCGTGCTGACGGCTCTCGCACTGATGGTCGCTTACGGTCAAGTTACCGGAGTTGATGTATTCAGACTCAGTGATCCCGATCTGACAATTGGCTTAATCATTGGCGGAGTTTTGCCGTTCCTGTTCGCAGGTCTAACAATGAAGGCCGTAGGCGATGCGGCCAACTCCATGATTGAAGAGGTCAGGCGTCAGTTCAGGGAGATTCCAGGACTGCGAGAAGGTCTGCCGGGCGTCAAGCCTGATGCAGCCCGCGCCGTGGACATCTCCACGCAGGGGGCACTCAAAGCAATGATCCTCCCTGGCTTGATTGCCATCATCTCACCGGTTCTGGTCGGCGCCGTTCTTGGCCCGGAAGTTCTTGGTGGTTTGCTGCTTGGTTCCATCGTCACCGGCTTCTTCCTGGCGGTCTTCATGGCCAATGCCGGTGGAGCATGGGATAACGCCAAGAAGTACGTGGAACTCGGCAACTACGGTGGCAAAGGCTCAGACGCCCACGCAGCCGCGGTAACCGGCGACACGGTTGGCGACCCGTTCAAGGATACGTCTGGTCCAGCATTGAACATTCTGCTCAAGTTAATGGCCGTGGTTTCCCTGATCTTCGGACCGCTTTTCATTTAGAGCGCAACGCAAAGGTAGATATGCAAAGGTGGCCCCGAATTTGGGGCCACTTTTCTTTTTGGGAGGTTGTTCGCGCCCACATGTGGAATCAACGTTGCGGTAGGGGCAGGGTTTC
>DBZV01000018.1:3123-8779 GCA_002311865.1 Dehalococcoidia bacterium UBA1151
AACCTGCCCCGATTTCCGGCCATGCGCATTGGACAGCCAAGTCCACCATTTCACGACGATGCGTGTGCGGCGGCATGGGCGTGGTGATGGGGCCCGAATGGCGGCGGTGGCGCCCGGGCAGGTTTCAAACCTGCCCCTACGGATTGCCAGTGTGGGCGGTTCATTTCGCATACAAGCGCGTCGGCTCACTGAACCTCAATCCGTCCGCGAACGTCAAACCAGACAGCACTGTGAGCCGGACGCAGCGCGCTCATATCGCGCATTCCAATCAATCTGGACTCAAACCTTGAATCTCCGTCGAACGTTTATTCCAGCCCTCGTCGGCATGGGACTGATCTTCGCAATCGCCTGTGGATCTGACGGGGCCGTCTCGCTGGCCACGATCGCGCCTTCGATTCAGGCGCCGGTTTCGACCGCCACTTCGGATGCCCTGGCGCCCACACAAACAGCCACCACGCAGGTCTCGTCGGCGGAACCGGAGGGGCCGGCTGGACCGCCACCGGCGCTTGATACCGCGATTCGAAGCGTCGAGTTGGACCAGGTTGTGTTCGATACTTTTGACGGCGGATCGGTGCGCTTGTCTGTTGCCACACCGGAGCTGGTTGACCGGCTGCGCGACGCCATACAACCGATCTACACCCCCGTTTACGACGATGTGTCAGGTGGCGACTGGATGGGAGATGACGATCTGGTGCTGGGCTACGAGGCGGGTGGTCAGGCGTTCGCGTATCCAATCAAAATGCTCAATTTTCATGAACTGGTGAACGACATCATCGACGGCGTGCCAGTGCTGATTACCTACTGCCCGTTATGCGGATCAGGGGTCGTCTACGATCGGCGGGTGGGCGATGAGACACTGTTGTTTGGCAATACCAGTGCGCTGTATGAGAACGATCTGGTGATGTTTGATTACAACTCCGGTAGCTACTGGTTCCAGACCGCTGCTGAAGCGATTGTTGGTGTAAAGACTGGAACCCGGCTTGACCCACTGCCAGCGACGACGATTACGTGGTCCACTTGGGTGGAGCTTCATCCAAACACGCGGGTGTTGGCTCGCCGCCAGCCCGAAATCTCCAGGGCGCCGAATTATGATCGCGACCCGTTCGCTGGTGGGGCGTACGAGGCCAGGATCGATGATCTCCAGTTTCCGTTTCCGGTCGATACGGACGCCCTGGACCGTCGGTTGCGTGCATCGGAAATCGCGATCTCCCTGCGCGTTGGTGGCGCCGAGAAAGCGTATCCGCTGGCTCGCATCGGCGATGCAGTGCTGAACGATGAGTTCATCGGCCAGCCGGTAGTTGTGTTTTCGCAATCGCGCGGCCCAAGCGGCAATGGATTCCTGCGCACGGTTGGCAGCCGGGTTCTGACGTTCACGCAGGCCGGTGATGTGATCACCGACGACGAAACAGGCTCAACGTGGGACTTCTTCGGTCGAGCGATTGCGGGGGAGCTACGGGGCGAAATGCTTGAATTGATTACCGCACGGCGAGCGTTTTGGTTCTCTCTGGCAGCGGCCGTGCCGGGGATTGAGTTGTGGGAGGGTACCTGCCGTACGGGCACTTGCCGCGAGGCGGCGGAAGAGGTTGGGGCGCGTTGAGATACATGTGCCCGCGGGGGAAGGTTTCCTGAGGCCACTCGAAGGGCACCTTTCCGGCATCCGACGGCGACGCGAGGTCCGAGTGCGGACATCGCAGCATCCCTACGGGGTCGTCCCCCATCACACCCTCAACTTAACCGGCGTCTTCCCGCGCAAAAAATCAAAATCACACCCGCCATCCGCCTGTAGCACGTGCTCTGAATACATCGCTCCATAGCCTCGACTGTACTGCGGCTCCGGCGGTTTCCACGCGGCCCGTCGGCGTTCCAATTCCGCTTCGTCAACCAGCAGGTCCAGCCGCCCGTTTGGGGTATCTAGCGAGATCAGGTCGCCGTTTTCAACCAGGCTGAGCGGGCCCCCAACGGCCGATTCGGGAGTGACGTGGAGCACCACGGTGCCAAAGGATGTTCCGCTCATCCGTGCGTCGCTGATTCGCACCATGTCGCGATGCCCCTGTTGGAGCAGCTTTTTCGGCAGCGGCAACATGCCGGACTCTGGCATGCCCGGCCCGCCGATCGGCCCTGTGTTCTTGAGCACCAACACATCATCCACCGTCACATCCAGGTCGTCGGAATCGATGCGCGCTTCAAGATCGTGGTAGTCCTCAAACACCACTGCGCGACCGGTGTGCGTGAGCAGTTCCGGCGATGCCGCCGTGTGCTTGATTACAGCCCCATCCGGCGCCAGCGAGCCCGTCAGCGCCACGATTCCGCCTTCGCTGAACAGCGGGTTCTCGATGGTCCGGATAACGCGGTCGTTCGTTACAGTCGCGTCTGCGATATTCTCGCCCAGAGTCTTACCGGTAACCGTCAGCGCATCCAGGTTCAACAACGGCGAAATTCTCGCCAAAATCGCCTCAACACCGCCGGCGTAGAAGAGATCCTCCATCAGGTACTCGCCCGATGGCTTCAAGTTCAGAATCATCGGCGTGGTCTTCGACAGATCATCGAAGTGCGATAGCGGCAGGTCGATGCCCACGCGCCCCGCGATGGCAATCAGATGGATGATCGCGTTCGTGGACCCACCCACCGCCAGCAGGAACCGGATGGCGTTATCGATCGACTCCGGCGTCACCACATCGGAAGGTGTTATACCTTTGTTGACCAGTTCAACTATCGCCCGCCCGGCCTGCTCCGAGTGCGTCTTGCGGCGAGAGTCGGCGCCAGGAATCGACCCACCACCCGGCAGGCTTATGCCAATAGTTTCGGCAATGCCGCCCATCGACGACGCAGTTCCCATCACCATGCAGTACCCCGGAGAACGGTAGATCGCCGCTTCCATCTCGTCGTACTCTTCCTGTGTAATGCGTCCCGCCCGCAGCTCCGTCCAGTACCGCCGACAGTCTGTGCAAGAGCCAAGATCCTGTCCGCGCCAGTTCCCCTTCAACTGCGGCCCACCCGTCACCACAATCGCCGGTACGTCGGCGCTCAATGCGCCCATCATCATCGCCGGCGTCGTCTTATCGCAGCCCGCAAGTAGAACCACGCCGTCCAGCGGCGCTGCGCGAATCATCTCCTCAACGTCCATCGACATCAAATTCCGCAGCAACATCGACGTTGGCGCAAGAAAGAACTCACCGAGCGAAATCGTCGGAAACTCCAGCGCAAATCCCCCGGCTGCGGCCACTCCGCGCTTCACATGCTGCGCAAGCTCCCGCAAGTGAGAGTTGCAGTGCGTCAGCTCGCTCCATGAGTTGGCGATGCCGATCACCGGCTTACCCTTGAACTCGTTCTCCCCGTATCCCATCGCCTTCAGCCCGGACCGATGCAGAAACCCTTCAAGGTCTTTCGGCCCAAACCACTCCTCGCTGCGAAGTACTGAATTCCCGTTATTGTGTTCTGACATGTATCCGTCCGTGGTGGCGCTGAGCCGGTCTGGGTTCATTCGATAGGGTCGGTAATGTAGCACGAGACTGGCCGGTTGCCGTGATATCGTCTCTCTAATGGCAACTGAAACACGCTCCAAGACCAGCTTTCCCGAAATTGATGTCGCAGGTGCTCCACGAGAGCTTGGCCAGCAGATCGGAGAGGCAACCCGCGACCTTCTACCCCCACTGTTCGACCACGTCCTCTCCCGCATGAATCAGAACCGCGCGACACCGCTCGACACGGCAGACGTCCTCGCCGCCGCCGATAGCTACTTCGACATCGCTCAGCACTACTCTGCAGATATGGCTGAAGAGCTCCGTGGCATCGCTGAAGCCAGCAACCTCACCCCCGCCCAGATCATGCTCATCAACGCCCGCAGCGAGGTCCCCCATCGTGTTGGCGGCGGCTCAGCACCGTGGGAAGGCTGCACAACTATCGCAGTTGAGAAGGAACGCGCATCTGCCGGTGTGGGCCTGGTAGGGCAGAACTGGGATAACGACGATGAGATGCGCCCGTTCTCGCTCGTCATCAAACGCCGCCCAACTGGCAAGCCAGCCAACATGACCTGGGGCCAGGCCGGACTGATCGCCTACATGGGCCTGAACGACGCCGGCCTGGGCGTTGCGCTAAACGCCATCCCCGGAACCATGAACGTGGACGGGCTGCCGTGGTACTTCACGGTGCGAGGCGTCTACGAAGCAACCGATATCGCGGGCGTAAATGAAGCTATCGGCCGCGTCGACCGCGCTCGCCCCGGAAATCTCGGGATGATCACCCGAGAGGGCGCAGTGGACTTCGAAGTCATGGCCGGTCAACACCGCATGGTCCGTGGCGATGACGATGGTCTGATGGTCCACACCAACCACTGCCTCCACCCCGAACTTGCAGATGTAAACGAGGGAGCTACCCTCTACGGCCAGACATACGAACGCAAATCTCGTTCCCACTCAATACTCGACGAGAAGTCTGGAACAGTCGCTGTAGACGACGTAAAGGCCATCCTCTCCGATCACGAAAACCACCCCACATCGATCTGCCGCCACCCGAACGACGATCCCAACTCGGGATCAGACCGCAGCGTCATATCGATGATCGCTGAGCCGGACGCAGGCCGAATGCACATCACAAACGGCAACCCCTGCGACAATCCGTACGAGATCTACGAGCTCAATTGATCCAGTCGGACCCGCATGCTTAGCCCAACCGTAATCCGCGTTGCTGGCATCGTTCTCGCACTTGGAACCTTGCTGTTCATAGTTGCCGGCACGATCGGCAGGCCGGAAGGCGAATCACCCGGCAGGGCAGCGCTAATGGGACTCGTATTTGGCGGCCCAATTTCCGCCCTCGTCGGAGTCATCAGCGGCATGGTCTGGGAGAAGGTCTTCGGCCCCATCAAATCCGTCGAGCACCTCGACTTCCGAAAAGGCAGACGACCCATCCGCCAGAACCTCGACGCCCCGCAAGACTCCGATCTCGCCGCTCGCCCCGAAGCCCAGTCAGCGCGCAGATTCACCGGCAAAGGCGGTGGCAAGCGTCGTCGATAGAGAGACGCCATATCGCGCAGGCGAACCAGAGAGCGCACCCAGTGATTTCAACCTGATGTAATATTCGCTTCTCCGTGGACATGGCAGACTGCCCCGCAATCGTCGGTTATCTCGCGTGGTTAGGCTCTCCAGTCGTCCCGCTTAGACTTGGCCCTGGATGGCGTTGATGGATCGAATTTCAACTCTGGCATCCTCTGCTCGAATTCGAGTAGTACTGTTTCTAGCGATCTTGACAGTCACAATCCTCGCATTCCTGAATTCGATCGCGACGCCCGTGTCCGCAGACACCACCGTAAGCACCGTTGGCCAGCTCCGAGATGCGATCGAGGCAGCGAACGGCGGCGCGGACAGCATAATCAAGGTTCAGGACGGGACCTATGTACTCGATAACGCGCTCACAATAGGCGTGGAAATGACTATCGAGGCGGCGGGGACGGAAATTCCGGTAATCACGTCTCCCGAACTATCTCCCCTATTCGAGGTCACCGGGTCAGCGATGGCAACGTTCGCGAGAATCGGACTGATCGCCACTCGCCCAATTATTCTTGAATCTGACACGGCATCCGCCACGTTCAATGACGTCCGGCTTGAGATTCTCAAGTAGACACTCGCTGTCAGCTCAACATATGCAGTCGTTGAGGGCGTCC
>DBZV01000018.1:8883-26816 GCA_002311865.1 Dehalococcoidia bacterium UBA1151
GGAAGTTGGGATCAGGGTCACCAATGGAACCGGCACCGTGATGTTTTTCGAAGACGGCGCCAAAGGCAGTATTTCTGGGACGCTCACACTTTTGGGATCAGATGTGAAGTTGTCGGCGAGCACTGTGAAATACGATTTTGACGGTCGTGCTGCCACGAAGGAATCGAGATTCACATCCAATGGCAATGTGTCAATCGACATTCCTCAAGGTACGCTTGGAGGGGCTGCGACGGTAAATCTGGGTACACCTGAAATTGAAATTACCCTGAAAACGAACCGAACCGAGGTCTTGATCAAGACAGATTCAAGTACTACCGCCACTCTGACCAAATTCACCGGTGAGGCGATTCTCTCGCTCATTGAAGACAACGGCAAATCCGACCTGTTGTTGGGCGTAAAGCCGGGTCCCTTCAATTTTTTTGATGATCTCGGCTTATTGGTTACCGGCCCCGGCAACTTTGCCGACGATCTGAATCTCGACCTTGGGGACACCGTGATCGTTTTTGCTGATCTGGAAAGCGAAGAAGAACTGACCATCCGTCCATCCGGAACATCGATACTCGACTCATTCTTCGCTCATGCACTTGGCGGGGTAGATGGTGGAGAGGAGTTCCAGCTTGTCTCTGGTCTAAATGTGGTGAGTTCAATCAGTTTGGATGCCCTTCCCGCATTTATGAAGGATGCGTTAGGCCTTACCGGCTCATCAAATCTCCTCGTCCAGGGATTTGTTGCCTTCACAGCCGATAACTTGAGCGTCTCATCGCTGGGCATCGATGTGAAATTGCCGCCGATCGACCCACATCCCAAACCTGAGTGGATGAAATCAACAGAAATCGATTTCAGCTTCCTGTATACAGCCACAACTTCTGAACTCAAGTTTGCACTAACGGGGATCATGGACATCACGATTCACGAAGGCAACGGGGATGATACCGATCTTGCAGTGACCTTAGTTGGTGAATTTGAGGGTGTGGGAAGCATCATGGTCACACCTGAAGTCGATGCCGCGGAGGTATGGACAACACCGTTTGGTATTGAGTGGCTCGATATCAAGGAGTTTGGGATCAGCTTCGGAATTAGCAGTGGCATCGATCTGGATTTTCGAATCTTTGGTCAGGGCGATATTGCGGGCAAAGACATCAGCTTCGATATGTTCGTTGAAGTCACAGAGTTTGGCGTGCCAACAAACTTCGCGTTTTCCGGGACGACAACGTCCAAGTTCGGCACGGTCGATGTTGAAAACCTCGCTGAGCAGGTGGCGGGCGTTCACGGTCTGATACCAAGAGACGCGATACCTGATTTCAACCTCGGTCCAATCTATCCCAGTGAACCGATGCTATTGTCGTTCGCGCTTCGTGACACCCCTCCCACGGTGACCCGCCCAGCGATCAAGGCAGGATTCAGGATTTCCGCAAAACTCTCCGCGACTAGTTCTTTCACTGGAAATAATCACGATCTGGGCACCGCGGAAGTTCAGTTGGATGAAACCGGCATTTTCATGCGTGCGACCGCCACCGATCTGGAGTTGCCAATACTTCCCGTTCCTCAGGGCCTCACCAAGATCAAGCTCACTAACCTCGAAACCATCGTTGAATTGCGACCGCTGGCATCGCCCGCGGTTGGATGATTCGTATTGAAGGGACTGCTTGACCTTCCTCCCGTAGGTGTAGGTGAACCCATTCATCTTGAGATAAACCTGGGTACGCAGAGCTTCGAGGCCGCCGTTCGGAATGCCATCGAGGACTCATACTGGGCGGCTGAGAGGTGGTTTAAGCAACTGGGAACAGACATTCTAGATACAGCCGCTGACATCACGACATTTCTGGAAGACCCAATCACTCCGATCACCAATTTCATGGATTCAGACGAAGCTGACGTCATGTTTACTGATCGAACCAAGCCCGAATGGTGGCATGGGCTGAAGAGTAATATTGCCACGATCAAAGACACCGACTTTTCGGGCCAATTTTACTCTACTTCAACTCCAGAGAAGACGAATGAGCAGATTGTTGATTGGGCACTGGGCGGCATCATATTTGACATTAAGGTCACCTCCGGATTTCCTGAAGGTGGGGTGAAGAAAGAAGATTGCGCACTCCCTGAGCCGTTTGAACACAATGACGAGAACGGGGCCAAAAATTGTTGGTCAGTACCTCCTTTCGATGGCCTTGGTGAGACGGGATTTCTGTGTCCCCCTACGTCTGATCCGCTCCTAGTATTCCGATCCGGCGGACTGTGCTACTCGGTACCTCCCAGTGACGGAACTGGCAAATCAGACCCCCCCTGTCCATTCTGGAAGTCCGCTCACGGCGGCAAGTGCTACACAATCCCCCCGTCTCCAGGTGTTCCATCGCCCGGCGTTGCGCCCAACTCCTGTTTGTTGCTGATTGAGAGTGGGGGAAAGTGTTATATCGCACCTCCGCTTTCGGGAACACCTGTTGGTGGCACCGAAATAAATCCCCAATGTGACATTATTCACCCAATCGAAGTTATCCCGTCCACCTCTACCACGCCTTGCTATACCATCCCTCCGCTCACGATTGCCACCGAGATCCCTGGGATCGCGGACTTGTTCGGGATTTCTCCCAGAACGGCAAGCGACTTTTTTTGAGTGGCTCAGGGCGCAGATCGACAACAGCATCAACAATCGCCTGACCCCGCACGCCGTCATCCCCAGCACGAACAACGTCCCCTCCGCCAGCACCACGCTTCGGGTGTCCCAGGTACCCGAAGGAGGCTCAGTGGTCTTGAGCGGCGCTGCGAGCACCGACCCGGACGGTGATGATCTGCTCTACGAGTGGGATCTGAACGGCGATAACATCATCGATTTCACGAGCAGGGATATCGTGTTTTCCGCCGTTGGCCTAGACGGGCCGGGGCCGTTCATGGTCGAACTCACGGTACGTGACGGCGATCCAGCTGTCCGAGCCGACGCCATGTCCGGTACCACCAACGCAGCGGTAAGTATCAAGAACGTCCCTCCCACGCTCATCACCGCACATCTGGATGACCCGATCGAAGGCCAACCATTCTCGTTCGACGCGATCGTGGTCGGCCCGGGGTCTGACACGATTTCGGAATGGATCATTGGCTGGGGTGATGGCTCGACTACCACAACCTCAACCCTGCCGGTTGCACACACGTACAGTCATCAGGACCGTATAACGCTGACTATTTCAGTCACGGACGAAGACGGCACATACCCGCTTGATGAAGAAGAGTTCAATATCCGGAATCTGCCGCCAGGGCCAGTGAACTTCCTCGTTGCGCAAGATGGGGCAATAGATGCGATCGTGGATGAACCACTCGTGGATGATCTCGGCAATGCTCTGTTCGATCCGGTGACGGCGTATGAGTTCGTGGCCTTCGCGGATGCTGAAGAGAAGCTGAGACAGACGTTCACGCTCTCCGAAATGGAGCAGTTGAACACCTCTCCCCCGGAGTATCAGGCGACTCTCACGGGTCTGACTAACGGTACGGTTTACACGGTCACCGTGGCTTCGATCAACGTAGACGGCACCGGTGTGGCTACCACCTCGGCACAGACCGTAACTCCCGTCGATACGGCGATGGTTAGTATCAGCACGGCCTTGAATGGATTCACAATATCGAGCCTCGGAACGACGCGATTTGGCGCGTTCCCCCTTACCAGTTCCGGCACGCCCGCCCCGGACGTGAACCTAACCTGGGAATCTTCGGGAGGGTCGATCGATGAATTTGGCCTGTTCGTCGCGCCGGTCGGTCCCACACAGGTCACGATATCGCTAACCGGACACCAGCCGTCCACCGGAGCCACCAGCACGGCAGACCTCATTGTGACAGTGCTTGAGCCACCCGCGCCGCCGCCCACCCCGGAGCCCGTGAACCCTTCCGGCCCAATCCCTGATCCGCCGCCACCCACTATCGATGGTGCTGCAACAGGAATCATCACGCCAGAACAGGGTGCCGTAGTCTCATCATTAGACAGCGCAACTACCGTGCGAATTCGACCAAGTACGGTGTCGGAATTCCTGGTGATACAGATCGCCGAGATTCAACCGGAGCAGGTGCCAGAAGTCCCCACGGGAGTCCGACTGATAACCCTTGGCGGTCCCGTGTTAGAACTTTCGTTCACAACCCCAGATGGCGCTCCAGTTCCAGATTTCATCGCCGACCGCGCAGTTGAAATTACTTTCCGCTATACGGACGCTCAGGCAGAAGCTGCTGGCGGAGCCCTTAACCTCGTTGTGATGAAGTACGACGAGGAGATTGGGGCATGGTCCAAGTTGAATACGCAGGTGGACCTGATGGCCAAAACTCTAACCGCGTTCGTGCAGCGGTTCAGCCTGTTCACGGTGGGCACGGAAATCGATGAGTCGCCGAATATCACCCCAACCCCTGTCCCCACAGCCACTCCACGGGCAGATGTCATACTGCCCGCCACAGGTGATCGAACGGCCGAGCGCGACGCTTCGACACGAATCCTCATCGTAGGACTACTGCTGGCTGTGCTAGGCCTGACCGCCGGTTCGATCTGGCATCGGAACATCGTCCGACGACTCTGATCGACGCTTCGGACGCCAAAGGTATTAGCCTCGTTGCTCCACAGTGATGAGATTACCGGGTAGGCGCTGCGCTAACATGGCTCACGCTGTTCACGAAACATAATTTTGTCGGGCCAGAATCAAGCCCGGCTCCCAATATCCTGGTTCGCGGTTAGATCCTGCCTCCGAAATAATCGGTAGGGGCAGGTTTCAAACCTGCCCCGTCTCCATTCCGAAAGAAGTCCCCATTTAGATGTGCGCCCTCTCCAACGCTGACGTAAAGGGAACAAGACTCCCCGAACCAGCCGACTTTCCCGTCACATGGGACGATGAAGAAGAGCCAACCCGGCTCTGGACATGGGATGAGTTCCACTCACCACTTCCCGCCTCCACGATGTCGACCTCCATGGGCCAGGTCACTCGGATGGGGATGGGCCAGGCGAGCAAGGAAACCGGTACGTACCGACCCGGCGGTTTGCGAAAGTTCTTCAACGGCTACCCCTACGGCACTTCGACCGCCGTGGAGCAAACCGAGGAAGAAAAAACCGAGCGCGAGCGACTACTCGACCTCGCCGTTGGGTCCGCCCTCGACAAGTGGCTCAACGAGTGGCGTCCCGGCCTGGAGCGTGATCTGGAGCACATGAAATCGGTCGATCTCGCCAGCCTCAACGACACCGATCTCTGGGCGACGCTGCAAGAATTCCTCGGACTGAATCGGCACCACTGGTACCTCCACCACCTGCTCGTGATGCCAGCGATGACCGCAGCCGATCGCCTCAAGAAAATCTACCTGGAGATCATGGGCGACGATGCAGAAGATACCGCCCACATGCTGCTCCGGAGCAGTAACTCCAAAACCGTGCAGGCCATCGAGGCGCTGGACGCCCTTGCTGCTGGCGCTCAAGCGTCCGACGAGGTCGCATCGGTGATCAAGGGTGAGCGCGACGCAACCGCCATTATCGAGGCAATGGGGCGCCATGAAGACGGGGTGAAGTGGCTCGCTAAATTCGACGCCTACATATACGAATTCGGCTATCGCCCCGGCGGTTTCGATATGTTGTTCCCTACCTGGAAGGAGAACCCGGCAGCCTCGTTCGACCTGATTCGATCACGCCTCCTTTCACCCGGAACCACCAGCAACAACGAAGCCGAGCTCCTCGCCACCAGGGCCGGTCTCATCAACGCAGCGCGTCAAAAAGCCGCGGGCGACTCAGGCATGCTCCAAAAATTCGAAGCGGCACTTTCGCTGGCCGAAGATCTCTGGCCGCTAAAAGAAGATCACTCCTACTACATAGACCAGGCGAGTCACGCCATCATTCGCATCGTGCTCGCCGAAGTTGGCCGCAGGCTCGTTGCCAACGGAACCCTTGAACAGGCCGATGACATCTGGTTCATCGATATCGAAGAGGCGGAACTGAGCATCAAAGCCAAAACTCCCGCCAACCTCCAATCGCTCGCCAACGAAAGACGCGATCTGCGCGCTGTGAACATCCGTAGAACGCCACCGAAATACCTCGGCACAGCGCCGCCAGATCACGATGCCTTGAAGACGTTGCCCGGCGGAGGTGATCAGATTCAGGACGGCCCCATCACACTAAAAGGCACGGCCGCCTCAAAGGGTGAGGCAACCGGAATTGCCCGAGTGATCCTCACCCCGGATGAGTTCGGCAAGTTGAATAGCGGCGATATCCTCATCTGCCGAAGTACCGCCCCAATGTGGACCCCACTATTCCGGGTCGCCGCGGCCCTGGTATCCGAGGCCGGTGGCGTGCTCTCTCACCCCGCCGTGGTAGCACGGGAAGTGGGACTGCCAGCGGTGGTGGGAATCGTCGGCGTAACCTCAATTATCAAAGACGGCCAGACGGTTACCGTTTCCGGTACCGACGGATTGGTGCACATAGTCGAATGAACTACTTTCTCTCCTTCGCAGACTCCACCTCATCCGACATTGTAGGAGGGAAGGGGCACGGGCTACATCGACTCGAATCCTGGGGCTTTCAGGTGCCAGAAGGCTTCGTAGTCCCGGCAGAAATCTACCGACAGGAACTCGCGGCCAACAACATCGGACCCTCTGCCGAACAACTTGATGGCGCGACGGAAGATGAGTTGCTCGAGTTCGCCGCCGACATGAGATCGTCCATCAGCGGCATAACTTTCAACTCCGAGTTCTCAGACGAAATAGGCGCGATCTGGGACTCGATCTCCCGAGAGGGTAGCGGTGAAATTACCGTTGCTTGCCGCTCCTCAGCCAACGCCGAAGACTCAGCCTCGGCCAGCTTTGCCGGGCAGTACCTCACCGTCCTTGGCCTCCGAAGCGCTGCCGAGGTGGAGAGCGGGATCAGGGACTGCTGGGCATCCATGTGGGAGGACAGTGCCGTCAGCTACGGGACCATGGGCGGCCACGTGCTCAGCAATCTCGCAATGGCTATCGTCGTGCAGCGAGTCATCCCATCTGATATCGCAGGAGTTGTGTTCTCAATGAACCCAATCATGGGCAACCGCGATGAGATCTATATCAACTCAAGTTGGGGGCTTGGCGAGTCGGTAGTCTCAGGCATCGTGACACCGGATACCTATATCGTCGACAAGGTGTCGATGACCGTATCATCGAAGCAGATATCGCCGGTGAAACAGACCAAGTTCGTTGTTGGGGATAAAGGCACCGCGCATCAGACTGAGTGCTCTGCGGCGGAGGTTGGCGCATCAACTCTGACCGACGAGGCCGCGGTTCAGGTCGCAACCATCGCAAGGGACGCCGAAGAGAAGGCTGGCATGCCGATGGATCTTGAGTGGGCGTTCGAGGGCGGCGAACTCTACGTGCTCCAGGCCCGGCCAATCACCGCGCTCTAGCTAGGGGCAGCCCTCGCTACAGGTCCAGTAGTGGTAGCCCTTGTGACTACCCGGTTCCCCCGTAGGGGTAGCCCCCCGTGGCTACAAGGCTTTAGCCGAACTCTGACCCCGACGGGAGTTCAGACCCAGCGCGACCACCACCGACCCAACAGACGCTACCGCGATGATCACGAAGAGATTGTCGAATCCGCTGGTTGCCGTCTCGGCCCCGCTCAACACTCCGGCGATGATCGCCGAGCCGACGATGCTACCCAGATAGCGGTTGGTGGAGTAGATCCCGGAAACCACGCCCGCATGCTCGGCCGCCACCGACTCCACCGCACTTGCCTGCATGCTGGATACGGCCAATCCCAGCCCAACCCCGGCGATAAACAGCGCAACCACGAGATTCTGCGTGCCGATATCAGCCCCGCCCGCCAGCAGGATGAACGCCCCCACCGTCAGAAGCAGCATCCCAGCAACCACCGGCGTCCTACGCCCGATGCGGTCTGAGAGTCTGCCGCCGATTGGCGCGAGCCCGGCGCTGCCTACCGATAGCGCTGTGAGGATCAGGCCGATCTCAAGTTTTGATACGCCCTCACGTTGTGTCAACAGTAGCGGGATAGCTATCAGCATCATGTACATGGCCATGTTGCTGAATGCGACCCCGGAGGAGGCCGCTGAGAATGGCCGAATCATGAAGAACCGCGGCTGGAACACGGGGTCTGAATGACGTGACTCATAGACCAGAAATCCAGCCAGTCCAGCGAGCACGGCGGCAGCCCAGATCACGATTGCTGTCGTGCCAACGCCATCGCCCTTGAGTCCAAAGATCAGCAACGAAGCTCCGGCAATCAAGATCGTAGGTAGCAAGATCGCACCGACGATATCGAACCTGTCATCGCCCTGCGTGGTGGTTTCCATTCGTGGCAACCAACGCCAGCCGATATACAGCAGCGGTATAACTACTGGAATGTTCACCAGGAAGATTGCGCGCCACCCCGCCAGTTCAACCAGCAGACCACCCAGCGGAGGCCCGGAAGCCGCAGATATTCCGGCCACAGCTCCAACCAGCCCGTATCCCTGGGCGCGTCGATTCTCTGGAATCACCGATCGCAAGAGCGCCGACCCATTTGGCATGACCGCTGCAATCGTCAGCGCCTGGAGGAGCCGCGCCACTAGGAGCATCGGGTAGTTTGGGGCCACGGTCGCAAGAAGTGACGCAAACCCAAATCCAACGATGCTGCCAAGAATCAATTGGCGACGCCCGAATCGATCGCCAATCTTCCCCGTCAGCGGCTGGATTGACGCCATGGCGATGAGGTAGCCCGTGATCAGCCAGCTGGCGTTGGTCAGACTCACCGAGAAGTCGTCCACGATGTCCGGGAGCGCAACTGCGATCATCGTCGAGTTCAGGGGCGCAAAGATGATTCCGAGCGCGACAAACAGCGTCACCCGTTTTTCGAGTTTACGGTCGGTATCTGCCAATGCGGTGGTTTGGCTCACCATGGCCCAGAGTCGCTGTTGATCTTATTTGGAGGGCTATCCAGGGCCACAGTTCGTTCTTGCAATGAGTAGGCAGGATTCAAACCTGCCACTGCGTTATGAAGACAGGATGCGAACTTCGCCCGCCGTTCCATCCACTTCGATCATCGCGCCATCCGGAATCTTCGTAGTGGCAACAACCGTCCCACCCACGCAGGGGATACCGTACTCACGGGCAACAATCCCACAATGGCTCAATGCGCCACCCACATCAGTCACAACTGCCGCCGCGATACCGAAGCGGCGTCCATGGCGGCGCCGTCGTCGGCGCCACAAGAATATCGCCTTGCTTCAGACGCGTTCCCTGCTGGATGTTCATGATGATCCTTGCGGTACCGCGGGCAACGCCAGCAGAAACCGGCGTGCCAGTTACCAGGTCTGCTTCCTCTGAAATGCTGGGCGGTCCGCCGAAGAATCTGCCGATAGCTTTTCCAACCGGGTTATCCGGCGGTGGGCCGTAGTCGGTTCCGATAAAAGGAGGTGGGGAAATTTTGGCCCACTTCTCCATCTCTGTCTTCTCATCCGCAATCTGCTGCTGGAAGTCGCCACCGTCCAGGATTCCAGATCGCACCGTGTCCGGGACCAGATAGAACACATCGCCGCGGTCGGCGATGACACCCTTTGCGGCCAGTCTGTCGCCCAGCGCCAGCAGAACCTGGCGCACGTGGTGCAGCCCACCCTGGTCGATCCAGAAGTTATGGTCCTCCTGCACCTGGCTTCCAGAGCGTCCGGCCGCGAGGAACATCTCGAATGCGCCCTTCGCGTCATCCGGGTGATTCGCCAGCTTCTCTCTTGCCGCCGCGATAACGGCGTCGCGCTCTTTGATCTGCTCATCGTGGTTAGCGCGCGGGTGTTTTGCATTAGGCGCCATGTTTTCTCGAATGGCGGTCAGGGCGGGAGTTGGATCTTCTGTCCAACTGGGTGACGCAAGTTCAATCACGCCGTCCGCTCGCCGACCGTATTCGTTCACTAGTGCCTTCAGATCTTCAAGGAACTGACGAACCTCAACCGTACCCACAAAGCTGGACATGGCGGCATTCGTGGACTTCGTACGAATCGGATTCGCGACTGACGGAGTGTCCTTGTACTTCTGTGCCAGATCCCAGAGCTGGTAGCCAACCTCCAGGCTGAGGTTGTGGTCAACCTTGAGAAGCTCAAGTGCATCGAGCTCGGAACTACCCTCAAAAAGATCGAGATACATATCAACGAACATGCTGATAGCGACCAGCACCGGAACGCTCACGTGGAAATGGATGTCCCACAGGTCGGCATATCGCTCGAACGAATCGTCCATATGCGCCAGAAGCTCGGCATGAGAAGCACCTTCCAGATCAAACGATTTCCACACTTCGTGGTGAGCCATAACCCTGGGAAGCCATTCGTTCTCCCACCGGTCATTGAATACCGGGTGCAGCGCTTTCAAGGTCGCCTCAGCGTGGAGCCCTGCCTCTTCCATCTCCTCGGGCGGGACGGTGGGATGCGGTGAGTTGAAGTAGTACGTATTGAAGCGGTCGCAGAATAGCGAAATCGGCTGGCCAGCGTTTTTGAAGCCGCGTGCGGTGCCCTCAGTCCAGGGGTTAGCTGCAACCCATCCTGTCATCGGTGTAATCGGGGCGGCCGCGTGAGAACGGTCGTACATCCACGCCTTCTTCTCGTCTTCCGGATTTGACCAATCGACCGGGAAGTGTGGAGGCAGTGGGAACGGTTTTGGTTCTGGCTGTTCGTGGGCCATGCTGTGCTCCTGAACTGGGCGCGAAATCCACGCTGAACAATCTGGACAGCGCTCGGGGAGGCCGAATCTTAGCACGCGACTTAAGAGAGTTTTCCGGGGAGCAATCGCGGCGTACAATCGCCGCCCTAGACATATCAATGACGCCGTGAATTTCGATTGGAGCGCCTGCATGAAGATCAAAGAAGTTAAGACGTGGGCAGTTGAGAATCCACCGCCCCATTTTGGTGGCCCCTTCTGGGTGTTCGTGAAGCTCACAACGGACAACGGCATATCCGGCTACGGAGAGGCCTACGGAGTGCCGTTCTCGCCCAGCCGGGTACGATCGCTCATCGAGGACGTTGCTGAGCGCCACGTCATCGGCCAGAGCCCCTTCCAGATCGAGACGATGTGGCGGGTCATCTACTCCAGCGGCTTCGGCCAGCATCCAGAGTTCACCATGGGCGGGATTATCAGCGCCCTGGAGATCGCATGCTGGGACATCGTCGGCAAGGCGGTTGGTCAACCCGTGTACAATCTGCTTGGGGGAATGGTGAGCGACAAGCTTCGCTCATACACCTACCTGTACCCGGAATCCGGCGTTGGAAGCACCCCGGACAACGCCGCCACCAACGCCCGCCGCAGCGTCCACAACGACCCCGATATCGCACCGAAACGGGCTGAGTATTACGTCAACCTGGGCTTCACGGCCATCGGGTACGACCCGGTCATGCCGATGGGCTCGTTCGACCCACGCCAGATTTCGCTAGAGCGGCTCGACAATGCTGAGTTGGTGACGAAGAACCTGCGGGACGCCGTAGGCAGCAAGGCCGACCTGCTGGTGAAGACCCACGGTGAAATGACCACATCCAGCGCCATCCGCCTGGCGAAACGGCTGGAGAAGTATGATCCGCTCTGGTTCGAGGAGCCCGTTCCGCCGGAAAACAAGAACGAGATGGCCAGGGTGGCGCACTCCACCAGCATTCCGGTTGCAACCGGCGAACGCCTGGTCACCAAGTACGATTTCGCCGAACTGCTCAATAAGCAAGCGGCGTCGATTCTCCAGCCCGCGCTGGCAAGAGTTGGCGGAATCCTTGAGGCGAAGAAGATCGCCGGCATGGCAGAAGCCCACTATGCCCAGATGGCCCCACACCTTTACGCAGGACCAATCGAAGCGGCCGCGAACATCCAACTGGCGACGTGCAGTCCCAACTTCCTGATCCAGGAGAGCATTGGCATGTTCGATGGCTTCTACGCCGAAATCCTGAAGAAGCCAATCCAGTGGCAGGACGGCTATATCATCCCGCCAACAGAGTCCGGCATCGGATACGAGCTAGACGAAGCAGTCGCAGATGCACACCCGTATACGGAGGAGAAGGTCTTCCCGCCAATGGAGCAGACGCCGTACGTGGCCGAGCTGGAGGGTCGCTAATCGGCGATCTACCGTCGCCTATCCTAGATTCTCAAACCCCGGCAGGTAGGGCGGCGTTGGCCCACCAACCGGAGTCAATTCACCCTCGAGCACGAAGCCCTCGGGGCGGCCTTCCAGTTCATCGATGAGCCGGCGCCGATCGCGCGCGATCGCATCCTGGTAGGCAGGGTTGTCGATCTGGTTGACCATCTCCGTCGGGTCGGTGCGAAGGTCGAAGAACTGCTCATCGCCGGTTGCCGGATAGTAGATGTACTTCTCGTGCCCATCGGTGATGAACTGCATACCGGAGTCCAGGGTTTCCAGCGGTGAACATTCGCCGTGAATGAACTCGCGCCATTCGGAGTCCGAGTCGCGAAGGAGCGGCATCACACTGCTGCCATCGACTGAGTCTGGGATGTCCGCGCCAACCGCATCGAGGATGGTCGGCATCACATCCATCAGTTCCACGACACTCTCGATCTGCCGGCCCTGTTCGATGCCCGCACTCTTGGGCAGCTTCACCAGGAACGGGATTCGAGCCGAGCCCTCAAACGCCGAGCGCTTCCTGATCCACTGGTGCTGCCCCAGCATCTCCCCATGGTCAGAGGTGAAGATGATGATCGTGTCTTCAGGAACGTGGTTGAACATCCGGCCGATCTGGTGGTCAACATGCTCAATCGAACCGTAGTAGCCCGCCGCATACTGTTTCATCACCTTCGGGTCGAGCGCAGTCCTCCACGACGATACGTCGAGCCCTCGCTGAGGCTCATCGAACACCCGCGCCCAGTCGCCAACCTCTGGCTCCGGGATATCGGCGTCCATGTACTTATTGAAGTAGTAGGCCGGGGGGGTGCAGGGCGCATGGGGCGCGTGGAAACTCACCTTCAGGAAGAACGGCGTCGTCGGATCCCGCCGCTCTAGGAATCGCATCGCCTTTTCCGCACACCAGTTGGTGAAGTGGTACCGATCGTCCAGATGGAACGGGCGCGCCACCCAGCCGTTCTCGTCAGCACCGTGAGCACGGCCAATGTCGGGGCCATACAACCCGTGCTCCATGAGGAATAGCTGGTAGTCGTTGTTCACTCGAGATGTGTCGGGCTGGGCCGGAGCGTCGGCCCAATCTGCCGAGTCGAATCCGTACAGTTTTCGGTGGGGAGTGAGATGGAGCTTGCCGACCAGGTGAGTCTGGTAACCCGCCTGGGAGAGCACCTCTGGGAGCGTGGTCAGATCAAGATGCGTCGGGTAGTTCATAAAGACGCCATGCGATGAGGCCTTCGCCCCCGTCATCACCGTTCGGCGCGCTGGGATGCACACGGGCGACGCGCTGTAGGCGTTGGTGAAGTGGAATCCCGATGCGCCGATGCTATCCAGGTACGGCGTCTCAACCACCGGATGGCCCTCAATCCCAAGCGCATCGCCACGATGCTCATCGGTCATGATCAGGAGGACGTTGGGGCGCGAGGGACTCATGCTGCTGACAACTCCGTCGTTCTTTAGTTCGGTGAGAGGCGGAGTCTACACGCTGCTAGATATGAAGCATCCGCCTGATTGATGCGACGAAGCGCGCTACCGGATTGGTACTGGCAGTAAATGATCCGGTGCGGTTGCGACGCGCTGTGCATTGCACGCACGTGCAGTTCGAAGGATGCGGGTTGTCTCGATAGTCCCGTTCTCGCAACGGAGTCTCCTGAAACTGGCTGAAATGGAAGTTCTACTTATTTAGATGTGTACAGGGTGCAACAGGCTATCGCGATCCCCCTTGGCAAGAGCGTGGGAGGTCGATGTTTGACGACCTCATCTTGGCACCCCAATCTGCCACAAGGTCCAGTCGACGCCATTTGATTCAATATTGAGTCTATGTCGCTCTGAGGTGGAAGGACAAAGCGCAGTCGAGTCAATCAGCCCATCAGTTTGACTTGAGAGTTTCGGTCCTAAATTACGCCATTCACCCTGTGTTTCAAGCGAGTTGAAGTCCCACGGTCGCTTGGGATCGATCGGAACGGCTTCTACAATTAGATAGTTGGCTGGCACAGAGGTTTGGAATGAGACTTGTCCAAAGTCGCCTATATCAGTCGAAGTCCAGCGGCCCAACACGCGAAGCAGTTCTTCGGGCGGTCTTGGAGGGCAAGAAGAGAAATATCCGGAAAGGGCATCAATCTGATCATCTGCCAATGGCATTCCATCCTTTGGGGCTATGAGGTCCACGATCCAGGACATTCCGAATGACTCAATTTCCAATCGGTCAGTCCGGGCCCGACCGAATCGAGATATGCACCGCTGTTGAGCATCAGCAGTATTATCCGGCACGTCACTGGTCAGGGTGAGTAAGTCATGCGTCAGTCTACTAGTGTGATACGAGCCTTCGAAGGATCAAGTAGCAGCGCTGGGCGATCCCCGGACTACCAAGAAGTACGAATCTGCAGGTGGTGTTATGTCTATCTCGCCGGGCCCAACTCCATTCCACGATCGGACGATCTTCAACTCTGACTGCTGGGGCGAGTCGCACCTGTCGTACCAGTCATCGTGGAATTCGTCGAAAACCACCTGTGGGAGTTCACTTTCCAGAGGGATAATTTTCGGTGCGGGCGCAGATTCAGTTTCTTTTGATCGTTCAACGACTGGTGATGGGACTTGCGGCGGGGTATCACCTTCAACAATGGCGATATTTTCTTCGTGAGCGTTACTTCCTGATTCGTTGAAGAAAATGAACCACACCGCCCCGCCCGCGATTAGCAATACCACACCGATGATCGTCAGCCCGATCCACATATCTCCATTTCCGGTTGAATCGGAACCAGCGGGCTCCCATTTTGAAAAAGACGATTTTGCCGCCTCGTATCTCTTACGTCGGTCAGCCTTGCACTGATCGCAATAGCAGTCGTGCGGGTGATTTCCAACCTTGCCGTCTCTATCGGGCAACTAGCAACTCCAGTCCATTGCGAGTTCTACAATCATGCGGTGAGGGCTATCTATTCAAAAACTCATTTACTCAGACATACAGGTCCAGCGGCGCGTCTTTGGTCAGATACTCCGCCCCGTTTTCAGTCACGATAAACTGGTCTTCCAGCGATATGAAGATATCGCCATCGGCCTGGTAATTCACCGTTGGCTCAAGGGTTACGGACATGCCTGGTTCCAAGATAGTTGCATCATCCTCCATCAGGTAAGGAGGTTCGTGCACCACTCGGCCCACTCCGTGCCCCGTGTACGGCACCACCGGCGTGAAACCAGTGCCCTCGTACAGTTTCAACTCCTTGCGCCGTATCTCCCGCACCGGCATGCCGGGTTTCACCTCCGGGATGAGCGTCTCGACCATGTCCTTGACCAGCGCCTGCACTGACCTCATCTCTGGTGTGACCTCGCCAAACCCAATGACCCGCGACATGTTGCTGACGTAGCCCTCGTACCGGCCCTGGACGTCGATTCTGATGAACTGGCCTTCTTTGAGAGGGTTGTTCGATGGCACGGGTGAACCGTTCTTCAGATCTAGTCCTGCCGGGCCGAATATCACATACGTGCGCTCAGGTTCCATGCCACGTCCTGCGAACTTGGCGGTGAACTGGTGCATCATCTCAAGTTCGGTGACGCCCGCTTCCGCCTCGTGCATCACCTCCAGCCAGACTTCTGCGGTCTGCTGGCAGCACACGCGTAACCGGCGTTGTTCCTCGGCTGATTTCACCTTTCGGAGCTTCCAGAGAATGTCCTCTGCATCGACAAATTTCACATTGGGCAGCCGCTCAACGAGTTGATCGAAGTAGCCGACGCCCAGATAACGGCGCTCTACGGCAATCGTGCCGTTCGTGAGACCACGCTCCGCCAGTGCCGCGGCAACTTCCTCAGTTGGATCTCCGGGGTCAGGCTTTTCGCCCCCCCACGTCTGGATGTAGTAGCCGGGACCCCAGTATCGGCGGTCCTTGATCCACGGGTCGTCGCGCTCCAGCGTCGTCTTCTCACTGGCGCCGGCGACGATGAACGCGTCTTTGCCGGGGTCTGCGGGCACGCCGCAAAAGGTCTTGTGCGTGACCGAGAGATCCCATAGGACGTAGAAATCGTCACTCACCATGTGCCAGTAGTCGGAGAGGTACGCCACATTGTGCTTCGACGACGCGATGATGCAATCGACGCCTGCCGCTTCCATGAGTTCAGACGCTCGCGCCGAATCAAATAGTTTCATTGATTAGGCCTCGTCTTACTCATCGTTTTCATCTACGGATGGCAGGTCGGATAGTGCTGCCTGGCTTGCCGACTCCGAATACTCCCCAACAGAGGTGTCAGAGCCATCCACGAATTCGTGGAACGCTTCAATGTCCAGGTTGGAGTTGGCGCTGATTACGCACAGGATGTTCTTGCGTTCGCGATTCTCCCGACAGGCAATAGCCTCGTCAATCACCGCCTTCACAGCGTATGCCGACTCTGGCGCTGGGATCACTCCCTCCGCCCTGGCAAACGTCACCGCAGCCCCCAGCGCCTCGTGCTGCGTATAGGCGCGAGCTTCGATCTGCTTCTCGCGGTAGAGGGCGCTGATCAGCGGCGACATGCCGTGATATCGCATACCGCCCGCCCGCATCTTCGGTGGCATGTAGCCGCGGCCAAGTGTGTACATCTTGATCATGGGCGCCAGGCCCTGCGAGTCGCCAAAGTCGTAGCCGTACTTACCCTTCGTCAGGCTGGGGTACTCCGCAGCTTCCACCGCGATAAATCGCGCCTTGCCCAGCAAGTCCTTGTAGAACGGGAATATCAGTCCGCCAAACGCGCTTCCGCCGCCAACCGCCGAAATCAAGATGTCTGGCCGACCGCCCGCGCGCCGCATCTGCCGCTTCGCTTCCAGTCCGATAACCGTCTGATGCAGCAGGACGTGGTTCATCACCGTGCCCCACGCGAACTTGGTGTCCACATCGTGGCTCGCATCTTCAAACGCCGCACTCAGCGCCAGTCCCAGTGAGCCGGGCGAATTCGGATCCTGTTCAAGTTGCTGTCGGCCCGTCGCCGTCTTATCGCTAGGGCTCGGGATGACCTCGGTGTCCAGCACCTCCATCACATATCGACCGTGCGGCTTCTCCTCGTAGCTGGACCTGACCATGTATACAGACGAATCGAGATTGAACACGTTAGTAGCCATCGCCAGGGAAACGCCCCACTCGCCGTTGCCTGTGCCGGTAACTAGCCGCTTCACGCCCTGTTCACGGGCGTAGTACGCCTGCGCAACGGCGGTGTTTGCCTCGTAGGTATACGAAGTCACGCCTTCAAGCTTGAAGAAGATTTTCGCCGGGGTGCCAAGTTCTTTTTCGAGCCGCTCAGCCCTGTGGAGAGCCG
The DNA here is from genome assembly GCA_002311865.1 of Dehalococcoidia bacterium UBA1151. Classification (GTDB taxonomy): domain Bacteria; phylum Chloroflexota; class Dehalococcoidia; order Lucifugimonadales; family Lucifugimonadaceae; genus UBA1151. The sequence goes on from DBZV01000018.1 coordinate 26,213, forward strand.
TTGGCCGCCAGTCTGAGTAGTACTCCTGGAGCGGCTTGGGGATCTTGATCTGCCGCTCTTTTTGCTCCAACTCCTGCTTGATCAACTCATCTGGAACAAACGGCTCAAGATCGTGCGGACCAAGTCGATATCCACTTGGACTGCGCATATTCGGCGCCGGGAACGTCAGATCTGGGACGACGTTGTACCAGGCATCTGGAAAGTCTTTGCGTTCGGGTGCGATTCGCATTAATTTGCTGCCCTCAATTTGCTATCTGGCGAAAGCTTAACGGAAACCGCGCCCCGCCGATTGCCATCCGCCTGTTGGATATCCGAACGTTTGTTCCTATTCTTGCCAGAGTTTCCGGGACTTGTCAGTGGATATTCGAGGGAGATTCCAAAAGCATGCTTGCCAAAACTAAGACGGCCGCGGTGGTTGGACTGGACGGCCACGTCATTGAGGTGGAGGTAGATATTTCCCCGGGACCCCCGGCGTTCAACATAGTTGGACTGCCCGATATGGCAGTGCAGGAATCGCGCGAACGAGTGCGAGCCGCCATCCGCAATAGCGGAGGTGAGTTCCCCATGCGGCGCATCACGGTCGTGACCTGCCCCAAATAGTTGT